>JBCBAV010000018.1:0-38487 GCA_038532285.1 Pseudomonadota bacterium | reverse complement strand
GCCCGTGCGATGAGGCGGCGCACGTAATCCTCGTCGCGCATCACGTAAAGCTGGAACCAGAACGGCGCGCCTGTCGCCTCGGCCACATCCTCGATCGAGTTGATCGACATGGTCGACAGCGTGAACGGCACCCCGAAATCGCGCGCGGCGGTGGCGGCCTTGATCTCGCCATCGGCGTGCTGCATGCCGGTCAGCCCCACGGGGGCCAAGGCCACGGGCATCGCCACGTCCTGCCCGATCATCTGGCTGGCGGTGGTGCGGCCCGACATGTCCACCGCCACCCGCTGGCGCAGGCGGATGTCATCGAAATCGGACGAGTTGTCGCGAAAGGTCTGTTCGGTCCAGCTGCCGGATTCGCAGTAGTCATAGAACATGCGCGGCACGCGGGCTTCGTAGATGCGCTTGAGGTCGTCGATGGTGGTGATCACGGGCATTGTGGCGGCTCCCTTTGGCTCTGGTTAGCAATGGGGCGGGGCGCTCACAAGGGGTGGGTTGTCACGGGTCCGGGCTTGGCGTAACCCGCGCGCCATGACGATACGACCGCACCGCAATTTCTATGGCCGGCTCAAGGGCAAGGCGCTGAAGGACAGCCAGAAACGGTACCTCGACGAGGATCTGGCCGCGCTGTCGCCGGGCCCGGTGACGTGGGACGACAACCCCGCGCGCACGCCGCTGGATCTGGGGGCGCTGTTTGGCGGGCGGCCTGTGTGGCTCGAGATCGGGTTTGGCGGCGGTGAGCATCTGGTGCATCAGGCGCAGGCCAACCCAGATGTCGGCATCATCGGGGCCGAGCCGTATGTCAACGGCGTGGCGATGCTGCTGGGCAAGATCCGGCGGGCGGGCGTGGACAATCTGCGGGTGTTTCCCGGCGATGCGCGTGATCTGATGGATGTGCTGCCCGCGGGGTCCATCGACAAGGCGTTCCTGCTTTACCCTGATCCGTGGCCCAAGGCGCGCCACCACCGCCGCCGGTTCGTCACCCAGGAACACCTCGCCCCGCTGGCCCGCGCGCTGGCCCTGGGCGCGGAATTCCGCGTCGCCACAGATATCCCCGACTATGTCCGCCAGACCCTCGAAGAGGTCCCAGAGGCCGGGTTTACCTGGACCGCCGAGACCGCCGCCGACTGGCGCACCCCGTGGTCCGACTGGCTCTCGACTCGCTACGAACAAAAGGCCCTGCGCGAAGGCCGCACGCCGCACTACCTCACCTTCGGCCGCGCCTGACGCGGCACCTTCATCTTGCCCAAAAAACTCCCTCCGGAGGGGCGCCCCGCCATCAAGGCCCGACACGTTTGGTCTCGCGTGGCCACCGCACTTGCAACACCACTGCACAACAGACGACGATCCCCTGCTTCATTTCGCCAGATAAACCGCCCCCGGAGGGCCGGTCCGCCATCCGCGCCGTCAGTTGGTCCCCAACCCCATCCGCATCAACGTCTTGCGCACCGGTTTGACCTCGTGCAGCGCGGTCACGCCCCAGGCGCGGGCGGTGCGCAGGGCGGGGGCGGCGGCCTGGCTGGTGCGGTTGAGCATGTCGATGCCTGCCACCCGCAGGCTGACGTCCGCAAAGCGGGCGCGGTGATAGGCGTCGAGCATCTGCGCGTCGCCCAGGGTTCCGGGGGATTGTTCCGCCAGATCAAACAGGGTGCGAATGTCGGCGAGGCTCATGTTCAGCCCCTGCGCACCGATGGGTGGCACCACGTGGGCCGCTTCGGCCACAAGCGCCACGCGCTGGGCGGCAAACCGGTCGGCTTTCTGGCTGATGATCGGCCACAGGCTGCGCCGCGTGGCGAGGCGAAGAGGGCCGAGCAGGCCCGATGAGCGGTCGGTGGCCTCGGACTCGAACTCGGTTACCGGCGCGTTCAGGCGGGCGAGCGATTTGGCGCCGTCGTCCATCCACACCACGGCCGAGCAGGGCTGCCCGTCATGGTCGGGCAGCGGCACGAAGGTGAACGGGCCGCCGGTCTTGTGAATCTCGGTCGAGATGTTGTCGTGCGGCTCGGGGTGGGTGACGGCAAAGGCCAGCGCCTTTTGCCCATAGCGGCGGGTAGTCACGCCGATGCCTGCCGCGGTCCGCATCACCGAATTGCGGCCATCGGCGGCGATCACCAGCCGGGTCCTGATCCGCGTGCCGTCCGACAGGGTCACGCGCGCCTCGTTTAGCCGGGTGAACAGCTGTGTGGCACTCAGGCCGGGGCGGAAATCCACGGTGTCGAGCGTTCCAAGCCGGTCCACCAGAACCTGCCGCAGACGCCAGTTCGGCACGTTCCAGCCAAAGGGCAGGTCCGACACGTCCGAGGATTTGAACGCGCGCGTGGCGCGGCGGGCGCCGGGGCTGTCGCCGGCATCGACGATCTGCATGATCTCGAGCGCGGCACCATGGGGCGCGATGGCGTCCCACACGCCTGCGGCATCGAACAGCGTACGCGCCGGTTGCAGCAGTGCCGTGGTGCGCAGGTCGGCGCCGTCGGCATCGCCATCGGTTACCGGCGGGGCCGGGTCGACGAGGATCACGTGAAAACCGTGGCGGCCAAAAAGTGCTGCCGCCGCCAGCCCGGCGATGCCGCCGCCGGAAATGAGGATGTCGCAGGTCTCTGTCATATCTGCCAATTTAACCCCGCCGCGCCCCGCGCCAAAGCGGCATCCTGTCACCTCAGCTGCCCGAGAAAGCCGGTCAGGTCGTCGGTGTGAAAATGGATGTGATCGCCGTCATGGGCGCTGTCGGCCACCAGCACCGTGCGCATGCCCATGGCATGCGGTGCCTGCAGGTTGCGCGGTTCGTCCTCGAACATGGCGGCAACCGTCGGGTCGATCCCGTCGCGGGCAAAGATTGCGTCGAACGCGCTGCGCTGGGGTTTCGGGACGTATCCCGCATCCTCGACCCCGTAGACCGCATCGAACAGCCCCGCCAGCCCGCGCGCCGCGATCACCCGGCGCGCATATGGCGCGCTGCCGTTGGTGTAGACGATGCGCCGCCCGGGCAGGGCGGCGATGTGGCTGGCCAGATCCGGGTCGGGTGTCATGTGATCGAGCGAGATGTCGTGCACCGCCACGAGGTACGGATCGGGGTCGAGCCCGTGTTCCTGCATCAGCCCCGCGAGCGTCGTGCCGTGGTCGCGCCAGTACTGCGTGCGCAGGCGGTCCGCCTCGGCCCGGGTCACGCCCAGCGTGTCCATCACGTAGGCCGTCATGCGCGCTTCGATCTGGTCAAAGAGCGCCATGTGCGGCGGGTACAGCGTGTTGTCGAGGTCAAAGACCCAGGACGTGACGTGGTCAAAATGCGCAGCAGTCATGGTGCCAGTCTTTGGCCCATTGGCCGCCCGGCTGCAAGCATTGGGCTTGCGTGGTTGGGGGGCTGGGGCCTAGGGTGTTGGAATATAACGACGAAAGACCACTGCCATGCGCCCGACCCGGCCCCAGAACCTTGATGCCTATGCGATGATCCTCGAGGCGATTGACATCGGCACCTACCGGCCCGGCGACCGGCTGGTGGAAAGCGAACTGGCCGAACGGTTTGGTGTGTCGCGCACCCCCGTGCGCGAGGCGTTGCAGCGGCTCGAGACGCAATCGCTGCTGGCGCGCGACGGGCGCAGCCTGATCGTGGCGTCGCTCGATCACAACCAGATGTCCGAGCTGTACGTGGTGCGCAGCGAGCTTGAGGCGCTGGCCGCGGGGCTGGCGGCCCAGCATGCCACGCCCGAAGAAGTGCGCATTCTCAAGGAGATGGTGGCCGAGGACGACAAGCTGATCAGCGACCCGCCCGCGCTGAGCCGGGCCAACCGGCGGTTTCACAAGCAGGTGCATCTGGCGTCGCACAACCGGTATCTGGTGCAGCAGCTGGACCTCGTTTACCGGACCATGGCGCTGATGGCGACGACGTCGCTGGCGGCCGAGGGGCGCGGCGAGGTGGCGCAGGACGAGCACCGGCAGGTGGTGGCCGCCATCGAGGCCAAGGATTCCGTCACCGCGAGCGACGCGCTGCGCGCGCATATCTCCAAGGCGTTCATCACCCGGCTGAAGCAGGATGCGGATGTGCGCAAGGATGAGCTGTAGCGGCACCGTCGCGATGAAGCCCTGCAGGGGCTGAAGAGCGTTTAGTCGAACGTGCCCGCCACCCGGCCCAGCAGCATGAAGGCGCGCGCCGTGCGGGTGTCCCCCAGCGCGCTCAATTCGGCATCCGTGGCGTGTTCGGCAAAACCGGACACGTTCTTGTCGAACTTGCGCAGGAAATGGTGCGCCGCATCGCGAAAGATCGGGTCTTGTTTCATCCTGCCGGCACTGAGCGCCAGTGACGAGCGGTCGCGAATGCCGCCCAGGGGCGCCACGGCGCGGCCACGGGCGCCCGCGGCAAAGCTGCGCCAGACCTCGGGGCGGGCGCGGTCGGGGCGCAGATCATCCATGTAGATGCCATCCTGGCTGAGCAGGGTCAGGATGTCCTGCGCGGCCTGGATCAGTTGCGCGGTTTCGCGGTCTTTCATGGCGCGGCGCAGGGCGGCAAAGCCGTCTTCGTCCTCGGCGGTTTCGGGGAAATTCAGCGCGCGGATGAAATCCTGGCTGTCGACGGGCAGGGCGATGTCTTCGGCGCTGGTGCCGAGCGCCAGCGCGGGTTGGTCATCGGTTGGGGCGGCTGCGGCCGCGGGGGCGGCGACGCGCTGCACCGGCGCTGCCTCGCGTCGGGTCTGGAAGGTGGCCAGCGTGCTTTCGGTCTTGCGCGCGGCGGCGGCAATCTCGTCCAGTTTGCGCGCCACCGACGGCTCGGAGGCCACGTCGCGGCCCTGGCTTTGTGCAATGTACGCTTGCCGGATGGCGTCGATGGCGGTCTGGAGCCGTTGGCTTTCCTCGCGCATCACCCGGCTGGAGCGCGCCGCCGTGGCCGCGACCCAGATCATCGCCACGGGCATGAACACCGCCAGCATCGTGATCAGAAAGCGGATGCCGTCGGCCTCGGTCGTCTGGGCCGAGCCGCTGAGAAAGAACGCCGCCGCCCCGATCAGCCACAGCGCCGAAAGGATCACGGCCGTGATTTCGATCCCCGTCACGCGTTCGGTGCGGGGTTTGTCGTAGATGCCCAGCGGCGTGGGCCGCGCGGAAGGTGGTGCGGGTTTGTCGGCCATGGCCTCAGCTATAGCTGATTTTCAGCACTTCGTAGGACTTTTCCCCGCCGGGGGTGCGGACCTCGACGCTGTCGCCCTCGTCCTTGCCGATCAGGGCGCGGGCGATGGGGGATTTGATGTTCAAAAGGCCCTGTTCGATGTTGGCTTCGTATTCGCCGACGATCTGCCAGGTCTTTTCCTCGTCGGTGTCCTCGTCCACCAGCGTCACCGTGGCGCCGAACTTGATCGCGCCGGAGAGCTTCGACGGGTCGATCACGTCGGACAGCGAAATCACGCCTTCCAGTTCCTTGATCCGGCCTTCGATAAAGCTCTGCTTTTCCTTGGCGGAGTGGTATTCGGCGTTTTCCGACAGGTCGCCGTGCTCGCGGGCTTCGGCGATGGCCTTGATGATGGCGGGCCGCTCTTCGGATTTGAGCTGCTTCAATTCGGTTTCGAGCGCGGCGTAGCCGGCGCGGGTCATTGGAATCTTGTCCATCGGCGCGGTCCAAAAGTTTAGGCAGCCCCGAGGGGCCGCCATTTTCGTGTCCGCGCATACCTGACCCAAGGACGCGTGGGAATGCAAGTGGAAAGGGGGCGCTGCCCCCGCCGCCTGCGGCGCCTCCCCCGAGGTATTTTCAGCCAGAAGAAGCGGGCGGTTCCGGGTCAGTACTGGACCACTTCGTATTCGATGTCGTCGTGATCCCTGAAGTAGAAGCGCAGACCCGGTTCGTAGTCCTGGTGGCTGTGCGGGGTGAAGCCCGCGGCGATCACCTGTTTCTCGGCCTTGTCGATGTCACCGACCACCACGGCGATGTGGTTGAGCCCGCCGCGGATATTGTAGTGGTCGCCGCGTGGGGCGACATTGCCATCCTTGGGCGCGTAGAGGGCGAGGTAGTGCGTGTCGGTGCCCACGTGGATCGAGGTGCCGGTGGAGCGCGAGTCCCCCTGCCAGCGGATGTGCCAGCCAAAGAGATCGCACATCCAGGCCGCCGTTGTGGCGGGATCGGAGACGGTGAAATTCGTGTGTTCGAGTTGGGCTGGCATTTTTCGCTGTCCTTTTGTGTTTGATGGGGGCATCGTCGGACCTCAAGCGCACTTGAGGTCAAGGGATTTTTTCATGGCGGCATCCGAAGGGTTGAGCATCGGGGACATGGCGGCGCGCACCGGCCTCGCCGTGTCGGCGATCCGGTATTACGAGGACGAGGGGCTGGTGCAGCCGTGGCGCAATGCGGGCGGGCAGCGGCGGTTTCAGCGGGCCGACCTGCGGCGGCTGAGTTTCGTGATGATCGCGCAGCGGCTGGGGTTTTCCATTGCCGAGATCCGGGCCGAGATGGCCGATCTGCCACGGCACCGCGCGCCGAGCAAGGCGGACTGGAGCCGGATCAGCGTTGCCTTTCGCGCGCGGCTGGAGGCGCGGATTGCGGCGCTGGAGGATTTGCGCGACCGGCTGGATGGCTGTATCGGGTGTGGCTGTCTGAGCCTTGAGGCCTGTGCGCTGTATAATCCCGCCGACAGCGCTGCCGCGCGCGGCAGTGGCCCCCGCTATCTTTTGGGTGATGCCCCTGCGGCAAAGTAACGTCCCGTTCTGACGTGAATTACCTATGGATTTTTTCACGGGCAGGGGTCACCTATGCTGTGACCCCGTTTTGGGGATGGATTTCGCAGCCAGCGCGCGGCCCTGCGCGGCCATAGGGAGAGCAACGCATCATGACCGAAGTGACACGCGAGACGATGGAATATGACGTGGTCATCGTGGGCGCGGGCCCCGCGGGCCTGTCCGCGGCGATCCGGCTGAAGCAGCTGGACCCCGACATGGAGGTCGTGGTGCTGGAAAAGGGCTCCGAGGTTGGCGCGCATATCCTGTCGGGTGCGGTGCTGGACCCCTCGGGCCTTGATGCGCTGATCCCCGATTGGAAGGACAAGGGCGCGCCGCTGAACACGCCGGTGAAAGAAGACAATTTCTACATGCTGGGCGAGGCGGGGCAGATCCGCATCCCCAACTGGCCGATGCCGCCGCTGATGAGCAACCACGGCAATTATATCGTGTCGATGGGCAATGTCTGCCGCTGGATGGCGGAACTGGCCGAGGAACTGGGTGTCGAGATCTTTCCGGGCATGGCCTGTTCCGAGCTGGTCTATGGCGACGATGGCGCGGTGAAGGGCGTTGTGGCCGGGGTCTTTGGTCTTGAGGCTGATGGATCCATTGGCGAGAACACCGAGCCGGGCATGGAGTTGCACGGCAAGTACGTGTTCCTGAGCGAGGGCGTGCGCGGCAGCCTGTCCAAGGAGGTGATCGCGAAATACGATCTGGCCAAGGACAGCGAGCCGCAGAAATACGGGCTGGGCATGAAGGAGATCTGGGAGATCGACCCGGCCAAGCACAACGAAGGCGAGGTGACCCACACGATGGGCTGGCCGCTGGGCAGCAATGCGGGCGGCGGGTCGTTCATCTATCACCTTGAGAACAATCAGGTTTACGTCGGATTTGTGGTTCACCTGAACTACAAGAATCCGCACCTGTTCCCCTACATGGAATTTCAGCGGTTCAAGCACCATCCGAAGGTGGCCGAACTGCTTGAGGGCGGCAAGCGCGTCGCGTATGGCGCGCGGGCCATTTCCGAGGGCGGGTTCCAGTCGATGCCCAAGATGGTGGCCCCGGGCGTTGCCCTGTTGGGCTGTAGCGTGGGCATGGTCAACGTGCCGCGGATCAAGGGCAACCACAACGCGATGCTGTCGGGCAAGGCGGCCGCCGAGGCCGCACACGCCGCGATCAAGGCGGGCCGCACGAGCGACGAGCTGGCCGATTACGAGACCGAGGTGCGCACGGGTGCGATTGGCCGCGATCTGAAAAAGGTGCGCAACGTCAAGCCGCTGTGGTCGAAATACGGGCTGGTGGCCTCGCTGGTCGGCGGCGGGATGGACATGTGGACCAACACGCTGGGCTTTTCGCTGTTTGGCACGCTCAAGCACGGGAAAAACGACGCCGAGGCCACGGAAATTTCCGCCAAGCACGCGCCGATTGATTATCCCAAGCCCGATGGCAAGCTGAGCTTTGACCGGCTGACCAACGTGTCGTTCAGCTTTACCAATCACGAGGAAAGCCAGCCTGCACACCTGCGGCTGAAAGATGACACTGTTCCGCTGACCGTGGATTACCGCGCCTATGGGGCGCCGTCGTCGCGGTATTGCCCGGCGGGGGTTTACGAGTTCGTGGAGGAGGAGGACAAGCAGCCGCGCTTTGTCATCAATTTCCAGAACTGCGTGCACTGCAAGACCTGTGACATCAAGGACCCGGGCCAGAACATCACGTGGACCACGCCGCAGGGCGGGGACGGGCCGAACTATCCCAATATGTGACTTTTGTGCGCCGTGGCCGGTGGCTGTGGCGCGCAATCACGCAATTGTCGGGGCCGCGCGCGTTGCAGTCGCGCGGGAAGATGTTAGCTTTGGCCGGAAACCCAATCACCCGAGGTGCGCGCCCGTGATCCGATCCCTGCTGTGTTCTGCTGCTTTTGCCGCGTTGGCGGTGTCGTTTGATCCTGCGGAGGCGCAGGCCGGCGCGGGCGATTACCTGGCCGGGCGGCAAGCAGCGATGGAAAGCGATTTTGCCGCGGCGGCACAGTATCTGGGGGCGGCTCTTGCGCGGGATCCGGGCAATGCGGAACTGATGGGCGACGTGGTGGCGGCGCAACTGGCGCTGGGCCGGTTGGACCGGGCGCTGCCGGTGGCCACGCTGATGGAAGAGCAGGGCTTTCGCAGCCAGATCGCGCATATCGTGATCACCGGTGATTTGCTGGTGCGCGAGGATTACACCGAGTTTCTGCAGCGCGACCGGGACGCGCAGGGCATCGGCCCGTTGGTGGACGGACTGCTGGAGGGCTGGGCGCTGGTCGGCGCGGGCAACACGGCTGCGGCCATGGCCACGTTCGATGACCTGTCCGAACAGCAGGGGCTGCGCGGGTTCGCGATGTATCACAAGGCCCTTGCGCTGGCGTCCGTGGGGCAGTTTGCCGAGGCCGACGCGATTTATGCCGCCGGGGACAACGGGCCACTGCTCGAGACGCGGCGCGGGGTGATGGCACGGGCCGAGATGCTGTCGCAACTGGGGCGCAACGCGGATGCGCTGGAGGCGATCAGCGGTGCCTTTGGCGCGTCGCGCGACCCGGAACTGCAAATCATGGTCGACGCGCTGGAGGCCGGGGAGACGGTCGCGTTTAGCCACATCAACAGCCCCGTGGAGGGGGCGGCGGAGGTCTTTTTCTCGGTCGCGAGCGCGCTGCGCAGCGAGGCGGGGGCGGATTACACGCTGCTTTATGCCCGCGTGGCGCTGCATCTGCGACCTGAACATGTGGACGCGCTGCTGTTGACCGCAGAACTGCTGGAATCGCTGGAACAGTACGGCCTGGCCACGGCGGCCTACAAGAAGGTGCCGACGGATCACCCGGCCTATCACGCCGCCGAACTGGGCCGCGCCGCGGCCCTGCGGCAGGCCGACAAGCCGGATGCGGCGATCGAGGTGCTGGAGCAGTTGGCCAAGCGGTATCCCGACCTGCCCGTGGTGCATTCGACGCTGGGCGATGTGCTGCGCCAGCAGGACCGGTTTGCGGATGCGGTGCCTGCCTATGACCGCGCGATCGACCTGACGCCCGATGGGTCCCGGGGGGCGTGGTTCCTGCATTATGCCCGCGCCATCTGTCACGAGCGCAACAAGGACTGGCCGCAGGCCGAGGCCGATTTCCGCCGCGCGCTGGAGCTGAACCCCGGGCAGCCGCAGGTGCTGAATTACCTCGGCTATTCGCTGGTCGAGATGCAGATCAAGCTGGATGAAGCGCTGGAGATGATCGAAGAGGCCGTCGCGGCCAGCCCCGACAGTGGCTATATCGTCGACAGTCTGGGCTGGGTTCTGTTCCGGCTGGGCCGGTACGAAGAGGCCGTGGTGCACATGGAGCGTGCGGTCGAGTTGATGCCGATCGACCCGGTGGTCAATGACCATCTGGGCGATGTGTACTGGTCCGTGGGGCGGGTGCGCGAGGCGGAGTTTCAGTGGATGCGGGCGCTGAGTTTCGTGGACGAGGAAGACCCCGGTGATGCGCAGCCCGACCGGATGCGGCGCAAGCTGGAACTGGGTCTGGACGCGGTACTGGCGGAAGAAGGTGCAGAGCCGCTGCAGGTGGCCGAGGACTGAGCCGCGGCTCATCGGGCCTTGGCGGCCCTCTTCGCGATTTCCTAACGGATGCGTTCGACGACGTAGTCAGACAAGTCAACCAGCATCTTTTTCAGCGCGTGATCGGGCAGCGGCGCGAGGGCTGATTTGGCCCGTTCGGCGTGGGTGATCGCGGTGTCCTTGGTGTAGGTCAGCGCGTCGTGCTTTTCGAGCAGCGCCAGCGCGTGGTCGAGGTCTCCGTCCTCTTGTTTGCCCGCCTCGATGGTGCGCGCCCAGAAGGCGCGTTCGTCGGCATCGGCGAGTGCGACGGCGCGGATCACCGGCAGGGTCAGTTTGCGTTCGCGGAAATCGTCGCCGACGTTTTTACCGGTGGCCTGTGACTGGCCCTGATAATCGAGCAGGTCGTCGACGATCTGGAACGCAATGCCAAGCGCGTCGCCGTAGTCAAAGAGCGCCCGCACGTGATCCGTGGGCGCGTTTGCGATCACGCCGCCCACTTCGGTCGCGGCAGAGAACAGCGCGGCGGTCTTGCCGCGGATCACCTGCATGTACACGCCCTCATCCGTGGCGAGGTTTTGCGCGGCGGTAAGCTGCAGCACCTCGCCTTCGGCGATGGTGGCGGAGGCATCCGACAGGATGCGCAGCACGTCCATGTTGCCGGTTTCGGTCATCAACTGGAAGCTGCGGGAAAACAGGTAGTCACCGACCAGCACCGAGGATTTGTTGTCCCACAGCAGGTTGGCGGTGGGGCGGCCGCGGCGCTGCGCGCTTTCGTCGACCACATCGTCGTGCAGCAGCGTGGCGGTGTGAATAAATTCGACCGTGGCGGCGAGATGCACGTGGTAGGGGCCGGGATAGCCGCACATGCGCGCCGCGGCCAGCGTCAGCATCGGGCGCACGCGCTTGCCGCCCGCCTCGACCAGGTGGCGGGTCACTTCGGGAATGCGGGGCGCATGTTCGGAGGCCATGCGGTCGCGAATGAGGCCGTTCACCGCCTCCATATCCGCGGCGAGAAAGGCGGCCAGCTGTTCGTGTGGTTTGTGCTGCGCGTGCGCGTTCATGATCTTCCTTTTGGGCCGTTCCCAAGCCCCTCGACAAGTAGCCCGTAGCGCCCTTACATCCACGACATGAGGGAACTTTTGCGCAGCACCGATCCGACGATCATCGCCTTTGCCACAGCGCTGCTTGGCGGCGAAGACATAGACTGCTTTGAGATGGACGTAAATATGAGCATCCTCGAGGGCGGCATCGGAATCTTTCCGCGGCGGCTGATGGTGCGGGCGGATGATTATGACGCGGCCCTGCGGGTAATGCGCGACAACGAGATCGACCTTGGGTTCTGATCTGAGCCATGACGCGTTTCTGGGCGGGCGGGTGCATCTGTGGCAGCCGCGCGTGGGCTACCGCGCCGGGGTGGACCCGGTTCTGCTGGCGGCATCGGTCGATGCGCGGGCAGGGCAGGCGGTGCTGGATCTGGGCTGTGGCGTGGGGGCTGTTGCCTTGTGTCTGGGCGCGCGGGTGCCCGGGCTGACCTTGCTGGGGGTGGAGCGCGAGGCAGCGTATGCTGCGCTGGCGGCGCGCAACGGGCTGGATGTGGTTCAGGCGGATTTGCAGGCTTTGCCCGAGGCCGTGAAGGCGCGTGCGTTTGATCACGTGCTGGCCAATCCGCCCTATTACGACCGGGGGGCGGGCCATGCGGCCCGCGATCCTGCGCGCGAGGCGGCCTTGGGCGAGGTGACCCCGCTGGCCGCCTGGGTCGACGCCGCGACCCGGCGGTTGCGGCCCAAAGGGTACCTGCACATGATCCACAAGGCGGACCGAGTCCCGGACCTGATGCGCGCGGTGGACGCGCGGGTTGGATCGCTGGAACTGATTCCCATTTGTCCGCGCGTCGGGACGCCAGCCGAACTGGTCATCTTTCGTGCGCGCAAGGAAGGCCGGGCGCCGTTTCGCCTGCACGCGCCGGTGATCCTGCACGCCGCCGCGCGCCACGAACGCGATGGCGAAGACTATACCCCTGAGATTCAAGCGGTTTTGCGCGAAGGGGCTGCTTTGCCGCGGATGCCGCGCCATTAATCTATCGTTAAAGTTGTGTCGCTTTACTTGTCCACATGCTGCGCATGCGGCGTGACAAGCTGACCTGTCCTGTGCAACGCTGGTCGGGCAACTTTTATCTCAAGGAGGACCTGAATGAGCGTCACCGCCCATCTCGAAGAGTTGAAAAAGAAGCACCAAGCCCTGAGCGACGAGGTTGAAATTGCCCAACGCTCCCCCGCCGTGGATCACACTCAGATCGCGGTCATGAAAAAACAGAAATTGCGATTGAAAGAAGAGATCACCCGACTTTCGGGCTGACATCTTTTGTGGCGCTGGCCCTGATGCTGGCCCGCGCGGCGAGCATGGCGCCAGCGGTCACCAGCGCTGCGGCCGCGCCGATCACCCAGGTGGCAGGCGCCACCCCGGCCAGGATAAGCACAACGGTTGAGATTAGCGGTGCGGCGTAGGACGCGGTGCCGAGCAGCTGGATATCGCCCCGCTTGACCCCGATGTCCCAGACGTAGAAGGCCAACCCGACCGGCCCGAGGCCAAGGGCGATTGCGCTGGCCCAGGTCAAGGTATCCTGTGGCCAGACCGGTTGTTCCAGCGCCAGATGCAGTGGGTAGGACAGCGCGGCGGAGGCAAGGCAGAACACCGCCACCGACGCCGTGGGGGCGGTGCCAAAGACGCGGCTGAGCACGGAATACCCGGACCATGTGAGCGCGCAGATGCCTGCCACCAGATAGCCGGGCAAGGCGTCCGCGTTGAACCCGGTGCCGCCGCCGGAGATGATCAGGGCCGCACCCGAGAACCCGATCAGCGCGCCCAAGACGTGACCCGCGCGCAGCTTTTCCCCCGGCAGGAGGCCGGAGAACAGCACGATCAGCAGGGGCCAGAGATAGGCAATCAGGCTCGCCTCGGCCGCAGGCGCAAGGCGCAGGGCGGTGAAATAGAGCGCGTGGTAGCCAAACAGGCCCAGCGTGCCCATGGCATAGACGTGCAGCGGCACGGTGCGCAGCGCGCCCAGCTGGCCCGACATGGCGGTCCAGATCAGGCCCAGCGTGCCGCCGATGGCAAAGCAGATCGTGTTGAGCAGGAGCGGCGGCGTGGGCGCCGCGCCCACGGTCAAGAGCGCCAGCACGCCCCACAAGAGCACAGCGACAAAGCCCAGAAGCGTGGCGTTGCGGCGGGTCATGGGGCGGGGACGGGCACGAGTGTCATGGCGTCCGTGATGTGACGCATCTTGTCGATCTCGGCAACGATCCATTCGCGCAAGGCCGCAATGTGGGGGCGTGTTTCGGCCCCCTTGGCGCAGAGAAAGCGGAACCGCGCGCCGGTTTCCAGCGCGGTTTTGAACGGTGCGACCAGGCGGCCGTCGTCGAGATCCTTGACCACCAGCGCGCGGCGGCCCAGCACCACGCCGACACCGGCAAGGGCCGCGTCGATGGCGTGGTCGGCCTGGCTGAACCGGGGGCCGTGCACCTCGGGCGCGGGCAGGCCCATGGCGCGGAACCACGCGGCCCAGTTGGCGGGCGGTTCAAGAAATTCGATGCTGTTGTCGACGATCAGCGGCGCGTTGGCGAGGCTGGCGGGCGTGGCATAGCGCGCGGCCATTTCGGGGGTCATGACCGGGCACACCCATTCTTCGGCCAGCGGCTGGACGAAATACTGGTCTTCGGGCGTGCGTTTGCCAAAGCGGATGGCGACGTCGATGCCGTCGCGGGCCAGGTCCATCATCTTGAGCGATGCGGCAAAGCGCAGTTCGATTTCGGGGTGGTCGAGGGCAAAGGCATAGAGCCGTGGTGCCATCCATTTGGCGGTAAAGGCGGGGCCTGCTGTGACCACGAGGGTCTGATTGTCCATAGTGCGCTGTGCTGCGCGCCACGCGGCGGCCAGCGCCTGAAACCCGTCGCGCGCGCCAGGAGCAAGCGCGGTGCCCGCACCGGTCAACTCCACCGCGCGGTTGAGGCGGCGAAACAGCGGCGTGCCCAGATGCTCTTCAAGAGATTTGATCTGAAAGCTGAGTGCCGCGGGGGTGACGTGCAGTTCCTCGGCCGCTTTGGCAAAGGACATGTGGCGCGCGGCGGCGTCAAAGGCGCGCAGGGCGGTGAGTGGTGGTAGGCGGTCCGGCATGGTCAGTTAAGTACAGCTTAAGTGAGCCGCTGAAAAGTCTCGTTTGTCGCGGGCGGTCCTTTTGCCCATGTTGCAAGGCAAGAGAACAACACGCGAAAGGACAAGAGACATGTTCGAGACCTCCGCAGACCCCCGCATCCGCAACGGCATGCTGCGCGCCCACGAAGAGCGCGGCGCGGCATTGGCACAGGCCTGGGCCTGGATGTTCGGGAGCAAATCTTTCCGCTGATCGGCGTACGCGATCTTACGGGATGGCACCGTATGGTGCGCGAGGGGTCGGGGCAGTAATGTCCCGACCCCTTTGTTTTCAGACGAAAAACTGGGCGCCGTTGGCCGAGATGGTGGAGCCGTTGATAAAGCCTGAGTCCTCGGAGCAGAGGAAGCTGACGCAGCGCGCGATTTCCTCGGGGGTGCCGAGGCGACCGGCTGGGATGCCCGCGATGATCTTGTTGCGGATCTCTTCGTCGATGGCCATCACCATTTCGGTGCCGATGTAGCCGGGGCAGACGGCGTTGGCGGTGATGCCGGCGCGCGCGCCTTCCTGGGCCAGGGATTTCACGATGCCCAGATCGCCCGCTTTGGTGGCAGCATAGTTGACCTGACCGAACTGACCTTTTTGCCCGTTGATCGACGAGATCACGACGACGCGGCCGAACTTGCGCTCGCGCATGCCGGGCCAGATCGGGTGCACGGTGTTGAACACGCCGGTCAGGTTGGTGTCGATCACTTCGTTCCACTGCTGCGGGGTCATGCGGTGGAAAGGCGCGTCGCGGGTGATGCCCGCGTTGGCGATCACGGTGTCGATCGGGCCAAGGTCGGCCTCGACCTGTTCGATGCCCGCCTTGGAACTGTCATAGTCGCCCACGTTCCACTTGTAGGTCTTGATGCCGGTGGCGTCGGTGAACTTGGCCGCGGCGTCGTCATTGCCGGCGTAGGTGGCTGCGACGGTGTAGCCTTCGGATTGCAGTTGCTTGGAAATGGCTTCGCCGATCCCGCGGCTGCCTCCAGTGACGAGGGCTGTGCGTGACATTTTAATCTTCCTTTGTCTTTGAATTTTGGCCGCTGTTGTGTCGCGGCTGGGGGGGTAGGGTGCGCGGTTGCCGCGCACCGATGAGGCAGGATCAGGCGCGTTCGACGCACATGGCAACGCCCATGCCGCCGCCGATGCACAGCGTGGCGAGGCCTTTTTTCGCGTCGCGGCGCTTCATCTCGAACAGCAGGGTGTTGAGCACACGGCAGCCCGAGGCGCCGATCGGGTGGCCGATGGCGATGGCGCCACCGTTCACGTTCACGATCGCCGGGTCCCAACCCATGTCCTTGTTCACGGCGCAGGCTTGGGCGGCGAAGGCTTCGTTGGCCTCGACGAGGTCGAGGTCATCAACGCTCCAGCCCGCCTTTTCCAGCGCCTTGCGGCTGGCATAGATCGGGCCCACGCCCATGATCGACGGGTCGAGGCCCGCGGTGGCATAGGACGCGATGCGCGCCAGGGGTTCGATTCCGCGCTTTTCCGCGTTTTCGGCGGACATCAGCAGCGTGGCGGCTGCACCGTCATTCAGGCCCGATGCGTTGGCAGCGGTCACCGACCCTTCCTTGGCGAAAGCGGGGCGCAGTTTTTGCATCGCTTCCATGTTGGCGCCGTGGCGGATGTATTCGTCCTGATCCACTACGATGTCGCCCTTGCGGGTTTTCACGGTGAAGGGCGCGATTTCGTCGGCGAACTTGCCTGCCTTCTGGGCGGCTTCGGCCTTGTTCTGGCTGGCCACGGCAAATTCGTCCTGCATGTCGCGGGTGATCTGCCACTGGTCAGCAACATTCTCTGCCGTCTGGCCCATGTGGTAGCCGTTGAAGGCGTCCCACAGACCGTCGCGGATCATCGTGTCGATGTATTTCAGATCGCCCATCTTGTGACCGGCGCGCAGGGCGGCGGCGTGGGGCGAAAGTGACATGTTTTCCTGGCCACCCGCCGCCACGATGTCGGCGTCGCCCAACTGGATGTGCTGGGCGCCGAGGGCGACGGCGCGCAAGCCGGAACCGCACACCTGGTTGATGCCCCATGCGGCACTTTCCTTGGGCAGGCCGGCGTTGATGTGGGCCTGGCGGGCCGGGTTCTGGCCCTGGGCGGCGGTCAGCACCTGCCCCATGATGGTCTCGGACACGTCGGACTTGTCCACACCGGCCCGCTCGACCACGGCTTCGAGAACGGCTGTGCCGAGATCATGAGCAGGTGTGTTCGCGAAAGAACCGGTGAAGCTGCCGACGGCGGTGCGCGCAGCAGAAGCGATGACCACATTTGTCATGGGGGATGTCCTCTGTCAGTTGTGCTGAGAAATTCCGAGTGTGCAGGCAATCCTGCTGCCCGGGTTTCCCCGATGGCGGGGGTTTATGCAGATTCGTGCATAATGCCAAAGGGACAGGGTGTCACGGGGGTTGGACAGTCTCGCATAGCGGGTATGCGTCAGGATGCGCGGGCCTGCACCTTGCTTGGATGGCGGCGTTCGCCAAACATCCAGTTTGGCCGCACCGTCGGCGCATCAAAATAGTAGCCCTGCATACAATCGACACCAATGTCGGCAAGCACCTGAGCATCCTCGGCCCGTTCCACCCCTTCGGCGACGACAAGCATGTCGAAGTGCCGTCCAATGCTCATCATCGCGCACACCATCGCCTTGAGATCCGGATCACTGGCGATGCCGTTGCAATAGCTGATATCGATCTTGAGAATATCGAAATAGAAATCCTTGAGATACCGCAGGGACGTATAGCCTGCGCCAAAGTCGTCGAGGGCAAAGCAGATGCCGTGCTTGCTCATCCGCTCCATGAAGTTGATCACGACCTCGGGCTGATCGAGGGCGGAGGTTTCGGTGACCTCGAGGATCAGCCGTTCGCCGAGCGTGTCATCCTTTTTCAGCCAGCGGCGCAATGTGTTGAGCCATTTGTCATAGCCTATGGAATGGGCCGACATGTTGATCGACAGCCGCAGGGACGGGTTTTCGTACAATGTACGCAGACCCATGTTCAGGGCGACGGCATCAATTTCGCGGCCAAGCTTGTCTTTTTCCACCACGGGCATGAAATCCTTGGCCGGGATCACGCGGCCGGTTTCGTCCATCACGCGAATGAGGCCCTCGTAGAACCCGATGCGGCGGTTGTGGGTCACGACAACAGGTTGATACGCCAAAAGGGTTTGATTGTGTGCTACGGCCTGCGCCACCATGTCGATAATCGACCGGTCCCGCCCGGCCACCGCCGCATTCAGCGGATTTTCCGCGCCCAGCGGTACGTCGGCACGATGTTTTTTGCGCATGATGACCTCGTTGATTGCAGCAGGGAGACCTTGGACGCCAAATCGTAAAAATGGCCTTAATGTTTGCAATTTGTTCCAAATTGGCGCTGAACTCTGACAGGCACGCGGGAGGGGCAAATGGAGCAATGTGGCTGGCCTGGATCGGAGCCGATTTACATCGCCTATCACGACACCGAATGGGGTGTTCCGGAATATGATGCGCGCGCGCTTTGGGAAAAGCTGGTGCTTGATGGCTTTCAGGCCGGGCTGAGCTGGATCACCATCCTGAAAAAGCGCGAAAATTTTCGTGCGGCGTTTGACGGGTTCCGGCCCGGGGTGATTGCCGATTGGGGCGAGGACGACGTGGCACGCCTGCTGGCCGACCCGGGGATCGTGCGCCACCGCGGCAAGATCGAGGCCACGATCAGGAACGCGCGCGCCTTTCTCGAGCTCGACGCCCGGGTCGGGTTCGATCAATTTTTGTGGAACTATTTTGACGGCGTGCCGCTACAGAACCAGTGGACCAGCCGCACGCAGGTCCCGGCCAAGACGGCGCTGACCGAGCAGATGTCGCGGGATCTGAAACGGGAAGGGTTCAGCTTTTGCGGGCCGACCATCGTGTATGCGTTCGCGCAGGCCTGCGGGTTGATCAATGACCATCTGGTGGGCTGCCCCCGGCACGCCGCATGTGCGGCGCTGGCGCGGGGCCGTTGACACTGCCGAAAGCGCGCGTATAAGCGCGGCTTCATTGGTGTTGGTGGGCCCCGCAAGGGGACGCCTGTCGGCCATGGCTCTTCAAGTCCTGTCGGACTTTCATCGCCATGGCAGAGGACAACGCCCTTCATCCCGGCGAGGACGGCGCGGCAGCGTCGGAGGAGCCACGCATATCGAAGGAGATCAGCCGTGACCAAACGCACGTCTGCCAAGTACAAGATCGATCGCCGCATGGGCGAAAACATTTGGGGCCGCCCCAAATCCCCCGTCAACCGCCGCGAATACGGCCCCGGCCAGCACGGCCAGCGCCGCAAGGGCAAGCTGTCCGATTTCGGCATCCAGCTGCGCGCAAAGCAGAAGCTCAAGGGCTACTATGGCGACCTGACCGAAAAGCAGTTCCGCCGCATCTATGCCGAAGCGGAGCGTGTGAAGGGCGACACCGGTGAAAACCTGATCGGTCTGCTCGAGCGTCGTCTGGACGCCGTCGTCTACCGCGCCAAGTTCGTGCCGACCGTGTTTGCCGCGCGCCAGTTCGTGAACCACGGCCACGTCAAGGTGAACGGCCGCAAGGTCAACATCCCCTCCTACCGCGTCAAGGAAGGCGACGTGATCGAGGTGCGTGACCGGTCCAAGCAGTTGACCGTGGTCCTGGAAGCGGCAGGCCTGCCCGAGCGCGACGTGCCCGATTACCTTGACGTCGACCATTCCAAGATGTCCGCGACCTTCGTGCGCACGCCCGGACTGGGTGATGTGCCGTACCCGGTGATGATGGAACCGAACCTCGTCGTCGAATTCTACGCGAAAAACTAACCGCGGCGGGGTCAAACCCTGCCCAGTGCCAAATTGGCCGCCCCTGTCCGGGGCGGCTTTTTTGTTTGGGGCCGTAACGCGCCAGGTGTCATGGCTTTATGTCGCGTCCGGCCCTTGCGCGGGCCATTGTCACTGCCTGCGCGCGGGCGTAAACCTGCCACATCACCGAGGGGCGAAAGATGACGCGACCAGCACCACAACCCGGCATCATGGAGATTGCGCTGTACCAGGGCGGTCAGTCGCATCTGGCGGGTGTCGAGCGTGTGCTGAAGCTCAGTTCCAACGAGAACCCGCTGGGCCCGCCGCCCGCGGCCATTGCCGCGCTGCAAAAGGCGGCGGGACAGATGCACCTCTACCCGTCCACGGATCACGCGGCGCTGCGCACCGCCATTGGCGAGATCTGGGGCGTGGACCCCGACCGGGTGATCTGCGGTGTGGGCAGTGACGAGGTGCTGCAATTCGTCACGCAAGCCTTTGCCGGACCGGGCGACGAGATCATCCACACAGCACACGGGTTTTCGATGTACCCGATCCTGACCCACATGGCCGGTGCGACCCCGGTGCGGGTGGCCGAGGTTGATCGCGTCGTCGATGTCGACGCGATCCTGAGCGCCGTAACGGATGCCACGCGGATCGTGCTGCTGACCAACCCCGGCAACCCGACCGGCACCCGGTTGAGCGACGACGCGCTGCTGCGCCTTGCCGATGCGCTGCCCGAACGGGTGATCCTCGTGATCGACGGGGCCTATACCGAATATGCGATTGGCTACGATGGCGGCCGGGCGCTGGCCGAGACGCGGCCTAACGTGCTGATGACGCGCACCTTTTCCAAGATCTACGGTCTGGGCGGATTGCGCGTCGGCTGGGGCTATGGCCCGCGCTGGATGATCGACGTGATGACCCGCATCCGCCAGCCGTTCAATCTGTCGCTGCCCGCGCTGGCCGCGGCAGAGGCCGCGGTGCGCGACACCGCGTGGGTCGAGACGTGCACGGCGCTCAACACCGAACAGCGCGCGCGGCTGACCGGCGCGCTGCGTCAGTTGGGGCTGGCCTGTGACGACAGTGACACGAATTTCGTGCTGGCCCGTGCCGACACCGTGGCCGAGGCGGACGCGGCGGAGGCCGCGCTGAATACCGATGGCATCCTGATCCGGCGGGTGGGCGGCTATGGCTTTCCTACGGGCCTTCGGATCACCGTGGGGGACGCCGATCAGACCGGGCGCGTGATCGACGCGCTGACCCGCTGGCGCGCCGGGGCGGCTGCATGAGCGCGCAGATCTACAACCGCGTGGCGCTGATCGGGCTAGGCCTGATCGCGTCGTCGATGTTCTGGGCGATGAAACGCGCAGGGCTGGCGGGCGAGGTCGCAGGCTATGCCCGCAGCGCCGCCACCCGTGACACCGCGCGCCGCATCGGCCTGTGCGATCAGGTCTGCGACAGCGTGGCCGAAGCCGTGACTGGCGCTGACCTTGTGGTGCTGTGCGTGCCTGTAGGCGCCATGGCGTCCGTTGCGCGCGAGATGGCGCCGCATCTGGCGCCCGGGGCCACGATCAGCGACGTGGGGTCGGTCAAGCGCGAGGTGATCGACAGCGTTGGCCCGCACCTGCCGGACAACGTGCATTTCGTACCCGCGCACCCGGTGGCCGGGACCGAGCATTCGGGGCCTGAATCTGGCTTTGCCGAGCTCTTTGACAACCGCTGGTGCCTGATTGTCCCGGCGGAGGGGTCGGACCCGGAGGCCGTGGCGCGCGTGCGCGCGCTGTGGGAAGGGATGCGGTCCAATGTCGAGGAGATGGAGCCGGATCACCACGACCTCGTGTTGGCTGTGACCAGTCATGCGCCGCACCTGATCGCCTATACCATGGTGGGCGTGGCGGATGACCTGCGCCGGGTGACCGACAGCGAGGTGATCAAGTACTCGGCTGCGGGATTTCGCGATTTCACGCGCATTGCCGCCAGCGATCCGACCATGTGGCGCGATGTGTTCCTGACCAACAAGGACGCGACGCTGGAGATCCTCGGCCGGTTCACCGAAGAGCTGTTTGCCCTGCAGCGGGCCATTCGCACCGGGGACGGTGACCAGTTGTTTGACTATTTCACCCGCACCCGCGCGATCCGGCGCGGTATCATCGAGGCGGGACAGGACACCGATGCGCCGGACTTTGGCCGGAGCGGACAGCGGTGAGAACGCTGGCGCTTGCGCTGAGCGTTTTGGCCGCAAGCGTTGCGGCGGCTCCGGAAACATCGCTGCGGCCCGTTGCACGCGCGGTTTCTGCGCCAGAGATTGCACCGCTCAAGCGCCCCGTGTCGCGCCCCGGCACCAACGAACGCCGTGCAGCGGCGGTGCCCATTCCGGCGCTTGAGCAGATTGTGGCGGTGGCGGCCCTGCCGTCCTTTGCCAGCCTGCGCCCCATCTTGCGGCCCCGCCGGATCGAGCAAAAGGCGATGGCCCGTCGCGATGCGCGACGAAAGGGGCAGGTGTGTGGCGATCCGGATTTGCAGGGCGATGTCGTGGGCTATGTGCCCGGGCGCTTGTCGGCCTGCGGCATTGACGAGGCGGTGCGCGTGCGCAGTGTTTCAGGCGTGGCGCTGAGCCAAAGCGCGCTGATGAACTGCCGCACGGCGAAGGCGCTCAAACGCTGGACGGAAAAGGCGGCGATACCGGCGTTGAAACGCAAGGGCGGCGGGTTGCAATCGTTCCGTGTGGCCGCGCACTATGCCTGCCGGACGCGCAATAACCAGCCCGGGGGGCGCATTTCGGAACATGGCAAGGGCAATGCGATCGACATTTCCGGCTTTACCCTGCGCGATGGCACACAGTTGACCGTGCTGCGGGATTGGAATTCAGGCAACCGCCGCGCGCTGCGGGACATGCATCGCAAGGCCTGCGGGCCGTTTGGCACCGTGCTGGGGCCGAATGCGGACCGGTTTCACCGCGATCATTTCCATTTTGACACCGCGCGCCATCGCGGCGGGCCCTACTGCCGTTAACGCAGCACCAGCTGGGGGGCCTGCGCCACCGGGATAAAGCCCAAGAGCACAATGCCGTTGCGGATCACCAGATCGACGTCCAGCGTTGCCTCGTTGCCCGAGGCGCGCGCCAGACCGGCGAGGATCGCGTCGGCCTGATCGCGCAGGCCGGGGGGCAGGGCGGCGGTGTTTTGCGCCAGATCCAGCATGGTGCGCCAGTTTTCCGCCTGCAGCGAGAGGGTGCCGTCGGGTGTCCCGTTTTCATCCACGGTCAGGTCGGCGGCCACGTTCAGGCGGAGATCGCCCCAGCGCGCCTCGGCCAGCGCCAATTTGATTTGCCGGGGCTGCGGGCGGCGGTCTGACAGCGCACGGCGGTCCCACGGGCGGTCAAAAGTGACTTCGGCCTGCAGGGCCAGCGTATCGAACGCCTCTGGGAACTCCTGCGGCAGGCGCAGGCCCAGCCGCGCGGCTGTGCCGGGGGCAAAGGCGGTCGCGGATGCGGTGAAGCTGTAGCGCGGGCCGTCTTGTTGTTGCATGACGAGTGTCAGGTCGTCCGCCTTGGCCAGCACATCGGTGTCGCGCACCACCCACGGGCCTGCGGTCCAGCCGAGGCTTTGCAATTCTAGGGCTGTACCGGGAGCAAGCCGGGTCGCCATCACGCCTTGCTGCATGGTCAATTGCGACTGACCAAAAGGCGAGGCGAGGGTGATGGGCTGATCGTCCAGCGCGACGGTCACGTTGCCCGGCCACCATGCAGGCGCTGAGATACGCAGGATGTCGGTCTGCACCGCCAATCCGGTGTCGGGATCGGCAAGGGCGAGGTTTTGCAAGTGCGCCTCGATCCGGGTAGGAAAGCCGCTGCCGTCGATGCCGGCCGCCTCAGCCTGCCAACCTTCGGCGCTGCGTGCAGCGAGCCAGCCGTCGATGCCGCTGCGCAAACCGTTGCTGGCCACCGCCCACCAGATGCTCCAACCCAAAACAAGAACGAGCAGGATGACGAGGATGCGACGCATATGCCCTTTCCCTTTGGCCGGAATTGCGGTTCATGGGGGCCTAGCAGAGGACAGGTGCAGATGACAGGCGAGATGTGGGTTTTTGGCTATGGCAGCCTGCTGTGGAACCCCGGGTTCGAGGTGGCCGAACAGGTGCGTGCGACCTTGCGCGACTACCACCGATCCTTCTCCATGCGGTCGATCCACCATCGCGGGACCGAGAACGATCCGGGCCTTGTGCTGGCGTTGGATGCAGCAGCAGGGGCCACCTGCGACGGCGTGGCGTTTCGGGTGGCCGCGGGGCACGAGGACGTGACGCTGGCCGTGTTGCGCGAACGCGAGTTGATCTCGTCGGCGTATCTGGAACGTGTCCTGCCGCTGGCGCTGGATGACGGGCGCTGGGTCGAGGCGTTGGCCTATATCATCGATCCCGATCACGTGCAGTATTGCGGGGGCCTGCCGCTGGAGGAACAGGCGCAGATCATCGCGCGTGCCGTTGGCGGGCGTGGGCCTAACACCGAATATTTGTACAATACGGCGGCCCATTTGAACGAATTGGGCATCGGCGACGCGGATCTCGACTGGCTGTGCGCCCGGGTGCGCGCGCTTTGCCCATAAAGACTTGGCGCTTTTGGTTAATTCCCTGTAATCTGCCCCGCAGAACAGAGCAGTAAGGAACAGGGCGCAACCGTGGCGCAAGGAGCACCCGAGGCACAACCACATTTCTCGCAACCGGTGCAGCAGATCTTTGCCATGATCTTTGTGCTGGGCTTGTCGTCAGCGGGCGTCTTCGTGGCGCTGCCGCGGGTGCTGCCTGTGTTTCAGGCCAACCCGTATTTGAACGGCTTTATCGTGGTGGTTTTTGCCATCGGCGTCATCTCGTGTTTCTGGATGGTGCTGTCGCTGATCAACTCTGTCCGCTGGATCGAGGATTTCGCCGCCGACCGGGCAGAAGCGCAGCGCAAGGCGCCGCAGCTTCTGGCATCGCTGGCGTCGCTGTTGCGGTCGCGCGGGGCGCGAATGCAGCTGAGCTCGACCTCGACACAGTCGATTCTGGACTCCGTGGCAACGCGCATCGACGAAGGGCGCGAGATCACGCGGTATATCGTCAATACACTGATTTTCCTAGGTCTTTTGGGAACATTCTACGGGCTTGCCACAACTGTGCCGGCCGTGGTTGACACAATCCGCAGCCTTGCCCCGCAGGAGGGCGAAGGTGGCGTGGAAGTGTTCAACCGGTTGATGACCGGGCTCGAGGCGCAGTTGGGCGGTATGGGCGTGGCCTTTGCCTCGTCGCTGTTGGGACTGGCAGGGTCGCTGATTGTGGGCTTGCTGGAGTTGTTTGCCGGGCGCGGGCAGAACCGGTTCTATCGCGAGCTTGAGGAATGGCTGAGCTCGATCACGCGCGTCGGTCTGAGCCCCGAGGGCGACGGCGAGTTGAGCGGCGAGGCACATGCCATCGCGGGCGTGATCGACCACCTGGCGGACCAGATGGAAAGTCTGCAGGCAGTGTTTTCAGAGGCCGAGGCGAGCCGTGACCGGGTCAATGACCGACTGGGGCAGGTCGCCGAAACACTGGAACGCATGGCGCAGATCACGCGCGATCAGTCTGGCGAAGCGGCGCTGGAACGCGTGGCGGCAGGTCAGGAACGGCTGATCGCGCTGTTCGAGGCGCAGGGAAATGGCGAGGGGATCGACGCTGAAAGCCGCATGCGCCTGCGGTCGATCGACGTGCAGATGCTGCGCATTCTCGAAGAGATCAGCGCGGGCCGTCAGGAAAGCATGGCAGAGCTGCGCACCGATATTTCGGCGTTGGCACAGGCGCTGAGCCAGCCGCGCGGACAGGCCCGCAAACTTCGCGCGCCGCAAGGGGACGGCTAGGCCATGGCGCTGTCGCGACGCACGGGGCAGCGGTTTCAAGCCTCGATCTGGCCCGGTTTCGTGGATGCGATGACGGGCCTGCTGCTGGTTCTGATGTTCGTGCTGACGATCTTTATGATCGTTCAGTTCGTTCTGCGCGAGACGATCTCGGGTCAGGAGGACGAGCTGAACGCACTGGCCGGCGAGGTGGCGGCCCTGGCGCAGGCGCTGGGGCTGGAAGAGCGGCGCACAAGCCAGCTGGACGCACGTCTGACCGCGCTGAATGCGACATTGAGCGACACGCAGGATCGTGCGACCGAACAGGAGGCGCGGATTGCCGCGTTGCTGACGGAACGGAATGCGCAGGATGCCGCATTGGATGTGGCGCGCGCGCAGATCACCGGGTTCGAGGCGCAGGTTGCTGCCCTGATTGCCGAGCGTGACGGGGCACTGGACCGGGTGGCGGGGCTGGAGGCCGAACAGACTGAGCTGCTGTCAGAGCAAGCGGCACTGAACCTCGCATTGGCGCGTGCGCGCGATGAGATTGACGCAGACGCCGAAGCTGCGCGGCTCGCCGCGAGCCGACGCGAGGCGCTGGAGGCCCTGATCGCCGATTTGCGCAACCGCTCTGCTGCGAATGCGGCCGAGGCCGCAGCGCTGCAGTCAGATCTTGATGCAGCCCGGACCGCCCTGACCGAAGAGGAGGCCGCACGTGCAGTCGAAGCCGCCGCCGCGGCGGCCTTGCGTGCCCGCTTGGAGCAGGCAGACACCGAATTGACCGCGATGACACTTGCGCTGGAAGCGCAGCGGCAGGAGGCAGAAGACACGCTGACCCTGCTTGCCGCGGCACGGGCCGCAAATGCCGATCTGGACGCGCAATTGGCTGCGGCGCTTTTGGTGGCCGAAGGACTGGGCCAATCGGCAACGGCAGCTGACGCGCGGATCGCGTCGCTTGAAGCGGACGTGGCCACGGCTTTGGCTGCGCTGGAGGCGGCGCGGTCGGAACGGGCCTCGCTCGAGGCGGCGCGTGCAAGCCTTGAAGAGCAATTGGCCACGGCCCTGATCCGGGCCAGCGATGGCGACAGTGCAGCGCTCGAAGCGCAGGAATTGGCGGCACTGCTTCAGACGGCAGAGGCGGAGTTGGCGGCACAGGCGGACGATCTGGAGAATATCCGCGAACGATTGGCGGCCGCTGTGGCCGCGAGGGTGGCATCTGAGGCTGCGCAAGCTGCGCAGGCCGCCGATCTGTCTGAATTGCGGACGCAGTTGGCGACGGCCATTGCGGCGCGTGACGCGGCCCGGGCGGATGCGTCGGCGGCTGGCAGCAGCAATGCCGAGGTGCGCGAACAACTGGCCGCGGCGTTGGCCGCGCGCCTTGCGGCGGAAACGGAAATCGAAACATTATCAAGGGACACCGCCGAGGTGCGGGCACGTTTGGCGGCTGCGATTGCGGCCAAGGCGCAGGATGACACCGCCTTGACCGCCGCGCAGAGCCGCGCTGACGAGCGTGCCGCATTGCTTGCGGCGGCGCGCGAGGCCCTGAGCGCCGAAGAAGCCGCCACCCTTGAGGCGCAACGCCAAACCGAGCTTTTGAACCAGCAAGTGGCCGCTTTGCGTACGCAATTGGGACAGTTGCAGGCGTTATTGGACGATGCGGTGGCCCGGGATGCAGCAAAAGATTTGCAATTGCAGAACCTTGGGCAGGACCTGAACACCGCGCTTGCCCGCGCCGCGATCGAAGAACGACGGCGGCGCGCGCTGGAAGAGGAAGAGCGCAAGCGTCTGGAAGCACAGGCGCAGGATCTGGAGCGCTACCGATCCGAATTCTTTGGCCAGCTCCGCGACGTGTTGGGCACGCAAGAGGGTGTGCGTATCGTTGGAGACCGTTTTGTGTTTTCGTCCGAGGTGCTGTTTGCACCCGGTCAGGCGACATTGTCGGACGCCGGGCGGGTTGAGATCGCCAAGATCGCCGGCATCCTGCGAGATATCGCCGGAGATATCCCGGAGGGCATAGATTGGGTGCTGCAGGTGGATGGGCATACCGACGATCGTCCCTTGTCGGGCTTTGGGGCATTTGCGGACAATTGGGAGTTGAGCCAGGGTCGGGCGCTGTCCGTGGTGCGGTACATGGTTGATTTTCTTGGCCTGCCGCCGGATCGGTTGTCGGCCAACGGGTTTGGTCAGTATCAGCCCGTGAACCGGGCCGACACCGATGAAGCGCGGGCGCAGAACCGGCGGATCGAGTTGAAATTCACCGAAAAGTAAGGTTTCATCACGCGCTTGCCGCGCGATCTTCAGCCTATTCTGTAACGGTCACATCTGCGTGGCGGTGGGCAATGATGCGACCCGCGCGCAAGATCTGGACGTAGCCGCGGTGCAGACCGGCGGCCCACCCGCCTGACGGCGCGCGGCGACCGACAAAGCGGAGTACTGTGCGCTTGGGATCATCGAGCGTGGCATCGGAACGGAAGGTTTCGCGTCCATCCGGGCCCGTGCTCCAGAACCGCAGGAGGTCGCCGGGCTCTGCATGAAATGTCAGGGCGTAGAGCACCATCGGATCGCTGTCGCGGATCGTGGACCTGCGCGCGGTGCCGGACGTGGCGCCTGCCATATTCGGCGCAGTGTCGGTGTAGCCGATGGTTTGGAACCCGGTTGGATCGTATGTGATTTCGCTGGCCCAAAGGCCCGGACCGCTGGCCGTTCCGCATGTTGCAGCGCCGTCTGCTGGCAAAAAGGGATCAACCGGGGCACCGTTTCGCAGCACGGTGAGGTGCAGGTGCGGGGCGTTTGTCAAACCGGACAGCCCGATTTGGCCCAATGTATCGCCGGCTGCGACGATCTGGTTGTGACCAACCGAAATGGAACCCTGTTTGAGGTGGCAGTACAGCGTTTGCCATCCGTCGCCGTGATTGATGCGCACGGCATTGCCGCAACCACGTCTCGCGATCGCCTCGCGTGTTTCGGGAGTGACGGCTATATCCTCTATACCGTCGCGGATCGCGTCGACGCGGCCCGGCGCGGCAGCATGCACATTGATGCCATTTTCCATGGCCTCGAATGAAAAGATGTGGATATCAGTGCCGCGGTGACCGTTGCGGGTTTTGATGCCGCAGGCGAAGTCCTGCATGCCGGGCGATGGGTCGAGGTCCACGTAATCCTCGATCGTGCAGTCGCGCCCCAAGGTGCAGTCAACGGGCCATTGCAGGGAAGGCGGATCTGCCAGCGCCGGGGCGCTGGCAGCAATCACTGCTGCCCAAAGGGCACGCATTACTCGGCGGTCAGCAATGGGGGTTTGTTGCCGGAAATGCGGGGCTTTTCAGGCCCTTCAAGCTTGAGATCAAGCTGACCATCCTTGACGCTGACCTTGACCACACCGCCTTTGACGAGCTTGCCAAAGAGCAATTCCTCGGCCAACGGCTTTTTGATGTGTTCCTGGATCACGCGGCCCAGCGGGCGCGCGCCCATCTTGTCATCGTAGCCCTCGTTGGCGAGCCATTCGGCGGCGGGCTTGGTCAATTCGATGGTGACATTCCGGTCCATCAATTGCGCTTCAAGCTGCAGCACGAACTTCTCGACCACGGACAGAATGGTGTCCTTGCCCAAAGGCGCAAAGCTGATGACCGCATCCAGACGGTTTCGGAATTCAGGCGTGAAAGTCCGTTCGATGGCGGCGGTATCCTCGCCCTCACGACGGTCGCGGCCAAAGCCCACGGCGGCCTTGGCCTGATCCGCGGCCCCGGCGTTCGAGGTCATGATCAGGATCACGTTGCGGAAGTCCACCGTGCGCCCATTGTGATCGGTTAGTTTGCCGTGATCCATGACCTGCAGCAGGATGTTGTAGACATCGGGGTGCGCCTTTTCGATCTCGTCGAGCAGGAGTACACAATGCGGGTGCTGGTCGACGCCATCGGTGAGCATGCCACCCTGGTCGAAGCCGACATAGCCCGGAGGGGCACCGATCAAACGCGAGACTGCGTGTTTCTCCATGTATTCCGACATGTCAAAGCGCAGCATCTCGACACCCAGCGTATCGGCGAGCTGTTTGGCGACCTCGGTTTTGCCGACGCCGGTGGGGCCTGCAAAGAGGTAGTTGCCGATGGGCTTTTCCGGTTCACGCAGACCCGCACGCGCCAGCTTGATCGCCGAAGACAGCGCGTCAATCGCCGGATCCTGGCCGAAGACGACGCGCTTGAGCGAGGCTTCGAGATCCTTGAGCGTTTCTGCGTCGTCCTTGGAGACGTTTTTGGGTGGTATGCGCGCGATTTTCGCGACCACGGTCTCGATTTCCTTGGTGCCGATTGTCTTGCGCCGCTTTGCTGCTGTCACGAGATGCTGAGCGGCGCCCGCTTCGTCAATTACATCGATGGCGCTGTCGGGTAGCTTGCGGTCATTGATGTACCGGCTGGCCAGTTCCACGCTCGTCTTGATCGCGTCGGAGGTATATTTGACCCCGTGATGATCTTCAAAGTAAGGCTTCAGGCCCTTGAGGATCTTGGTCGCGTCCTCGACCGACGGTTCATTCACGTCGATTTTCTGGAAGCGGCGCGACAGGGCGCGGTCTTTTTCAAAGTGCTGGCGGAATTCCTTGTAAGTGGTCGAGCCCATGGTGCGCAGTTTGCCGCCTTGCAAGGCGGGCTTGAGCAGGTTCGACGCATCCATCGCGCCGCCCGATGTGGCACCTGCGCCGATCACGGTGTGGATCTCATCGATGAACAGCACCGCGTCCTTGTGATCTTCCAGCTCGGTCACGACCGCTTTCAGACGTTCTTCGAAATCACCGCGGTAGCGCGTGCCGGCAAGAAGGGCGCCCATGTCGAGAGAGTAGATCGTGGTTTTGGACAGAACCTCGGGTGTCTCACCGGCTACAATCTTGCGCGCAAGTCCTTCGGCTATCGCGGTCTTGCCCACGCCGGGATCGCCCACCAGAAGCGGGTTGTTCTTGCGACGGCGGCACAGCACCTGAATGCAGCGCTCGACCTCGTCGTCGCGGCCGATCAGCGGGTCAATGTCGCCTTCGCGCGATTTCGCGTTCAGGTCGACGCAATATTTGGCCAGCGCGCTTTCTTTCTTTTCGCCATCAGTGACGCCCTGCGCCTCTTCTTCGGCTTCGGGAGCACCGGAAACCGGGCGGCTTTCGCCGAAGGCCGGATCCTTGGCCACGCCGTGGGCGATGAAGTTGACTGCGTCATAGCGCGTCATGTCCTGCTCCTGCAGGAAGTAAGCCGCATTGCTTTCCCGTTCGGCAAAGATCGCGACCAGCACGTTGGCGCCGGTCACCTCGGTCCGACCAGAGGACTGCACATGGATCGCCGCGCGCTGGATCACGCGCTGGAAAGCGGCGGTTGGCACCGCTTCGGATCCTTCGACATCGGTCACGAGGTTCGATAGGTCGTCTTCGACAAATTCCTCAAGCGTGCTGCGCAGGTCATTGATGTCGACCGAACAGGCCTGCATCACCCGTTTGGCATCCGGTTCGTCGATCAGCGCCAACAAGAGATGCTCGAGCGTTGCAAAATCGTGCCGGCGTTCGTTGGCCAGCGCCAAAGCCTGGTGAATGGCTTTTTCGAGAGTCGTCGAGAATGAAGGCATGAGTAGCACTCCTGTCGATCGGGGTCGGGGGGGCGTAGAAGGATGTCGAGGCCCCGCACCAACCATGGCCTCATGTCCTTAAGTTTGGTTGAAGATCGCCGCTCTTCAAGGCTTTTCTTGGTCTTGACGCTCACAAAAACCGGCGCGTGGGCGTTCATGTGCACAAAATGCGGCAATCTGGGTCGTGTACTACCCTAGAAGTTGTCCTTGCGCGTACGTATTTCGGCAAAAACCGCGCCCGGATCCGCGCCATCCATGCCAAGGTGAGCTTGGATCGCGGAGTCGTGACCGCGCAAAAAGGGATTGGTCGCGAGTTCTTCGGCCAATGTCGACGGCACGGTGGGCTCACCTTCGGCAACCGCTTCGGCGACGGCGGCGACCCGATCCCTGAGCGCCTGATTGTTCGGATCGACGGTCAACGCGAACCTTCCGTTTGCCTGCGTGTATTCATGCCCGGAAAAGATAACCGTGTCCTCTGGCAGCGCCGCCAGTTTCTGCAAACTTTCGTGCATTTGCGGGAGGGTGCCTTCGAATACACGGCCACAGCCCAGCGCCATGAGGCTGTCCGCTGTGAATGCCGCCTTGGCGTTGGGAAAGTAGAGCGCGATGTGGCCGACCGTATGGCCGGAGACGTCCATGACCTGCCCTTCGACCGATCCGATTTCGACCCGGTCGCCGTCGCGTACCGTGATATCGAGCGGTGGCAGGCGGTGCTTGTCTTCTGCTGCGCCGGTGACGCGCGCAGGAAAACGCGCCAACACATCTGCAAGGCCCTGCACGTGGTCCGGGTGGTGATGGGTCAGGAATATATCCGACAAAAGCCAGCCTGTTTCATCCAGAAAGTCGATGATAGGCCCCGCCTCAGGCACATCAATCAGACCTGTGGCCCCGGTCGCTGTGTCATGCGCCAGAAATGCATAATTGTCGGAAAGGCAAGGAATTGTTGCAATTTGCAGGGCCATGGCAAATGGGCTTTCATGTTTGTAATGTCACAGTCAAAGGTGGCGTGAGGCCGCGCAAAGGGCAAGGGGCACATGCATCTCGACGTGCAGGATTTGCGCAACTTTTATTATCGCAGCCCGTTGGGTCGTGCGGCGCAGAAATCATTGCGGGACCGCATGTTGCAGCTCTGGCCCGAAGCGCAGGGTCAGACGGTTGTGGGGTTCGGCTTTGCCACGCCGCTTTTGCGTCCGTATCTTGCTGATGCGCGGCGCGTGATGGCGCTAATGCCCGGACCTCAGGGGGTGATGCCGTGGCCGTCGGATGGCGACAATGTCGCTGTGCTGACCGAAGAGACGCTGTGGCCGATCGAGACCGGTCATGTGGACAAGCTGATCGTGCTGCACGGGCTCGAGACATCCGAGCGGGCCTATGACCTTCTCGAAGAGGCGTGGCGCGTGCTGGGGCCCGGTGGCAAGGCGCTTTTTATCGTGCCCAACCGCGCGGGCCTTTGGTCGCGGCGCGACAGGACGCCCTTTGGGTACGGCAGGCCTTATTCTGCCAGCCAGCTCGAGACGCAACTGCGCAAGCACCAGTTCCTGCCGGAACGACATCTGGGGGCGCTTTACCAGTTTCCCTCGGCCAAGCGGGTCTGGATGAAGTCGGGAAACGTCATGGAACGGGTGGGCCGGTCGATGCCCGGGATGTTTGCAGGTGGTGCTTTCATGGTCGAGGCGTCCAAGCTGGTCTATCCGCCCAAAGGCAAGGTGGTGCGCAGCCGCGCCCGTCCGCGGGCTGTCCCCCAGGGGGTCCCAGCGCCGATCGCAGGGCGCATCTAGCCGCGAAGACGGCCCACAGGGTCGGATGAGCAGTTAGCGGAACACCTTCGCAAAGATCGGCGCGCCGAGGATCACCGTCACAATCCGAAGCACATGGTGCGCAATGACAAAGGCCATGTCGGCGCCCACGATCAGTGCGAGGACCGTCATCTCTGCCTGGCCGCCCGGCGTAAAGGCCAACAAGGCCTCCATCCCGGGCGCGAGCCCGAACACATAGACAATTTCCACAAGGATCAGCGTCAGCACGAAAAGGATACCGCAATAGCCCGTGGCTGCCACGACGTCGCGTCGCAGTTCGGCCCATGTGATGCCGCTGTACTGGGTGCCGACGGTCATCCCGATAAAGAATTGCGCGGCCCAGATCGCTTCGGCGGGTGGTCGGTACTGCAAAAGGCCCGCAAGGGCCGCGGCCGCTGCCACGATCATCGGCCCAAGGATGGAAGCACCGAAAAGCCCGATGCGCTTGGCCCCCCACCAGCCGATTGCGGCACACAGCACCATCAGGCCCAGTTGCGGCAGCGCGATGGTCGTGACAGCGGCGCCTGGCGGTTGGCTGAGATCAGCCTGCCACACCGCCTGCAGAACAAACGGCAGCGCAACCACAACCACCAGAACGCGCGTGGCGTGGACCAGCGACAATGTGCGCACGCTGCCGCCTGCCTCCTCGCCAAAGACCAGCATGTCCTGCAGGCCCCCGGGCATCGCCGAATAGTACGCGGTGGCAAAATCATAGCGCCACAGCCGCCGGAAATAGGGCACGCCGATCACGGCGCAGCCGATGATCATCACGGGGATCAGGATCAGTGTCGGCCACATTGCGGGCAGGCCGAGCAGCAGGGCCGGGGTAAACGTCGCGCCGACGGCCACACCCAGAACGGTGCGCATGGCGTCGTTGACGGGCTTGATGCCCGACATCGAAACGCCAGCCAGGGCGGCCGCAAGACAGGCAACTATCGGACCCAATAGCCACGGCAACGGCAGCGTCAGCACGTGAAACACGCCCACGCCCACGCCCGCGATGGCAAAAGACGCGGGCGTGCGCCAGGTCACGCGCCCGCCCGCATCTTGAGCCGGTGGCGCAGCGAGGTTTGCAGATGATCTTGCGCCGCGCCGCCAGCGGCGACGCTGTCGCCAGCAGCCATGGCGTCGAGAATGTTGCCGTGCTGGGCGGTCACGACCTTGATCCTGTCTGCGTCTTCCAATGTGGTGGGACGCAAGAGCAGCAGGGCATTGTTCAGACTGCGCGCCGCTTCGAGCAGGAAGCGATTGCGCGTTGCGTGGTAAATTCCCTGGTGAAAATCCTGATTCAGCGCCGCCGCGGTCTGGGACGTGCTGGAGGCGATGCGGGCATTGATGTCCCGCAAGGCGTCGATCTCGGCAGGGCTGGCGTGTTTGGCCGCAAGTTCGGCCGCGGTGCGTTCCAGAACGGTGCGCATTTCGTACAGTTCGACCAGTTCCCCGTGGCCCAGCGTGCGGATCACTGCGCCCAGTCTCGGGCGGTGTTCGACGATCCCTTCGGCCTCAAGTCTCCGGAGCGCCTCTCTCACCGGCGTACGTGACAGCGCAAGACGCTCGGCCACTTCGACCTCGCGCAGACGGTCGCCCGGCGCGTATCCGCCCGCGCGAATCTGGCCGAGCAACGTGGCATAAGCCGCTTCACCCTGGCTCATGTCGCGATCTGTCATGATTTTCTTGTATCCATAGGGATACAAGCTAAGCCGCAACCTGCGCGATGTCAAAACGGCGCAGGTGGGTCAGGTGCTCACATAGCCGGCGATGACCTGCAGCAACCGGAAAGCAGTGGCCGCGTCGTTCTCGACCACCGCGATAAACTCTTCCTCGCCGATACGCAGGCATTTGAGCGGCGATTTCGCACGCATATCCAGCGCACGCGGCTCTCGTCGGATCAGGCCAAGCTCACCCACCAGAGCGCCGGGTCCAACGGTGGCGATCAGCCGTTCTTCGGTCTCTTCGCTTGCGGGCAGGATCAAATCTGCCTCTCCGTCGAGGATCATGTACGCGCCGTCCGATGCATCATCGCTCTTGTGGAACACGTAGTCGCCGCTGCCCGCATCATACCAGCGCGCACCGAAGGCCAGCAGGCGCAACTGCTTGCGCTTGAGCCCGGCAAACAGAGGCGTCTGGCTCAGGGCGTCGACCTTGCGCGCCAGATCGGCACCCACTTCGCTGTCGGCTTCGGCCCGCGTCCCTTCGGCACCCACAAGGCGGCCTTGCTGCACTTCGAAATGCAGATCGAAAACACTGTCATCCTCGAACCGATCGGACAGATAAAGGATCGTGGTGTCGGGCAAGAGCGCGCGCAGGCTTTCCAGAAGCCCCTGCTGTGCATCGGCATCGAACGAGGCCAGCACCTTGTCGAGGATCAGAATATCAGGCCGCTTGATCGTTGCCCGGCCCACGGACAGCGGTTCGGCATACATCGCGGGCAGGTTTGACCCACCTAGGCTGATAGGAACCTCGAAAATCAATTCGATCACCAGCGCGGTCACGTCCGCCTCGGCCAGCACGTCGACGACCACCTTGCGCAGTTCGTCGGCGCGCGGCCCCGCATCGTCGGACACTTTGCCAAAAAGGGCGTTTTCCATCACGCTCAGACCGGTGACGTGGGCGTCCTCACGGATCGGATCGAACAAATCGACCATTTGCGCGCGCAGTGTTTCGGAATGCAGCCGCCGCATCTCGAGGATCTGCCAGGCGACCGTGTTCGGAAACGACGGACCGATCTGTTCGGCGGTGATCTTTGCCGGGATGGTGAACAGCAGCGCCAGTTCGTAATCATCCATCTCCGCGCCCTGCGGCTTGCGTGTGACAAGATCAAGCACGGCCTCGTAGTCGCCGGGATCAAGGCCCACGCGTTGAAACAGCGGGTGATCGGTGCCTGTTGCACCAAAAATCTGCCGCAGCATTTCGATCATGTCGCGCGACACGGCTTCAAGCTGCGCGCCCAGTGCCATCTTGCTCAGGGTGCGCAAAAACTCGATCCGTTCGCCGAGAATTGCGGGCGTTATGTTCACCACCGGCGTGGCATAAAGCAGGTTCTCTGCGAGCGGCAGCGCTAGGTTGTATTTCTCGGGATCGAAATAATAAACGTAGCGCTCAAGCCCTGCTGCCTTGATCGCCTCGCGCATCTTGGGGCGCAGCGCGATCAGTGCGTCACGCAGGCGCGGGTGGTCCGGCGCATAAAAGCTCTGATCCAATGCACGGCGGACAAGCGCGTCCGAACTGCCCATTCCCTGCACCAACTGGTACCAGAACCGGCGGATATCGCCCTGATCGGCAAATCCACCAATGCCGGGGTCGAGCCAGTTGTTTTCCAGGTTATCCGCGCTGTTGCCAGTGCGCAGTGCCTCGGCCATTTCGGCACCCGGTTTTTGCCCCTGAAGCGGGGAAAAGCGCATGGGCATCAACACGTTTTCGCCAAGGTTGCCCTGGAACATAATCGGGCGCGACGTGGCATGACCAATCCGTTTGGCAAGGGTCGCCTGGTGCAAATCGCGCAAGTTATGACCGGCAAGGGTGATCGCACCGCTGGAGACAAGGCTTTCGCGGGCGATCACTTCGCCCAGCGCGCGCCGATCCTCATCGTTGGCCGCGGTTATGCCCACGACCGCGCCTGCCGGAATGGTCAGGCTGATATCCTCGAGTACCGGGTTGCCGTCGCCATCGCGCACAGTGACCTGATCCAGCACGATATCGCCGCGCAGGTGAGGGATTTCGCCCGGATCGTCGTAAAACAAACGTTCCTCGACCATGTGATCGGGGCCAAATCTGTCTGTGATCGTCTCCCAGCGCACGGCCATGTCGGCGCTTTGGTTATAATAGGCCAGCAGCTCCTTCCACGGGCTCGACAGATCCTTGTAGGCCGCAATCGCCGCCACCAATGCGCCCAGCGTGACATCTCCGATGATCACCAGATACCCGCCGATGGCGTAGAAAAAGAACGGTGTCAGCTGTGTGATGAAGTTGTTGATGAACTTCATGAAGAACTTTTTCTGGTAGATGTCGAAGCGGATGCCGAACAGTGTGCCCAGCCGTGCCCCGACCATCGCCATGCGGTACCGCCAGCCGCCGTGTTTGCGCAGTGTCCCTGCGCCTGCTGCGGCTTCGCCTATTTCTGCTGCAAGCGCGCGCACCTGTAGTACGCGTTTCTTGTTCAGCATGTTGATGCGCCTTTGCAGCCGCGGGATCAGCCACGCCTGCAACGGGATCAGCGCAACGGCAGCCAGCCCAAAGGCAAAGCTCTGCGCAAAGAGAAAATACAGAATGGTCAACATCTGACCGGCCTGCAGCACCGGTTGCGCCACTGCATCGCCCATCAGCCCGCCCATCGGCTCGCTTTCGGCGGTGATCATGCTGACAATCTCGCCCTGGCTGGTGCGTTCGAAATAAGGCTGCGGAAAGCGCAGCATGCGCGCGATCAGGCTGTAGCGGAACCGACGCAAGAGCCGTTCAGCCAGCACACCCTTCATCGTGTTGATCCGCATCTTGAGCAGGCCGTGCAACAGCACGGCCAGCAAGAACGCACCGCACAAAATCCACAGATACGAAATCTGGTCGACCTGATAGCCGTACAAATCGATGAACCCCGACCCCGCGCCGATGGCATCGTTGATGATGCGCTTGGGCAACTCCAGTGTCAGGAACTGCAGCGGGAACAGGCACAGCGTGACCGCCAAAAGGATCAATTGGTCGCGTTTGGAAAATTTCCACGTAAAGGCAAAAAGTGAGCGTTCTATCGGACTTGTCCCCACATCGTCCACACAGGTCGTGGCTGTGTTCTTGACGTGACACTACGCCCGCGCTTGGCGCAAAATCAATCTGGCACGTGGCCCGCGCGGTCCAGTTTCGTTGCAGGCGTGCGTTTTGATGCCTAGGATACAGCCGAGAAGATCAGGAACGCGGCATTGGACGACCCGGTAATTTTTGCACTTGTGGCGCTGTTTCTCTTGCAGGCCAAGCACATGTTTGCGGACTTTTATCTGCAGACATCGTGGATGCTGAAAAATCGCGGAACGTATCTGAATGCGGGCCGTCTTGTGCATGCTGGGATCCACGCTGCGGCGACTTTGCCGGTGCTCTTGGTGCGTGGGGTTCCTTCGGGCGTGGCGCTGGCGATTGCGCTGGCCGAATGGGTGCTGCATTTTCATATCGACTGGGGCAAGGGCATGTGGTCAGCGCGCCACGGGCACGGCCCGCAACATGCAGGCTATTGGCGTGCCTTCGGTTTTGACCAGGCATTACACCAATGGACTTATCTGGTGATTGTCTGGCTTCTTGTGTCCTGAGGCCTCCGCAACGCCGTTGTGTGATTTTTGAGCCGACCCATTGACAGAAACCGCGCGCCCGCGCCTTGATGGCCAAAAGCGTTCACGGGAGGACACTGTCATGATGAAAACGCGCGCCGCCGTTGCCCTTGAGGCCGGCAAACCCCTTGAAATCATGGAGGTGAACCTTGAAGGCCCGAAGGCAGGTGAGGTTCTGGTCGAGATCAAGGCTACGGGCCTGTGCCATACGGATGAGTTCACCCGTTCGGGCGACGATCCCGAAGGTATCTTTCCGGCGATCCTCGGTCATGAGGGGGCGGGCGTTGTGCTCGAGGTTGGCGAGGGTGTCACGACGGTCGAGCCGGGCGATCACGTGATCCCGCTCTACACGCCTGAATGCCGCAACTGTGAATACTGCCTGTCGGGCAAGACCAACCTGTGCCAGGCGATCCGTGTGACCCAGGGCCAGGGGTTGCTGCCGGACGGCACTACGCGCTTTTCGATGGAGGACGGAACGCCGATCCACCACTACATGGGTTGTTCGACCTTCGCCAATCACACCGTGATCCCCGAGATCGCGCTCGCCAAGGTGCGCAAGGACGCCCCGTTCGACAAGATCTGCTACATCGGCTGCGGCGTAACCACGGGCATCGGCGCGGTGATCAACACCGCGAAAGTTGAGATCGGCAGCCGTGCGATCGTCTTCGGTCTGGGCGGCATTGGCCTCAACGTCATCCAGGGCCTTCGGATGGCCGGGGCGGATCAGATCGTCGGCGTCG
>JBCBAV010000017.1:0-39455 GCA_038532285.1 Pseudomonadota bacterium | reverse complement strand
GGTTCGATCTCGATCATGAACGCGCGCGGATCGAGAATTTTGGTGCGCAGATCCTGGCACCGATGGCGGGCAGCTTTTCCAGGGCGGCCTTTCGGCTGGACGAGGTTGTGGCGGCGGAACTGGCGCGCGGTGTGGCCGAAGAACCCTCGGTCCTGAAGGTGCGGGTGGTCGATGATTTTGGCGACGTGCTCACGTCGGTCGACACTGCGCCGAGCACGCAGGCCACGCCGTTTTTCAGTTTCCTGGTCAGTGGCACGCCGGTGGTTTCGCGGGTGCCCTTGGTGGTGCGCCCGGAAAATCTGGCGGTGGGGTTTGTCGAGGTGACCGTTGACCCGAACGTTGCGGCGGCCGCGTTTTCGCGGCGCACGTGGCTCGCCATACTGTCGGGTGTGGCCAAGAGTACGGGGTTGGCGCTGATCCTGACCTTGCTGTTTCATCTGACGGTCACCCGGCGGGTCGAGGCAATCGCCGCACGCTATTCCAGCGACCAAGCCGGTGTGCCGACCCACCCGCGAAGCGATGAGCTTGATGAGCTGGATCATGCGCTGCAGGGCTGGGAACGGGAACGCGCGCGTCTGAGCGCGTCCGGGATCAAGCAGGAAAAGGCTTTGCGGCAGGCGCTGGAGCTTTTGACGCTGGCGCAAGCCTCGGGCGATATTGGCACATGGGATTTTGATCTGGTCGCCGACAAGGTAAGGTGGGATGACATCAACCTGCGCCTTCACGGGTTGCCAGAGGGCGGCTATGTCGGCGATTTTGCCAAATGGGCTGCGGTGATCCACCCCGATGACATGCCGCGCATGTCACGCGAGTATAAGGCCGCTCTGGACGGTCAGGCGGCGTATGACACCGAGTATCGCGTGGTTTGGGGCAACGGGGAAATCAAGCACCTGAAGGGCAACGCCACCATAATTCGTGACGCCGAAGGCGTGGCTGTGCGCATTGTGGGCGTGAACTATGATCTGACCCGGCTGCGGCGCAGCGAGGCGGAATTGACCCGCACCCAACTGATCGCGGCACAGGCGCAAAAGATGGAGGGCATTGGCCATCTGACCGGAGGTGTGGCGCACGATTTCAACAACCTTCTGGCCATCATTCTGGGCAATCTCGAGCTGCTTCAGGAGGCCGAGAACGACGCAGCGCTGTGGGAAGACCGCCACGACATCATCGACAACGCCATCACGGCAGCCAAGCGCGGCGGTGATCTGACCACCAAGATGTTGGCCTATGCCCGCAAATCGACGCTGGATCCCAAGCCGCTGGACCTCAATGCCGCGGTGCAGGAAACCGAGCGCTGGCTGTCGCGGACCATCCCGGCCAATATCGAGATCGAGACGCAGCTGTCGAAGGATGCATGGCAGGCCAATCTGGACCCCGCCAGCCTGCAAAGCGCCATCGTCAACACGGTTCTGAATGCCCGCGATGCGATGCCTGAGGGTGGTCTTTTGCGAATCGAGATCAGCAACCACCATGTCGATCAGCAGTACCTTGACCAGATCGGAGAGACGATGGCCCCCGGTCGGTATGTGCGTCTGTCCATCCGCGACACCGGGTCGGGCATTGTCAGAAGCAATCTGAACAAGGTGTTCGACCCGTTTTTCACCACCAAGGAGTTGGGCTTTGGCACCGGGCTGGGGCTGTCGATGGTGCAGGGTTTTGTCAAACAAAGCGACGGGTTTGTCTGCGTGCGGTCAATCCAAGGGCAGGGCACAACGATCGAGATGTACTTTCCGGCCGTCGCACAGAGCGCAGGGCCGGGCACCGGCACCGATGCGCCGCACACGCCGGAGGTGCACCGGACCGGGCAGCGCATCCTGCTTGTCGATGATCAGGTCGAGATCCTCGACGTGCTGGAACGCAGTCTGACGCTGCGTGGCTATGCAGTGGACGTCGCCCTTGACGGGGACGCGGCCCTTGGGATGTTCCGCGCCGCTGACGGCTACGATCTGGTGATCACGGACGTGATGATGCCGGGCCGCATGCAGGGGCCGCAACTGGCCGCGGAACTGCGCCGGATCGCGCCCGATCTGCCGGTGGTGTTCATGTCCGGCTATGCGCCGGATGCGATCAACAAGGGGCATGCAATCCGACCCGACGATGCGATGCTGATGAAACCGGTGTCGGCGCGTCATCTGCAGAAGGCCATCGAACACGCGCTGGCACGGCGCAGTGTCCCCGTGTGAGTTCATCGGGTCTTAAGACCTTGCCACCTAGTCTGTCGGTCAAATCGCATGCAAAGGTGGGTAAAACATGCATTTGGACCTTGTCGCAGACGTGTTTACGTCGATGGCGCTGCTGTTGGGGCTGGCGCATATTTTTGGCACGCTCAGCCGGCACACGCTGAATCTGGCGGCCAAGCAAACGCTGCTGGGCCTGTGTTTCGGGTTGGTGTCGTTTCTTCAGTTGCAAAACCCGTTTGAGGCGATGCCGGGCGTGATCATTGATCTGCGCAATGTTCCGGTGCTTCTTGCGGGCGCATTCCTGGGCTGGCGCGGCGCGTCGATCACCATCCTGATTGCCGCCTGCACGCGCTATTCGATCGGCGGGGCTGGCATGGTGTCGGGTATTGTGGCCATCGGGCTTGCCGGTGGCTTTGGCATTGCGTGGTCCTGTTTTGTCCGGCGCGCGGCATTCTTGCGCTGGCATCACATTGCCGCGCTGACCGGGCTGTGCATTTCCACGATGGGTGCCGCGGTGTTGCTGGATGCACAGATCGCGCGGTGGTTTTACCTGAATGCAGCGCCGCTGTTGGTGGCGGCCTATTGTGTGTCGGTACCTGTCGGCGCCATCGCGCTGGGCGCGCAGCGCAATCAGGTCAGCATCGAGGCGCGGCTGCGCGCAGCTGCACACAAGGACCCGGAGACCGGGTTTTTGAACTGGTCTGCGTTTTATCGCGAAATCTGTGCGCGCGATGCGATGCGAGAGAGCAATCCGACCACGCAAATCCTGCTGGTCAAGGTGAAGTGCGGCAATTGGGTGGCCGACACGTGGGGTGCGACCACCGTGATCATGCTGTTGCGGGCGATACGGGCGCAGCTGGATGGGCATCCGCTGTTCAGGGACCGGTTGTTCGGTATCACGCCGGATTCGCGCATCGCGGTGCAGGTGCTGGATTCCGATCTGGTGCACATGGACCGGTTGGTTGGGGATCTGACACGGCTTTTTGAAAGCACCACGATCTTGCCCGATGGGCGCGCCACTGTGCAGGCAAGCGTTGAGATAGAGGCGGCAGGGTATTCCCACGCGCTGTTGGCATCGCGCGAGGGTTTTCTGCGCATGCTGGAGTTGAATGTCAAAGCCGCAGCCCGACCTCAGCGGGCCGCAAGGCCGCGCACGGATGTGACCCGGTTCGACTTGTCCGGTCGCGAGGCGGTGCTGTCGGACAAGCTTTTTTCAAAGATGGACTGTCTGATCGGCGCGCGGCGGCAGGCGCGGGCCTGACCTGACAGCACGCGCACGGACATGCAGCGGCAGTCTGTGGTCAATGATCGGTGGCGTGGGCTGTCGATCAAGGGGGGCGTGCGCCGTTTCGACGGATTGGCGTTCCGGTGCGATTGGGCGGTTCTGGTCGGCTGTGCTGAGCTGGATCAAACACGTGCAAGAAAAGCAAAGCTGGAGAGCAGGGCGCTTGCGGGATTGGATCCGCGTTGCCCCAGCCCCCGGCGTGGCGGCATTACCCGAGGTCTTTCAGAACCGATCGGGCCGCCCGATACACAAGAGCGGCAAGAGTGAGCGTGGGGTTGCCGGTTGCGATTGTCGGGAAGGTACCGCTGCCCAACAGGTAGAGGTTCTTGTGGTCCCAGCTGCGCAGGTCGGAATTGACCACCGAATCCGTTTTGTTGAACCCCATGCGATAGGTGCCCACGATGTGTCCCGCGCCATACAGGTTGGCCTTGTGGTGTTCGCCGTCAATCTCGAACTCGATGCCCGGAAAGCCGAGGTCGTCCACGAATTTGGTGTAATCCGAACTGTGATGGGGAAAGACCCGGTTTGCACCGATCTTGTCAAAGATCAGATCGGTCATCTTGGCAGCGGCAACAATGCCCCGAAGGGTGTAGGGGCTGCTGGTCACGGTGTAGTTGATTTCCGGTCGCGGCAATCCCAACCCGTCGGTGTAGTCCTTTGACAGCGTGATCCGGTTTGATTGCTGCGGTTCCTGTTCGACAAGGTAACACAGCCGGAACATGCGCGTGTTCGCAGCATTGAGCCGTTCGACCAACTGCCGGCCGAACAGCTGTTCATTGTCCGGGTTCAGCCGCGAGGCATTTGTGCCGTTCACAAAATCCTTGAGAGATGTGGTTGGATCATCATCGGCCCATTCCCAACCCACATTGCCCACGTCCACGCGCCACGCGGAGCGCCGGGCGCGAAACGCGCCGTCGCGCAGGCTTTCGATCCCCGACCCGCTGCGCGGTCCGCGGTAGGGAAAGCCCTGTTGGTTGCCCAGCCCGTAGCCGAGGTAACACAGGTGATCCATCAGGTTGCACCCAAGCTGACCGGATGTGTTGGCGATGCCCTGTCGGTTGCGGGACATCTGCAGGATCTTGACGGTTTCGATGGCGTGGGCCGCCAGTATGACGATGGTCCCTGCAGCCGTTTCGGATGTGCTTTTGTAGTTGCCCGGCTCTCCTTCGTAGGCGAGGTAGTTGACCCGGGAAATCTTGCCGGTCTCATCGACATCGAGGCTGGTCACGACGGCCTGGGTGATGGTTTTGACCTGAAAGGCATTCTCCGCCTCGCGCAACGTGGCGGTGGCGTCATATTTGGCCTCGATCGGACAAATCGGGATGCAGCTGGAGTTGCCCTGACACGCGGGCCGCCCCCGGCGGTATTCGGAATTCCGCCCCTGCGGCGTGCAGGTCATCAGCAGATCGTGACCGTCGAATTGCAGCCCGCGCATTTCTTCGCCCAGCAGCTTGTCCGACACGCTCATCGGGATGCGTTGCATCGGGAATTCGTAGCCTGGGGGAAACTGTTCGCCCAGATAAGGCTCCATCGCGCGCTGGTCGGTGACGTCCGCCGAGACGCCGATCTCGTTTTCTGCGGCGGCGTAGTCGTCATAGAGGTCCGTCAACTCAAGCGGCCAGTCGACCAGCTGTTTGTAGACGGTCTGCATGTTGAAATCATTGGCGGCAAAGCGCAGCGACGTGCCCAGCCAATGCCAGGTCGTGCCACCGGCAAGCCGTTCATAGGTGGACAGAAACGGGATCTCGGAGGTGTCGGTGTAGGTCAGGTAGCTTTGCGTGTTGAACGCGGCGAAGGCTTTGGGGTTGCCGGCCATTTCCTTTTTGAACTTGGTCAGCCCCGGCCATTTGAAGGTCATGGCGGTCATGGCCCGGGGCACGGCCTCCTGGTCGGGCTGGCCGGATGAATTGTCGAAGGCCCAGTAGGGGGGATACGGCGCGTTCGGCAGCTTTGCCATCGCCTTGAGGTATGCATCGTGGAACGGCACCCGGTCGCGCCGGTCGCGGGGGCCGGATTCGAGGATCAGCACCCGTTTTCCGTGGCGCGCCAGTTCCTTGGCCATGATTGCGCCTGCGATGCCTGCCCCGACGATGACCGCATCATATTCCGGTGATCCCGTTGCCATGTGCGATCTCCTTACAGGAAGTCCTCGAGGGGTGGGGGCGGGCTGGCCCAGTAGCCGAATTGCAGCGTGCTGACACCGGTTGGGTGCGCCTGCACCGCGCGCCAGGCCAGCCCCTGGGCATAGTGGTTGGCCGTAGGGATCTGCAGGTTTGTGTCGCCTTTGGGTGCCACCTGGCCGAGATACCAAAACACCATCAGCGCCCGGGCGGTTTCCGCGACATCGCCTCCATCGGTCAGGATGGACCGGGCACCGTCGTCTGCGGACGTCCCATACGATACCGCATTCTCATAGGCCGTCATCAGGGCGTCCAATTCCGAGGCGCCGTAGATGGCACCGAATGCCCCGTAGAAATCCGCATTCTGCTGCGCGAATTTCAGCGTCTGGACAGTGAAGCCGGTCAGGGCGCTTGAGAGTTCGAAAAAACGGTCCGGGGGCGTTGGCGACATTGGGGTCTCAGTATTTTGCGGTCACCCTTGAAAGGATGTAGGTGAAATCGGAGGGTTTGGCGCTGGCGGTGGTCGTTGCGCGGTTGTGGCAGCCCACGCAGCTGGACGACACCGGTGGCGTGTCACCTTGCAGGAACGTTTCAAGTGTCGTGTTGGACAAAGACTGCGGGAAAGCGCGGCCGGTCGGATCTGTCCGGTCGCCCGGCAATTGGGGAAACTGGGTGCCCACAAGCATGTAGTTGGCCCAGACGGACAGAGGATTGGCGTCACGCAGGAGAGCCTGGTACTTGGCATTCAGTGTCGCAGTCACGACCCCGATGGGTGTCACGCGCGTGATCTGGGCCGGCATTTGGCCCGGCCGGTCGGGCGACCAGGGCAAGGCAGGCATGGCGTTTTCAACGCAGTGACCCGGGCGTTTGAGGTCGCAATCGGGATCAAAGAAATTGTAGTGCGCACGCGGCGTGATCGTGCCGCGATCCGGCACGTTGTCCACATGTTCGAACGTGGACCAGATCCATTGCGGTGCGGACAGCGTCTTGGTCGAGATATGGAGCCCGACCAGCCCGAGCCTTTCCGTTGCGCAGCTTTGCGCCTTTGGATCGACGACATAGGCCTGGGTCACGTGAAAGCGGGTTGGGTCGTCCCCGGCGCCCATGACCTTCCATGCAGCCTTGATCATGATCGCGCCGATATCGCCCGTTCGCAGGTTGCCGGAGGGAAATTCTATCCGCCCAAATCCGTTCAACCCCGTCAGGTTGTAGAGCCTGTTGTCGACGATGTAATCGTACATCGGGGCATTGACCAAAATCTCGTACCGGACATAGGCGCCGTTCTGATCGATCAATGGCCCTGCCTGTGCCTGTTCGAACAGGTTGACGACACCGGCCGTTTTGGCCGTATGGGTCAGAACGCGCGTGATCTGAGTGTCGGTTGCAAGGGCGCGGCAGGCCGCGGGAATGCTGCGCGGTGCCCCCCAGGGCGGCGGTACCTGGCCATCGCCAACAAGGATCTGGAAATCTTCCATCCATGTGGCCCAGACCGGTTCGTGGTCCGGCGCATCACTGAGCGCGGTTTCGTCGGCGGGCGCGTTCAGCGCCAGAAAGCTCTCCCACGAAAAGACGTCAAAATCCGACGGGGTCGCCATGCCTGCCGTCACATCGACGTCAGCGGGCAAATCGCGCACGATATCGGACACGGGATCGGTGTCCGGTTCCGAAGGTCCGGCACCCTGCAGCGCGATCCAACCCGCCAACAGGACAACGCACAGCAAAGCCGCGTGTTTGGCAGCCGGGCCCGCGCGCGGGACATCTGGCAGGATATGATCAGATGTCGGCAAAATAGAGCGAGCTTTCCGCGATCACGGGCTGGGATCCATAGGTCATCACGCCGGCGGGCCTGGTGGGATCGCATGCGCTCAGCATGGTTTTCAAATCAGACACCGCCTGGTGCGCTGCGTTGCCAAGGGTCACATTGCATGTGGGCATCGCCACATTGGCCGCCTTTGCGCTGTCCAGCGTCACGCATTTGAACATGCCGAACACGTTCCTGCGCGATCCCACAAGGCGTTGTTGTGCCGGATTGGTTGCCGCGTGAGGATAAAGCGAGAAATCGATGATCTCGGACTGGTTCGACGGAACCATCGCCGGGCTTGTGCCGATGTCCGGGATGCTGAGGCTGAAAAGCGTGCGATCTGCGGGTTCGTCCAGCGTGGCGGGAATTGTGAAATCCCACGTATCGCGGCCCGGATTATTGGGCGCCGGATTGTTGTAGACGAACGGATAGGTCATCAACTTGTTTTCACCGAAGTTGTGCATCCCCCAGTAAACCGCGATGCGATCATCGCAGGGGACCCAAAGCCGGTAGTTGCCAATTGTCTTGGTGTGGTCGCGGCCTTGGATGAATTGCGATGACGTCAGTCCAAAAGGGGTCTGGTCCGGCTTGGCGCGCGCATAGGACACGATGTTGATTTCGCATTCGTGCGTGGGTTCAATCCCCATGCCCGGTGGGGGCGGATCGTTGAAGGTGATCGGTTTGGTGATGTCGAGATAGGATTGCGGGTCGTTCTGGCCCGAGTCGGAGGCGTATGTCATGAAGTTTATATTCATCAACCCCATCTCCTCGCCGTCGGACAAATCTGCAAACGGGAACGCGGCCAGGCTGTCGGACTGGTTGGCGAGGATCCCGTTCAGGGCGGATACAGGGACTGGGAAATACACCCAAAGCGCCGAGAATGAACCGTACCAGAAAGGCGGATTATCAACTGTTGGAAGTACATCAACTAGGGGTTTTTTCGGTGCCATTGGATCCTCCAAACGCGGGTGCCGATCGTTTTCAAATGATGATTTCCGTGGAAATCAGAACGGGTAACAAATGAGGTCTAAGACGTCTGGTACAAAAAGCTTTCAACCGCAGGATCAACGCATCCGGTTTCAAAGTCGATCATTTTTCGCGTTTCCTGATCGTTCTGCCGGTGCTGTCGCCTTGTTTTGAATGTGCGACATTGCCTAGGATTCGTTCGAAACCGTTGTGTTTTGGCTATTCAGCAGCACAGCGGCTTCGGTCAGAGCGGGTACGTGCGCATCGGTTATATTTGTCGCGGTGTTCACGATTTCATCCAGTTCGGCTGTGCAATCGGGCGACGAATCGAGCTCTACCAGCGCGCGTATCGTGTTGAGCAGGGGACCGAAATGGCCGAGCGATGCCGCCAGTCTGGCGGCGTCCTTCAATTGGGCAATTCCCGCATCCCTTTTGCCATGCGCGAGGTCCAGACGCCCCCGCAGGGTCCTGAGGCCAACACTCCAGAATTTTTCACCGCTGTCTTCGGCAAACCGCTCGGCCCGGCCCAGGAGGTCGTCGGCCAGTTCAAGGCGTTTGTGAAAGATCGCGGCATCCGCATAGAGATACAGAAAGAAGCTCAGGCCCAATCGGCAACCGGTATCCTGCCATTCGCGCAGACCCAGTTCGATATCATCCAGCGATGCTTCTCCGTCCAGGGTGTGGCGGGCCCAACCGTTCATCACACGTGCCCAGCCGCGCCAGAACTGAAATGAATACTCTTCGGACAGCGCGATGAGTTTGGCGGAACTGTCCTGAACCGCGGCGGTGTCGCCCTGAAACTGTGAGATCCAGCCCAGAAACGCATGCGCAAAGGACTGGCTGAAAGGATGTGACGTCTCTTCGGCATGAACCAGTGCCGCATCGATGGCTTCGCGCGCACGGGACTGGTCACCGGCCAGCCAACTCGACAACGCCCGATAGCCGTGAAGCGCCACGGCCAGATCGACCACATCGTAATCGAGCCCGACAAACCGATGCTCGATCGACAGGTTCAATCCGATCCCCTTGTCGAGATGGTTCAAGGCCTCGAAAGGATGGCCGAGATAGGTCTGCAGGGCCCCGTGCGACCGTTCGGTCGACACCAGGGCCAACGGGCTGGACAGATCTTCGCACAGGGCGACCAACCGATCCGCGTTTTGCTTGGAGGCGACGTATTCGCCGCCAAGCATGTTTGACCGAAACTGCCCGTACACAACCTTGAACAGTCGTTCGGTTTCGCCGTATTCGCGGCACAAGGCCTGTGCCCGCGCGTAGGCAGACAACACTGAGTCGTGTGCATAGCCGCGTACAAAAGCCAACGGCACCGCAACCATGATTTGCAGATCAATCTCGCGCCGATCCCGTTCTTGCGATGGCGGCGATTTCTGCAGACATTCCAGCGCGTGCTTGAGATGCGAGATCGCTTCGACGTTGGCAGAATGCTCAAGCGCCTGACGCGCCGCGGTCATCAGCTTGCCTTCGGCGGCGGTATAGTCGCCTGCGCGCCAGTAGTGGTGCCCCAGAATTTCCGGTTCGCGCACAACGGTTTCCTTGTGCGACGCCTCGATTGCTTCTGCAATCTTGCCGTGCCACGCCGATGCGGTGGATCGCAACATCGACTGATAGGCGGCGTCCTGAACCAGCGCGTGGCGGAACCTGTAAGCATCTTCGCCGCCGGGTTGACCCACCGGAACGATCAACTCGTTGTCGATGAGTTGATCGAGTGCGCTGGAAATGTCGTCATCGTTCCAATTCAGGACTTCGGACAAAAGTCTTCTTTCAAACACACGTCCGATCGCGGCAGCCACCTGCACAATCTCACGTTTGGTTGACAGCCGATCCAACCGGGTCATGAGGGAATCCTGCAATGATTCCGGGATCCCGGTCGAAAGCTCTGCTTGGGTTTGTCCCGAACCGACCAGAATGCCCGAATCCATTGCCATCTTGGTCAGTTCCTCGACGAACAGCGGAACGCCATCCGTGCGCTCGGCCAACTGGTGCAGAACCTCTTCTGACGGGCGGATGCCCGAAATGCTCTCGACCATCTTGAAGATGTCGCGCCGCGCCAGACGGTTCAGTTCGAGGCTGGTCACATGTGGCAGGCTGCGCCAGGGCGACTTGAATTCGCTCCGGGCGGTCAGGAGGATCAGACATCGGCGGTTTGGCACCTGATCTATCCAGGCGTTGACGAATTCCATTGTTGAGGCGTCGAACCAGTGCACGTCGTCCAACAGGACCAAAAGGGGCCGATGCTCGGCCAATCCAGTGCAAAGCAGCAATAGCGCATCGATCAATGCGCGCTTTTCGCGTTCCGGTGCCATGGGTTCGTCCGGGGTGGCGCTGTCCTCAAGACCCAAAAGACGCAAAAGGTGGGCCGCGCATTCGTCGTGTCCGAGACCCAGATTTTGCAGGAAACCGTGCAATTGGGCACGGCTTTGGTCGGGCTCTGCGTTGGGCAGGATGCCCACCAAAGTCATCAGTGCATTCTTGATGGGAAAAAACGCACTGCTGCGATGCAAGGGCGACCCGAAAAGGACAAGCTGCGTTGATGTTTCGTTGGCAAGCTCCTCCTTGAGACCGAATGCAATCTTGGATTTGCCGACCCCGGCATCGCCACTGAGCAGCAGGACCTGACCTTCACCCTCTAGCGCACCGTCCCAGCGGGACCGGACAAGGGCTGTTTCCGCCGTCCGTCCAATTGTCGGTTTGGATGTTTGCAACGAGACGGCGCCCGCTTCCTCGAAACCCGACAGCTTTGGGCGGACCTGAAAAATCTCAATCGGTTTGCTGACCCCGGCCAATGGCGGGCTTCCGACCGAAGTGAAATCAAGACGCTCCCCGATCAATCGACGCGTGACTTCGGACACCAACACGTCGCCCACATCTGCAAGCGCTTGTATGCGTGCGGCAATGTTCGGCGTATCACCGAAAAGCCACACCTTTTCGTCCATGGAGGCGCTTGTTGCCGTGCCAACGACCACCGGGCCTGTGTGGATGCCCACGCGGACATTGGTCGCGGCGGTCTCGTTTGAAAATTCGAGGTCGCGCGCTTCGGAGGCGATTTCGAGACCGCACAGCGCGGCCGAGTGGTGGCTTCGTTCCTGCGCTACCGGATAGCCAAAGATTGCGACGACGCCGTCCCCCGCATAGTTGGCGATTTCGCCGCCGAACTTGGCCACGGATCGTTCGACCAGACCGCGATACCGCGTGATGAGGTCGCGATAATCCTCGGGGTCAAATTCTTCCGAAAGGGCGGTCGATCCGACCAGGTCGCAGAACACCACCGTCAGCAGACGGCGTTCTGCAACGGTTTCATCTGAAGTGCTGCGTGGCGCACGCTTTTGACTTGGCACTGTCGACGGTTTGGCCAATGCCGTGCCACAGGACGTGCAGAACTTGGCGCCAGCCAGCGCTGCAGTGCCGCACGCCGGACACATCACGGGAAGTTTGCTACCACAGTTGTGACAGAACTTCGCGCCGTCCGGATTTGCGGCATCGCATTCCGGACAATTGACGTGTTCAGCTGACAATGTGCCGACCTTTTTGCCTAGGCGTTACAGGCCATGAGTGTATCGGACGCAGAACCCAACCCTTTTCCCGCATTGTTAGCAATATGTTGCCTGCCACGTCCAGCAATGGTTGTATGCGACATTTATCTGCGACGACTGCGGCAGACCGTCTGTGCAAGGGCGCGGTGTCAGGGGTGTGTCTTATGAACTGCATGCGGCCCGACTTGCCGCGCGCAGGACGTGGCTTGGTGCATTGCAGAAACGCTTGCTTTGGACGTTGGGGGAAACTTGTACAGCGTTTCAAGCTGATCTGTGGTGCCTCAAGAGGGACTCGAACCCCCGACCTTGTCCTTACGAAGGACCTGCTCTACCAGCTGAGCTATTGAGGCAGCGCGCATGATTTATCCGCTGTCAGGCCACCCTGCAAGGGCAATTCCCGTCTATGCGAGGCGCGTTCGGACAGTGGACAGGGCGAGTGCAATAGCACCGCAGAGAGCCAAAAACCCAAGACCAACAGACCCAAGCATTCCAACCGTGACGTGCGGCTGCGCGGGCAGATCAAAGCTGATCGGAGCGCCGGCTTCTATCGTGCGCTGGTATTCGTGGATGAAACCGTCAGGTGTGATATCGTACACCTGCAAGGTGATTTCGCCGTGCGTCGTGGTGGGCAGGCGAAATTCGATCGCTGCGTCGGCTGATCCGTGGTCCGAGAAATAGCCGACATACGCTTGCAGATCATTCAACAGGTAACGCGCACCGGGTTCGATTGTGTTGCAGACGCTCATCGCGATCATGCCGTCGATCCGGGTCCGCAGGGGCAGTTTTTCGGTAGCCGGGTGCAGCATGAACGACATGGCCTCGAACCCGGCGTCTTTGCCAGCGATCGTGACGTCCGTAGACGTCAAAAGCGCGTCACCGACACCCCACGTGCCTTCGAAAAACGCATCAAAGTCCACGAAGGCGCCATTGGATGGCACGACGTCCGTGTCGGCTGCAAAGGCTGTAAAAAGTGTCGGCGCATCCGCCGACACGTAAATTTCCGTGCTGTCGTCGAGACGTTGTATCACCAGGGTCATGTCACGCGCCACCGCTGTCTGCGCCAAAAGCAGCAGTGCGATGAGCGCGGCGAGCGCGCGATATGCAACCCCGGTGAACATCAGGCGACCTGTAACAGATGCCGCTTAGGCTGCAGATTCGTCCAGCAGACCCATCTCAGCGGCTTCTTCCCAGAGGTCCTCAAAGGTCGACTTGGCTTTGCCGCGCTGGCGCACGCCTTGTGCGTCTTCGAGGTTGTCCAGCATGCCTTCGCCCTTGACGAAGATCAGCGCGACCATGCCCGATGCGACGTGCGGCGTGCACTTGTAGCCGTAGACACCGGGGGTGTCGAACGTCACTTCGATATCGTCATTGATCTTGCCATCCCAGGCTTCGACGCCCTCGGGGATCATGCCGTCGATCGCTGCCGAGTTGTGGCCACGGTCGGTGGACTGGAATTTCACGGTGGTGCCCGGCTCAACCGCCAGAACGCGCGGGTAGAACGCATTGCGCAGGCGCTTGTTCTCGGGGTGGACGTTGACCATCTCGACCACGGTGGGGCCGTGACCGTCCGCCAGGGCCGGAAGCGCGGGCAGCAGAGTCATTGCTGCGGTGCTGGCCAGGAAAGTGCGGCGGGTTGTTGAATTACTCATTTCTGAACCTCTATTGGTTTTCGTTCGCATCGCGTGGCTTATATAGTTGCTGATCGCAATGCGACCAGTTCTTTCGCTGCGGCTAACGTGGAGGTGATCCACGGCAAAGTCCATCGACTCTGTAAACTTTACATGACACATTGTGCCGCAGAAGCGTCGATTGTGGTGCGATTTCGATTCGACGACACGCATTTTCGCCACGCGCGGCGCATTCAGGGGTTCGGCCAAGGCTTCAGGCTGGGCACAATGCATGCGCAGGAGGCGTCAATATGGCACAGACAAAGACATCGGATCGTATCTTGGCGCTGCCACTTCCAGGCTTTTTGGTTGCGGGTTTGTTGGCGCTGGTGCTCGGCATCGTCACGGTGTCCACGTTGACCGATGACGGCGCCGTCCGGCAGGTCACAGAGACCGAGATACTGGACGAGCGGATCATGTTGGTCGATGGCTCAATCACCGGGGCAGCCACTATTACCGGAGCCGACGGGCAACCGATCGCGGAATTTGCCGATGGTGAAGCGGTGTTCATCACCACAATCGCAAGGGTCGTGGAGCGGCAGCGGATCAAGAGCGGAGTGCCTTTGGACGGGCCGATTCACCTGCGCCGCCGGGCGCCCAACCGCCTGTCTGTTTATGATCCGGTCACCCGGGCCGAGTTCGGTCTGAGCAGCTTTGGCAAGGACAATATTGCAGCCTTTGCGGCGCTGCTGACGGATGTGCCCGAATTGTAAGAAAGATATTACACTAAGTGTAAATTCAGGTTGACAAAACAAGCCACCGTTTTACCCTAAGAACACCAAGATCGCGTTGCATCGCGCGTCTGACCGCAGGCTCTGCCTGTATCGGTCGCTGGACATGCGGGTGGGCAAGCCCCGCAGAGCGGTGCAGATCGCGCGGTTTTGGTCGCGGGCCCTCCGGCTCGTGCGTGAAGACGAGCAAGCTGCCGTTTCTCACATCGGGTGAACGTAAAGGGCCATGGCATCGCCGCCGGTCCACTGCGCCATCCGCCCCGAACGGCCAAGCCGCGGCCCAAAGCCTGCGGTCCGGCGTAACCCAACACTGCCACCGCCATGTGGCAGGCCCAGACGGCGCAGGCGCGCCACAAAGGAGAGAACCATGGCTTTGCTCACGTTCGAGCGAAAGTACCGCGTGAGAGGTGGCACATTGGTCGGAGGGGATCTCTTCGACTTCTGGGTCGGACCTTTTTATGTCGGTTTCTTTGGTGTCGTGGGAACGTTTTTTGCGTTGCTCGGCACATTCTTGATATTCTATGGCGCGGCCATGGGGGACACCTGGAACCCGTGGCTGATTTCGATTGAACCGCCAGAGCTGGAGGTCGGCCTGGGCGCGGCACCGCTGCTCGAAGGCGGGCTGTGGCAGTTGATCACGATCTGCGCACATGGCGCGTTCATATCGTGGGCACTGCGCGAGGTTGAGATCTGTCGCAAGCTCGGCATGGGGTATCACGTGCCCTTTGCATTTGGCGTGGCGATCTTTGCCTATACCACGCTGGTGGTGATCCGCCCCGTTCTGATGGGCGCGTGGGGGCACGGGTTCCCGTATGGGATTTGGAGCCACCTCGATTGGGTGAACAACGTGGGCTATGCCTACGGCAACTTCCACTACAACCCGGCACACATGCTGGCGGTGTCGTTGTTCTTTACCACGACGCTGGCGCTGGCGCTGCACGGATCGCTGATCCTGTCGGCGGCCAACCCCGAAAAGGGCAACGAGATGCGCAGCCCCGAACACGAGGACACGTTCTTTCGTGACTTCATCGGCTACTCGATCGGGCCGCTTGGTATCCACCGGTTGGGTTTGCTTCTGGCGCTCAATGCCGGGTTCTGGTCGGCGGTCTGCATCGTGATATCCGGCACGGTCTGGTTCGATGCGTGGGCCAACTGGTGGTACTGGTACGTGGACCTGCCGTTCTGGATCGACCTGGAAGGAGGCGTCAATGGCTAATTATCAAAACATCTTCACCCAGGTTCAGGTCCAAGGCCCGCCCGAGATGGGCATGGTCGAGGACGTCGACCTGCGGGACCGCACCAACGGCGCCGGGTTCTCCCTGCTTGCAGGCTGGTTCGGCAACGCACAGCTCGGCCCCTTTTACCTGGGCACCTTTGGGGTCATTGGTCTTCTGGCCGGGACCATCTGGTTCACCATGGTTGGGTTCTGGTATTGGGGTCAGGCCGGGTACAACCCGGGCGTCTTTGCCCGAGACCTGTTTTATTTCTCGCTGGATCCACCGCCGATTGACTATGGCCTTGGTTTTGCGCCGCTGGCCGAGGGGGGGTATTGGCTGATTGCCAGCTTCTTCCTGCTGGTGTCGGTGATGGCCTGGTGGGCGCGTGCCTGGGACCTGGCGCGGATGCAACGGATGGGCAAGCACGTGTTCTGGGCCTTCGGGTCCGCCATCTGGCTGTTCCTCGTGCTGGGTCTCATTCGCCCGATCTTCATGGGCAGCTGGTCCGAGGCGGTGCCGTACGGGATCTTCAGTCACCTTGATTGGACGATGAACTTCTCGGTCTACTACGGAAACCTGTTCTACAATCCGTTCCACGCGCTTTCGATCGTGTTCCTTTATGGGTCCACACTGCTCTTTGCGATGCACGGTGCAACCATCCTGGCGGTCAGCCGCTATGGCGGGGATCGCGAACTGGACCAGATCGCCGACCGCGGCACCGCCACGGAACGCGCGGCCCTGTTCTGGCGCTGGACCATGGGCTTTAACGCCACGATAGAAGGGATTCACCGCTGGGCCTGGTGGTTTGCGGTGCTGACCACGCTAACCGGCGGTATCGGGATCCTTTTGACCGGTACGGTGGTTGACGACTGGTATGCCTGGGCACAGGTCCATGGCTACGCACCGCTGAACTGAGGAGAGACGGACATGAACGATTCCCTTGATCAGGACGTCCCGACGTCGACCGGCATGAACACGCGCCGGGAACGGATGCGGGCGGACATCATGATGCAGTTTTTGCGCGGCGGCTTCTTTGCCTTTACCGTGTTTGCCGGGCCGATCCTGTTCATTTATCTCTTTGTCTTCATCGGCACCTTCCTGCCGCCTGAAAGCAAAGAGGCGGTGGATCCCACACCCGACAGCTTTGTGTCGCCAAGCGAAGACGGCTGAAGCGCCTTACAAGCAAGCAGAACCGCGCGTCCCAATCAGGACGCGCGGTTTTCACGTGTCTTGGGGTTTCATCAGATCCCTGAGCACAAGGTCATAGGCGGTGGAATACTGGAACTGGCCGGTATGGTGCACGCCGGGGCCGATATACCCCATGATCTGCACCGTGCCGCTCTGTGTCGCACGTTGGCAAAAGGCGTAGTCCTCGGAGGTCATGCTGCCATCCTCGTGTCGGATGGTACGGAAGAAATCGTGATACTGGTTTCCGATACCGAATTGGTGTGCCGCCTTGTCAGGTGTCTGGGGTGCAAGGCCCGCGTCGAGGATTGACTGAAACACGCGCCGCGCGATCATCACGCAGCCCAGACCGATGCCGGTAACCGGGGTAAAGTGGTTTTCGAAGGCAACCCGGGTGCTGGGGAAATGCACGATAAAATCGGATGCCAGGGCCTTGGCCGTTCCGACATCCTTGCCTGCCTGTGCTTCTGCGTGAAAGCGGGCAAGGTCAATCTTGCGCCGTGCATAGACCGCCCCCATGAATTCGTGATCCTGCGCCAGAAAGTGTGCAAAGACCGATTTTTCGACCTGCATGTCACTGTCGAGCATAATCAGGTGCGTGGCATCCGGGTCGGACAGGAACCGGTGCGCGATGACATTGCGGTTCAGCACCACATCGCCGGAGATTGCGGGGTAATAATCGAACGGAACACCGCGTTCGGCCAATAACTGGCTCAGCCACGCCACCGTGGCTGTATAGCCCAGTGTCGAGTTGTCATTGGCAAACGGGCTGGCAACGAGGACCTTCATGAGGTATCCATCAACTCGCGCAGCACCCTGTCATAAGGTGCGGAATAGTTGAAATCGCCCGTGTGATAGACGCCCGGTCCGATGTAGCCCATGATCTTGATCGCGTCGGTGTCGCAGGCCCGTTTGCAAAACGACAGATCCTCGCTCAGCGGCATGTCAGAGCCGACCTGCAGCGGGCTGAAAAAGTCATTGTACCAGTCGCCCACACCAAATTGCGCGGCCAACGGGTCCGTCACGGACGGCGCCAGCCCCTTGGCAACGATCGTCTCGAAGACGGTGCGCGCGATCAGTACGCAGCCAAACCCGATGCCGGTCACCGGGGCAAAGCCGTTGGCAAAGGTGACGCGTCCGGATTCGAACCTGACCAGAAATTCAGACGCCAATGCCTTGGCTGTGGCGATGTCCTTGCCGTCCTTTGCCAAATCGAAGAACTTGTCCAGATCCAGCCGTCTTTTGGCATAGATCGCGCCCATGAAATCATGCTCGGCGTTCAGAAAATGCTCGAACACCCGGTTTTCGATCATCATGTCGGTGTCGATCATCAGTACATGGGTGGCGTCCGGCATCGACAGGAATTTTTGCGCAATTACATTGCGGTTCAGCACCACATCGGACGAGCGGGCCGAATAGAAATCGAACTCGATCCCGCGCTGGGCCAGCAATTTCACCAACCCCATCATCGTGTTCATGTAGCCCAGCGTCGCATTTGCCGTGGCAAACGGGCTGGCGCAAAGGATTTTCACCGCTTACCCGCGTTCGATGCTGGCCGCGATGCGGTCGGCTTCTTCGACTGTCAGGCGCGGCGGGTGCCAGTCCTTGCCCGGTGCTGCAGCCAGCAGACGCTGGGTATATGGATGCTTGGGCGCATTGAACACCTGTTCGGCGGGACCGAATTCGACCATCACGCCCTTTTCCATCACGGTGATGTAGTCGGAGATTTGTGCGGCCACGCGCAGGTCGTGAGTGATGAAGATGATGGCCATCTTGTACTTGGCCTGCAGGTCGTTCATCAGGCGCAGCACCTGTTTTTGCACCGACAGGTCAAGCGCCGAGACGCTTTCGTCGGCGATCACAACTTCGGGCTCCATGGCGAGCGCGCGAGCGATGCCGATACGCTGGCGCTGCCCGCCCGAGAAGTTGCGCGGCTTGCGGTGATAGGCGACCTCGTTCAGGCCCACCTGTTCCAAGAGTTCGATGGCGCGCGCGCGCGCTTCCGACTGGGCCATGCCTTGCAGGTGCAGGCCGCGGGTGACCATAAAGCCCACCGACTGCGACGGGTTGAGCGATCCGTACGGGTCCTGAAAGATCATCTGGATGTTCTTGCGTGCCTGCACCAGGTCGTCACCGGTGAGGCCGAGAAAATCCTGTTCGTTGATGACAATGGCGCCTTCGGTCGCTTCTTCTAGCCGGATCAGCGTCTTGGCCAACGTGGATTTGCCGGACCCGGATTCGCCGACCACGCCCAGCGTTTCACCGGCGCGCAACACGAAATTCGCGTCGTTGAGCGCGTGCACCTGTTTGGCGCCGCTGGCATAAATCTTGTGGACATGCTGCACTTCGACCACTGGCGGGTCATTGCGTGTTTCATCAGGTGAACGGGTGGTTTCGAGCAAGGGCATCGCGTCCACAAGGAGCTGCGTATACGGCTCCTTTGGGTGCATGAGAATGTCTTCTTTAGGTCCTTCCTCGATCACTTTGCCCCAGCACATCACCGCCACGCGGTCAGCCACGTCGGCCACCACGCCAAAATCGTGGGTGATGAAGATGGTGGCGTTGTCATAGACATCCTTGAGGTCGTTGATCAGGCGCAGGATCTCGGCCTGCGTGGTCACATCGAGCGCGGTTGTCGGTTCGTCCGCGATCAGAACGTCAGGTTTGCACGCGAGCGCCATGGCGATCACGATGCGCTGGCATTGCCCGCCGGACACCTGATGCGGATAGCTGTCATATATGCGGGGCGGTGTGGGCAGCTTCATCTGTTCGAGAAGCTTGATGGTTTCGGCCTTACGGTCGCCGGGGGCGATGTCGGGGCGGTGGAGTTCGAATACCTCGTCGACCTGCGCGCCGATCTTGATCGCGGGGTTCAGGGCGGCCATCGGTTCCTGGTAGATCATCGAAATGCGCGCGCCGCGCATGTCGTTCAGTTCTTCCTGGCTCATCTGCAGGACATTCTTGCCGTCAAAGATCACCTCGCCGCTGGTGATCTGCAGGCGGCCCGGCACGTCGTTCATGATGGCCGAGGTCATCACCGATTTGCCCGATCCGGATTCGCCGACCACACACAGGATTTCGCCCCGGTTCACGGTGAGGTTGACGTTCTCCACCGCATAGGTCCGGTCCGCCCCGGGCGGCAGCGCGATCGACAGATTGCGGATATCCAGGATCGCTTGTTTCTCGGACATGGTGATTTCCCCGTATGACCGGCCTCTGAAGGGCCTGTTCCGGGCAGCCAAACAGGAAAGCGAACAACTGGCAAGGTATTTTGACGCGGCGTTCCAAGCGCCTTGGGGTGGGATCAAAGCGACCGTGTCCCGGGCTTGACCCGGGACCTCCGACGTTGGGGGAGAGGCCCCGGGTCAAGCCCGGGGCAGGCAGATCATGCTTGCAGCGCCTTGACCCGCACATCGCCCGCCGCCTGTTCGGCGATGGCCATTGCTGCGGCCTGTGCTGCGGCAGCCGTTGTGAAATAAGGAATGCGGTCATAAAGCGCGATCGCGCGGATGGAGCGACTGTCTTCGACCGCCTGCGCACCTTCGGTGGTGTTGAAGACCAACTGGATGCCGTTGTCCTTCATCATGTCGGTCACGTCCGGGCGGCCTTCGTAGACCTTGTTCACCGTGCCACAGTCCACGCCCGCCTCGTTCAGCCATGCGGCCGTGCCACGGGTGGCGACAAGGGTAAAGCCAAGGCCGGTGAGTGTCTTGGCGGCGTCGAGCATCGCGTCGGTCTTGTCCATGTCCTTGATCGAGATGAACGCGCAGCCCGCGCTGGGCAGGATCATGCCTGCGCCCATCTGCGCCTTGAGAAACGCGCGGGCAAAGGTGCGGTCCCAGCCCATCACCTCGCCGGTTGAGCGCATTTCCGGGCCAAGGATCGTGTCCACCCCGGGGAAGCGAGCAAAGGGCAGCACAGCCTCCTTGACCGAAAACCACGGCATGTTGGGATCGGCGAGTGTCATCGGGTCGGCCAAGGGCAGCGTGGCGTCGAAATCGGTGCCTGCGGGGTAAGGCGCGCGTTTGGGGAAGGCGCTGAGTTTTTCGCCCGCCATGACCCGCGCGGCGATGGAGGCAATGGCGCTGTCGGTGGATTTGGCCACGAAGGGCACGGTGCGTGAAGCGCGCGGGTTCACCTCAATCAGGTAGATCTCGTCATCCTTGATCGCGAACTGCACGTTCATCAGGCCCACGACCCGCAGCGCGCGTGCCAGAGCAACGGTCTGCTCTTCGATCGCTTTCAGCGTCTCATCGCTGAGGGAGTAAGGCGGTAGGGAACAGGCGCTGTCGCCCGAATGGACCCCTGCTTCTTCGATATGCTGCATGATGCCCGCGACATGCACCGCCTCACCGTCACAAATCGCGTCGACATCGAGTTCCACGGCCCCCGACAGGTAGCTATCGAGCAGCACCGGGCTGTCGCCCGACACCACCACTGCCTCGGAAATGTAGCGTTCGAGGCTCGCCTGATCGCGCACGATTTCCATCGCGCGCCCGCCCAGAACGTAAGACGGTCGGATCACCAGCGGAAAGCCGATGTCGGCGGCAATTTCCAGCGCCTCGGCGTCGGTGTGGGCGATGCCGTTCTTGGGCTGTTTCAGGCCCAGATCGCCCACCAGCTTCTGGAACCGTTCGCGGTCTTCGGCCAGATCAATCGCATCAGGTTCGGTGCCGAGGATCGGAATGCCCGCCTCTTCCAGCGCGTTGGCGAGCTTCAGCGGGGTCTGCCCGCCAAACTGCACGATCACGCCATGCAGGGTGCCGTTGTCCTGTTCGACCGCCAGGATCTCCATCACGTGCTCAAAGGTCAGCGGTTCGAAATAAAGCCGGTCCGACGTGTCATAATCGGTGCTCACGGTTTCGGGGTTGCAGTTGACCATGATGGTCTCGAACCCCGCGTCGGTCAGCGCAAAGCAGGCGTGACAGCAGCAATAGTCGAACTCGATCCCCTGGCCGATCCGGTTGGGACCGCCGCCCAGGATCACAACCTTTTTTTGGTCGCTGGGCCGCGCCTCGCATTCCACATCGCCAAAGACCGGCGACTCATAGGTGGAATACATGTAAGGCGTTTGCGCCTCGAACTCGGCGGCGCAGGTGTCGATGCGCTTGAAGACGGCGGTGACGCCAGCCGCAAGCCGCGCTGCGCGCACCTGCGGTTCGGTCATGTCCGTCAGCTTAGCGAGGCGGGCGTCGGTAAAGCCCATCATCTTGAGTTGGCGCAGGCCGCCCGTGTCCGCAGGCAGGCCTGCGCTTTCGATCTCCTGTTCGGTGTCCACGATCTCGCGGATGCGGGCAAGGAACCACGGGTCGAACTTGGTGATGGCAAATATGTCGTCGTCGCTCAGCCCCTCGCGCATGGCCTGGGCGATCACGCGGATGCGGTCGGGGGTCTGCTGGCTCAGCGTTTTGGTGATCGCGGCGCGGCCGCCTGCGGGATCGTCGGCACCGGGGATGTCAATTTCGTCAAAGCCGGTCAGGCCGGATTCCATCGACGCCAGCGCCTTTTGCACCGACTCGTGGAAGGTGCGGCCGATGGCCATGGCCTCGCCCACCGATTTCATCGCGGTGGTCAGGAAAGGCTCGGAGCCGGGAAACTTCTCGAACGCGAATTTCGGGATCTTGGTGACAACATAGTCGATGGTCGGCTCAAACGACGCGGGCGTCACCTTGGTGATGTCGTTGTCGAGCTCGTCGAGCGTATAGCCCACGGCGAGCTTGGCCGCGATCTTGGCAATCGGGAAACCCGTCGCCTTGGAGGCCAGCGCCGACGACCGCGACACGCGCGGGTTCATCTCGATCACCACCATGCGCCCGTCATCGGGGTTGATGGCCCATTGCACGTTGGACCCGCCGGTTTCCACGCCGATCTCGCGAAGCACGGCAATCGAGTGATTGCGCATGATCTGGTATTCCTTGTCCGTCAGCGTCAGGGCAGGGGCGACGGTGATGCTGTCGCCCGTATGCACGCCCATCGGATCCACGTTTTCGATCGAACAGACGATGATGGCGTTGTCGGCGGTATCGCGCACCACCTCCATCTCGTATTCCTTCCAGCCCAGCAGGCTTTCGTCCACGAGGATCTGGCCCACGGGGCTTGCGTCCATCCCGGACCGGCAGATCGCCTCGTAATCGTCGCGGTTATAGGCCACGCCGCCGCCCGTGCCGCCCAGAGTAAAGGCGGGTCGGATGATCGCGGGCAGGCCGACTTCTTCCAGCGTCTCGAGGGCGGCGGCTACGCCTGCGGCGAGATCCTTGTTGCCGGTTTCATTCTTTGGGGCGGTGATGATCGCCGCCTTGGGGTTTTCGATGCCGAGCCGGTCCATCGCCTCGCGAAAGAGCTTGCGGTCCTCGGCCATTTCGATGGCATCCCGCTTGGCGCCGATCATCTCGACCCCGAACTTGTCCAGCACGCCCATTTCCTCGAGCGCGAGAGAGGTGTTCAGCCCGGTTTGCCCGCCCATCGTGGGCAGCAGCGCGTCGGGGCGCTCTTTTTCGATGATCTTGGCGACGACTTCGGGCGTGATAGGTTCGATATAGGTGGCGTCGGCCAGCCCGGGATCGGTCATGATGGTTGCAGGGTTCGAGTTCACGAGGATCACCCGGTACCCTTCTTCGCGCAGCGCCTTGCACGCCTGTGCACCGGAATAGTCGAACTCGCATGCCTGCCCGATGACGATGGGGCCTGCACCGATGATCATGATCGACCTGATATCGGTTCTTTTTGGCATGACGACCCCCTATGCGCAAATTGTCGTGGGTTATAGGCATGGCGCTGACGGGCGCAAGGGGGTGTGCAGCGATTTGCGCCAGCTGCCCGTCAGATGCACGACCCGCAAGGAAAAATAGCCCAAATTGGCCATGTTTCCCGATATTCGATGGTACAATTGCAAATTTAGTGATATGCGTTGTTACTATACCTAAAGTTGTCTTGGTGATGAGTCGCAAAAGGTTATCCAGAACTGGAAACAGTCATGTCTCTGCCCGCATTGCTTATGGGCTCCGTCGGCGTTCTCGCCGAGATTTCTGAACTTCAACGCCGCGCGTTCAACACCGCCTTCGAGGAACATGACCTGTTCTGGCATTGGGATGACGCGGCTTATCGTAAATTGCTTGAAGTGCCGGGATGCAAGCCCCGCATTCGTTACTATGCAATGGCGCAAGGCATCGATGTCGATGTCGATGCCATCCATGCCTCAAAAATGTGCGCGATGAAATCGGTTTTGGATCAAGGCATCCCTCTGCGAGACGGTGTCAAGGAACTGATCAGATTGGCCCGGGACAAGGGTGTTGCGGTCGCGGTTGCGACAAGCGCGCCAGCGCAATTGGTGGACTTGGTGTTTCACGGTTTGCGTGGCCAGCTTGGTCGGGATGATTTTGACGTGATTGCCGATGCAAGCTTTCTTGATGAGGCGCAGTCACCATCAGAAATCTATGACATTGCGTTGACCCAGCTGGGTGCAGATGCCGCGCGCAGCATCGCAATGGAAGACATGCCAGAACAATGCGAGGCCGCGCTTGAAGCAGGCCTTGAAACGTATGCGTATCCCGGCCTCATTTCGATGGGCCGCAGGTTCCCCGATGGCGTTCACGTAATTGAACGCCCGGATGCACGTCACCTTCCGACGGTTTTTTCCGCTGCCTGAACCGGCGCGCGCCTACCGTCCTGTCAAACGCGCCAGAAACGAACGCTTGCGCGGCGCGTGAGCGGCACAGTGCAGCGCGTCGGGCTCGGCAATTGTTTCAGCCGGCGCATCATCACACGCCGCGGGCTGTGCTACGGGGGTCGCGGCTTGCGCCACCGGCGCTGCAGGTGCGATTACCTCGGGTTCGGGGGCAACGGCTGTCTCGGGCTTTGGCTGCGGCTTTGTCTCGACGACGTCCAATTTGCCGCGCATGTGCGGCGGTTGTTGAACCTGACTGGCAGGCAGCGGCGTCTGCTCGGTCATGGCCTCGCCTTGGACGATGGATTTCACTGCTTTGAGCGTGAACGCCGTAATTTCAGCGCCTGATTTGCCTTCGATGTGCTTGGGCAGGTCGTGTTTCATGGGGCCTCCGCATGTCGGTCGGTACGTGGTTTTCCTCTTTGCGAAGCGAAGCTGACAAAAAATTGCGGCAAAAGCGTGATTAATGCGCGGCACCTTCGTGACGGATCAGGCGGTGCCCTGCATTTCAAGCCATGCGCGCACCGAGGCTTCGAAACCGCGCGGATCATCCGCATGGAGCCAGTGCCCGGCGCGGGGCAGTTTGGCAAAACGCGCGCCTGGGAACAGTGCCCGGATCGTGGCGCGGTGTTCCGGCTGGACATAGTCTGACTGCCCGCCTGACAGGAACAGCGTGGGACGGTCAAAGCGCGTGTGAAACACCGGAAAGCCAATGATCGCATCCATCTGGTCCGACAGGGCATCGAGGTTCAGCCGCCACACCTTGCGCTCCACATCCAGCGACTGGGTGAGGAAACTTGCCACGCCCGGTTCGACCCCAAGCGCAATCAACGCGGCATTGGCATCGCTGCGGCGGGTGACCCGTGTCAGATCGACAGCCCGCATTGCGTCAATCATCGGTTGCTGTGTGTGGCCATAACTCACTGGGGCGATATCACCGACAAGCAACGTCCTGACCAATTCAGGCCGGGTCAGCGCAAGCGCCATGGCCGCCTTGCCACCCATCGAGTGGCCTATGAGGTCCGGTGGCCCGCCAATTTCGCCAATCACCTCGGCCAGATCGTCGGCGAGGTCCGGATAGCCATGCGCGGGCAGATGCGGGCTTGTTCCGTGGTTGCGCATGTCGACCGTAACCACGCGCCGGATATCGCTGAGGCGTTTGGCGATCACGCCCCAGTTGCGCCCCGAACCATAAAGCCCATGCGCGATCAGCAGGGGCGGCGCGGCGTCGTCACCGAATGTCTGAAAGCTCAGCATGTCCAAAGCGCTACACCGCGGCAGACCCGGTTGCCAGTCGAATTCGCGCTGCTTAGGTTGCCGGCATGGAAACCGGCGACAGCATCAACGCCCGCGCGGTGCGGATCATGGCGGGACTCGAGCAGGCCTTTGGCGTTCGGGCCAAGACCCTGAACGAAGCGTTGCGCCGCACCGGGCGACGCTTGCCACGCCGCCTGCACAAGGCCGCAGGACAGGTCACCGCGGCCCAGGCCTATGGCGGCCAGCCCAAGCTGATGCGGCAGGTCGATGGCGCCACGCTTGATCGTGCTGAACGGGATGTGCTGGACTATCTCGGCCGGATCGACCGCGCTGACCGACGCCGCGGCCAAATGCTGAACATCGCGGCCCTGGTGGCGTTCAATGTGCTTTTGGTTATTGCCGCCTTCATTGTCTGGATGTGGTGGGCCGGGCACGTTTAATTTCAAATCTTGGAACATGCATGCGGCGACGGCGTTTCTCCCTTGAACGCAATTACAACGGAGACAGCCATGAACGCGCTTATTCTGCTGACATCACACAACACACTTGGGACCACCGGCAAGCCGACCGGCTTTCACTGGGTTGAGATGGCAACACCCTACTATGCTTTGAAAGAGGCAGGTTATGACATCACGCTGGCCAGCATCGTGGGTGGTCGTCCTCCAAGTGACCCGAGTTCGTCCGATCCGGCAGAGCGTGAAGCAGATGTTGACCGTTTCCTGAAGGACAGCGACGCCATGGACTCGCTGGAGCGCACCGCACCGCTGAGCGCGTTGAGCGCAACCGACTACGACATCGTTTATGTTCCGGGCGGTCACGGTACCATGTGGGACATGGCGCAGACCAAGCAGGTGGGCCAGTTCATCGCGCACGCGTGGGAAAACGGCGCCATCGTGGGGTCTGTGTGTCATGGTCCCGCAGCGCTGACCGAAACCTACCTGAGCGACGGCACGCCGCTGGTCCAAGGCAAGCGCGTCAACGCCTTCACCGACGCCGAAGAGCGTGCGGTCGACCTGCAGGACGTGGTGCCATATATGCTGGAAAGCACCCTGCGCGCGCGCGGCGCACTGTTTGAGGGGAACGACGAGGATTTCGGCGTTCACGTGGCGCGGGACGACCGGCTGGTGACAGGCCAAAATCCGGCGTCGGTGCCCGCGCTTTCGGCGGCGCTGATCGACATGGCGCAAAACTTCAAGAAAGCAGCATAAAAAAAAAGGCGGGCGCCACGGCCCGCCTTTTCTCATTTCAATGTGCTGTTACAACTGCGGGTACATCGGGAACCGTGAACACAGTTCCGCCACTTCGGCTTTCACCTTGTCCTCGACCGCGCCGTTGTCATCGGGGCCGTTGGCCGCCAGACCGTCCACAACCTCGATGATCCAATCACCGATCTGACGGAATTCGCCTTCGCCAAAGCCGCGAGTGGTCCCAGCAGGTGAGCCAAGCCGGATGCCACTGGTCACCATCGGCTTTTCATCGTCGAACGGCACGCCGTTCTTGTTGCAGGTGATATGCGCGCGCCCCAGCGATTTCTCGGTCACATTGCCCTTCACGCCCTTGGGACGCAGGTCCACCAGCATCACGTGCGTATCGGTGCCGCCGGTGACAGTCGCCAGCCCCCCCTTCATCAACTGATCTGCCAGCGCCTGGGCGTTCTTGATCACCTGCTCCTGATAGATCTTGAACGACGGCTGCAGCGCTTCGCCAAAGGCCACGGCCTTGGCCGCGATCACGTGCATGAGCGGACCGCCCTGAATGCCCGGAAAGATGGCGGAGTTGAACTTTTTCGCCAGCGCTTCGTCATCGGTCAGGATCATGCCGCCGCGGGGACCGCGCAGGGTCTTGTGCGTGGTGGTCGTGGCAACATGCACATGCGGGAACGGGTTCGGATAGACACCCGCCGCAATCAGACCGGCAAAGTGCGCCACGTCCGCCAGCACCCATGCGTCCACCTTGTCCGCAATCTCGCGAATGCGGGCAAAGTCGATCTGCCGCGGGATGGCCGAACCGCCCGCGATGATCATCTTGGGCTTGTGCTCCAGCGCCAGCGCTTCGATCTGGTCATAGTCGATGTCCAGCGTGTCTTCGCGCACCCCGTACTGGATGGCGTTGAACCACTTGCCTGACTGGTTCGGGCGGGCGCCGTGGGTCAGGTGACCGCCGGCATCAAGACTCATGCCCAAAATGGTGTCTCCGGGCTGCAAGAGCGCAAGGAAAACACCCTGGTTTGCCTGGCTACCCGAGTTTGGCTGCACATTGGCAAAGCCACAGCCAAAAAGCTGCTTGGCGCGTTCGATCGCAAGCTCTTCGGCCACGTCGACATACTGGCAGCCACCATAGTACCGACGACCGGGATAGCCCTCGGCGTATTTGTTGGTCATCACCGATCCCTGCGCCTCAAGCACGGCGGCGGACACGATATTTTCGGACGCAATCAGCTCAATCTCGTCGCGCTGACGGCCCAGTTCGTCGCGGATCGAGCCAAAAAGCTCGGGGTCCCGGTCGGCAAGGGATTGGGTGAAAAAGCCATCGGAGCGGTGCGGCGCGTTCATAATGTCTCTCCTCGGAGATGGATTCGGTCACGGGTCTGGGCGGTTTCCTATCGGAAACGACCGTCTTAAGCAAAACCTATATCGCCGCATACCCCTCGACCAGTGCCAAAGCCGGTTGGGGCGCTGGTCAGTGGGGAAAACTTGTGCTTCTTTCGGACACATGCCGGGCGTAAAGGAAATGTCAAATGGCCTTGAAGATCGCGTTTACCGCCAGCCGCGCGCCCGTGGCACAGACCGCGCGCGCAGCGCTGATCGGACGCTATGGCGACGTGGCGCTGGACGAGGCCGAGGTGATCGTGGCGCTGGGCGGCGATGGGTTCATGCTGCAAACACTGCACGGGACCGAACATCTGCCCGCGCCCGTCTATGGAATGAACCGCGGCACAATCGGTTTTCTGATGAACGAATACAGCGAGGCGAACCTGCCTGAACGGCTCAGGGCGGCCGAGCTTGAGGAAGTGAACCCGCTGCGCATGACCACCACGACCACCGATGGAACCCAGCGCGAGGAATTGGCGATCAACGAGGTGTCTTTGCTGCGGGCAGGCCCGCAAGCGGCGAAGCTGCGGATCAGCGTCGATGGTCGGCTGCGGCTCGATGAACTGGTTTGCGATGGCGCTTTGGTGGCAACGCCTGCTGGCTCGACCGCCTATAACTATTCGGCGCACGGGCCAGTGCTGCCGATCGGGTCGGATGTGCTTGCGCTGACCGCGGTCGCGGCCTTTCGCCCCCGACGCTGGCGCGGCGCGTTGTTGCCCAAAGGCGCGCGGGTCCGCTTTGACGTGCTGGAGGCCGACAAACGTCCTGTGATGGCAGAGGCGGATTCGCGATCCGTCCGCGATGTGGTTACGGTCGAGGTGACCTCGGAACCTTCCGTGGTCCACCGCATCCTCTTTGACCCCGGCCATGGACTTGAGGAACGCCTTATTTCCGAGCAGTTCACCTGACAAAACCCGACAGCATGTCACGTCAGCGTGATGCGGGAACCGCATTGCGCGACAAGGCATTATATTTTCAGCAACACCTGTTGGAGATCACGATGCGCCTTGCCCTGCCCCTCATTGCCAGCCTTGCCATGTCGGCTTGTGTGTCAACCATCGCCGAAGAACGCGGCACGCTCAGGGTGGGGATCGAAACCTATGACACCGTCACCCGCACCTTTCAGCGCGAAGATGGCAGCACGTATGCGCGTACAACCGTGCGCGTCGGTGCCGAACGCGTCAGTTGCCGCCCAAATGATCCCGTCGATTGTCGCGCAGTGGTCAGACAGACCCAGTTCACGCGCTCGTTCCAGTGATCTGATCCGGTATCAACCGCACAAAATACCCTTGCCCCCGATACGCCTCCCCGCGTAACGCTGCGTTGACAGATGCCTAAGGCGGAGGGGACAGATGGGCTATCGCGCGGAGTATGACAGTTGGAAAGCCGATCCCGAAGGGTGGTGGATGCAGGCCGCGCAAGCGATCGACTGGGTCACCGCGCCGACGCAGGCACTGACCCAACGCGGCACGCATTTTTATGACTGGTTTGCAGATGCGCAGGTCAACACCTGTTACAACGCCGTCGACCGGCACGTAAATGCCGGACGCGGCGACCAGGTCGCCATCATCCACGACAGCCCGATCACCGGCACAAAATCCACGCTGACCTACGCCCAGTTGCAAACCCGCGTGGCAAGCCTTGCCGGGGCGCTGGCGGCCAAGGGGGTCGTGGCCGGGGACCGCGTCATCATTTACATGCCCATGGTGCCCGAAGCGCTCGAGGCGATGTTGGCCTGCGCGCGTCTGGGGGCCATCCATTCGGTCGTTTTTGGCGGTTTTGCGGCCAACGAACTGGCCGTGCGCATCGACGATTGCACGCCCAAGGCAATCCTTGCGGCGTCCTGCGGGTTGGAGCCGGGGCGCACCGTGTCCTACAAGCCGCTGCTCGATGCGGCCATCGACCTGGCCGACCACAAACCGGATGTCTGTCTGATCCTGCAACGCCCGCAGGAACAGGCACCGCTGACAGACGGCCGCGATTTCGACTGGCACGCAGCCCAAGAGGGCGTGGACCCGGCGCCCTGTACGCCGGTGGCAGGTGATCACCCGGCCTATATCCTTTACACGTCCGGAACCACCGGCGCGCCCAAGGGTGTGGTGCGCCCCACCGCGGGCCACTTGGTGGCACTGCAATGGACAATGAAGAACATCTATCAGGTCAACCCCGGCGAGGTGTTCTGGGCCGCATCCGACGTGGGCTGGGTCGTGGGCCACTCCTACATCTGTTACGCCCCGCTGATTGCCGGCAACACCACCATCGTGTTCGAAGGCAAGCCCGTCGGCACCCCCGACGCGGGCACGTTCTGGCGGGTGATCGCGGAACACAACGTCAAAAGCTTCTTTACCGCCCCAACGGCAATCCGCGCGGTCAAGCGCGAAGACCCCAAGGGGTTGGAGTTGGCGAAATACGACCTCTCCGGGCTGCGCGCACTGTATCTGGCAGGGGAACGCGCCGACCCTGACACCATCGAATGGGCGCAGGACCTGCTGGGCGTGCCGGTCTATGACCACTGGTGGCAGACCGAAACCGGCTGGACCATCGCGGGGAATCCTGCAGGGCTCGAGGCGCTGCCGGTCAAGATCGGTTCACCAACCGTCGCGATGCCCGGCTATGACGTGCAAATCCTCGACGACGCGGGCCACCCGGTGGCGGCGGGCGAATTGGGCGCCATCGCGGTCAAACTGCCCTTGCCCCCCGGCACGCTGCCCACGCTTTGGAATGCCGAGGACCGATTTGCCAAAAGCTACCTCAACACCTTCCCCGGCTACTACGAGACGGGAGATGCGGGCATGATGGACGAGGACGGGTACCTCTACATCATGGCGCGCACCGATGACGTGATCAACGTCGCGGGCCACCGCCTGTCCACCGGTGCGATGGAGGAAGTGCTGGCAGGCCACCCTGACGTGGCCGAATGCGCCGTGGTTGGCGTCAGCGATGCGCTCAAGGGGCAAAGCCCCGTGGGCCTCTTGTGCCTGACCACGGGGGTGAATCGCCCACATCCCGAGATCGTCGCCGAATGCGTGCAACGCGTGCGCGACCAGATTGGCCCCGTGGCCGCATTCAAGCAGGCGGTGGTCATCGACCGTCTGCCCAAGACACGCTCGGGCAAGATTTTGCGAGGTACCGTGGTCAAGATTGCCGACAACGAAGCCTACAAGATGCCCGCCACCATTGACGATCCAGCGATCCTCGACGAAATCCGCGAGGCGCTGCAAACCATCGGCTACGCCAAGGGGTAGGGGTGTGTAGGGTGCGCACTGGCTGCGCACCCTCGCGGATCAAAAGTCGTTTGCGCTGACCGGCAGGCCCGACAGGCGGATCACCGATGCCAGTGTCCAGTTCGGGTCATCCTGATTGTCCTCGCCGTCCCGCAGCAGCGGTTCATCCTTGGGCGTCCAACACGGATCAAGGTTGAAATAGGAACACGGGTCACCCTTCAATAGCCCCGCAAACACCGAACAGACAATGATCGACCCCACGCGACCCAGGCTTTGGCCCGCATTCCCGCCGGGCAGCTTTTCGGCTTCCTTCAGGATGTAGTACCAGAGCGATGCAGGTTCCTCATCGCCTATATCGACCGGGCTGACACAGAACTTGCGCGCCACATCCGGGCCCGATGGCAGACGCAGGTTCACCCCGCGCTTGAGGTTGCGGAAGGCCAGAACATTATCCGCCTCGCCCGCTGGCCCCTCGTGCAGATGCACCAGTGCATTGGCCAGCTTGGTGTCGATCTTGCGCGCCATCTGAGGGAACGGGCCCGCTGATGATGCCATCTGCAGGAACCAGTCCCACTGGATCACGTTTTCCGCCTTCATCGGGCGGAATCCGCGCAGATCATCCGGGTCCAGCGGGCCGGTATTGTCAAAGATCGGCGCAAAAACGCCAAACCCGCGATGCGGGTGGTTGGTCTGGTAACTGTTGCGCACCATCGAATGGCCAAAGCGGTACGCTGCCCCGGAAAACTCAACCGGCATATACGGCTGGTGCTTCCACTTGTAGACATCGCTCAGCCCCATATCCCACGCCTTGCGCCCGGCACACTTGCCCTCGAGGGTCAGCGCGCATTTCCAAACCTCATCGATTACGACGCGTGGAATGAAGTCGTTCCACACGATCCACTGGTACAGCCGCACCAGCGTCTTGCGCGCCGCGGCAAACGGATCGGCAGCCCCCGCCACCCGCGCCCGGTCGACCAGCGTGTTGTGCGCCACGATAAAGGCCAGTTGCAGTTGGCTCACGATCGAGTTTTCGTCATTGCGCATATCTGCGATCAGGGCGCGGCCCTGATGGTTGCGGGGCAGGTCGGGCAGGTTGGTGCCCGACACCTCGCCCACCAGCATCTTGCCCGGATCGGTCCGGTCATAAAGATACGGCTGATCCCCCATCCCGCGCCCGTAGACACAGTCCAGATCCAACCGCGGCGTGCGGAAATTTAAAATCCGGTCCGGGTCGACCTGCCGCGCGGTCAGTGGCGTGGTATCCAGCGTGATGTCATGGTCCACGAACTGCCCGAAATAGGTGTATCCCGCCGGAATGTTCGAACCGAACTTCTGTTCCAGATCGTCAATCGTGCCGGGATCTGCCGCAATGTCCCCGGGACTTTTGCCGGGCAGTTCGACCATGTGCTTGGTCGCGAAATCGAGAAAAAAAACATCCTGCTCGTCTTCCGTACCGGGCGGCGCATAAGGATCAAGGTTGGGACACAATCGGCCAAACGGGCCCTGGTAAAACTTGGATCTTGGGGCAAGAACGGCGTCCCCGAAACTCTTCTGATGTGACATGGCAATAACCTTTCGCTGGCAACCAAGCGTGCTAAATTGATGGTCTGCGGTCCGGCCGAAAAGTGCCGATAAATCCTGGCACGGGTGAAAACTGGGCCGCGGCGCGCCTGAATTTCGCGCGACGTCATACTACCAAAAGTCGTGTTTTTTTCAAGTATGGGTGGCTTTTCCGCCCCATGCTGCGGCGCGTTGCAAAACGCTGCGACGCGGCGCCGATGCCGCCGCAATTGATGAAGTTACAGTCATTTCAGACGACTACACCGTCAGTTTTCGCAAATCGCCTGCAATTGCAGCCATGCGCCGTCGGCCATGATCGGCTTGGCGTCTTGGCCCGCCAGTGGGTCCGCTTCGATCAATTCCAGTGTCTCTTCGCCCGAAATATCGCGCGCGCGGCCATAGGCCTGTGCGTGCACCCGCGCGGTGGCAAAGGCGTCGATCAGCGCCGCGGGCGGCAACGCGTCGGGCGGGTTGCTCAGCTTGGTTTCGGCAAAGGCATCCAGCGCTGCGGGCGGCAGCGCGCCCGTCGTCAGCAGACGAATGGTTGCCGCAGTACCGGCATGTTCCAAAAGCGCGCGCAGCGCTGGCGTCCGGCGCACCCGTTCCAGTTCGGCCAGGACATATCCGGCGGCCACTTCCGGGGCCTCGTGATCCTCGACCAGCGCGCGGTTGATCAACACCGCGTCACCCGGCAATGCCAATGCCTCGCGCACGCCACCGGGCAGCACGTGCACCCGTGCGGCCCCGGTGCGCCCGGCCAAGGCGGCCAATGCAGGCCGCGCTTCGGGCGTCGCACACGGTGCGCCGGAGACACGTTCGATCCGCGCCAGCAGGGCCGTACCGATCTGCGCCTCTTTCACAGGTGGCACAACGCGCAACGCGTGATCGACCAGCGCGCCGGGCAACCAGAAAAACGCCACCGCCGCCACTGCCGCAACTGACACAGCAGCCCCCAGCCAACGCAGCCGCCCGGGATGCGGACGTGCGCGCGCAACAGCGGTGCGCAAGGTCTCGATGGCTTCGATCATCTCCGCGCTTTCGGGGGGCAGTTCCAGCGTCTCGCTGGGGTCGCCATCGGGATAAAATACCGCTGACCCGCCCGCATCGGCCGCCCGCTCAACCGCCGCCAGCGACCAATGGGTCAGCGCCCGGTCATTCAGGTCCGAAATCACCAGCGTCGCGTCGCCAATCGACACGACAACCTCGCGCCGCTGCCCCGCGGACGAGGCGCGCCACAGGCCCGTGGTTTCGAGCCGGTCATATTTGCTGAGCGCGGTCATGCCTGTAATGGATGGGCCTTGTTGCTGCGTCTGCCCTTGCCTGCGAGCAAACTACCATGCGCCCGCGCATTGGCCAAGGGCGCTAGCCATACTCGCGCACCGGCGTACCCGCCACCGCGGACATGTTCAGCAAACCGCGCGCCGTGATCGCAGGGGTCACGATATGCGCCCGGTTGCCCATGCCCATCAACAGCGGCCCGACCTCCAGCCCGCCGCCCTTCATTTTCAGGATATTGCGCACGCCAGACGCTGCATCGGCGTGGGCAAAGACCAACACATTGGCCGGCCCCTTCATCCGGTTGCCTGGGAACAGCCGCGCGCGCAGATCGGGGTCGAGTGCTGTGTCCACGTTCATCTCGCCCTCGTAACAGAAATCGGCCTCCTGCTGGTCAAGCAGTTCCATCGCAGCGCGCAACCGCTTGCCCGAGCCGTAGTCCTGCGTGCCGAACTGCGACTGCGAACAGAGCGCGATGTTGGGCTCCAGTCCGAACCGCCGCACATGGCGCGCGGCGCCCTGCACGATCTCGGCCAGCGCGTCGGGTTCGGGTTTTGAATGCACATGGGTGTCGGCGATGAACAGCGGTCCATCCTCGAGGATCATCATGCTGAGCGCGCCCACGGGGTGCAGCCCATTTCGGCCCAGCACCTGCGTGACGTAATTCAGATGCCAGCGAAACTCGCCAAAGGTGCCGCAGATCAGGCTGTCAGCCTCGTCCCGGTGCACCATCACGGCGCCAATGGCGGTGGTGTTGGTGCGCATGATAGCGCGGGCGAGGTCAGGGGTCACGCCGCGCCGGCCCATCAGGTCGTGATAGGTCTGCCAGTAATCGCGATAGCGCGGGTCATCCTGCGGGTTCACGTAATCCACCGTGTCGCCCAAACGCAGCTTCAGCCCATCCCGTTCGATGCGCGCTTCGATCACATCCGGTCTGCCGATCAGGATCGGCTTTTCGTTGGTTTCCTCCAGCATTGCCTGGGCCGCGCGCAAAACGCGTTCATCCTCGCCCTCGGCAAAAACGATGCGGCGCGCCTCGGCCTTGGCCGCGGCAAAGACGGGGCGCATGAGCAGCGCGGATTTGAACACCGAACTGTCAAGATTGGCCTTGTACGCCTCCAGATCGTCAAGCGGACGGGTGGCCACGCCGGTTTCCATCGCCGCCTTGGCCACGGCAGAAGACACGACACTGACCAGCCGCGGATCAAACGGTTTCGGGATCAGGTATTCGGGGCCAAATGTCATCGCTTCACCCTTGTAGGCGGCGGCAGCCTCGGCACTTGTGGTGGCGCGGGCAAGGGCCGCGATGCCGTCGATGCAGGCCAGCTGCATCTCGTCGTTGATCATGGTCGCGCCGACATCCAGCGCCCCGCGAAAGATGAACGGGAAACACAGCACGTTGTTGACCTGGTTGGGCGTGTCGCTGCGCCCGGTGGCGATGATTGCATCGGGGGCCACTTCGCGCGCCAGATCAGGCAGGATTTCCGGCGTCGGGTTGGCCAGCGCAAAGATAATCGGTTGCGCGGCCATCTTCTTCACATGGTGCTGGCTCAGCACCTTGGGGCCCGACAGGCCCAGGAACAGGTCCGCCCCGTCAATGACATCGTCCAGCGTGCGCTTGTCCGTGGCTTGCGCATAGGCCGACTTGGCCGGGTTCATGTCCTTTGTGCGGCCCTCGTAGACCAACCCGTGAATGTCGCATAGCCAGACATTCTCGCGCTTGACCCCGAGCTTGAGAAGCATGTTCAGGCAGGCAATCCCCGCCGCCCCGCCACCCGTCGACACCACCTTGATCTCGTCAAACCGCTTGCCAGCGACATGCAGCGCATTGGTGGCCGCCGCCCCCACGACGATGGCGGTGCCGTGCTGGTCATCGTGAAACACAGGGATGTTCATGCGCTCGCGGCAGAGCTGTTCGACGACAAAGCAGTCGGGCGCCTTGATATCTTCGAGGTTGATCGCCCCGAAGCTGGGTTCCAGCGCACAGACGATGTCGGCCAGTCTTTCCGGATCGCTTTCGTTCACCTCGATGTCGAAACAGTCGATGCTGGCGAATTTCTTGAACAGGACGGCCTTGCCCTCCATCACCGGTTTTGACGCCAGCGCCCCGATATTGCCCAGACCCAGCACCGCCGATCCGTTTGACACGACAGCCACCAGATTGCCCCGCGCGGTGTAGCGGGCGGCATTGGCCGGATCATCCTTGATCTCGAGGCAGGCCTCGGCCACGCCCGGTGAATATGCCAGCGCCAGGTCGGTCCCGTTGGCCAGCGGCTTGGTCGCGCGGATCTCGAGCTTTCCGGGCTTTGGTCGCTCGTGATAATCAAGCGCGCGCTGGCGCAGGTCGGGGGTATCGGACATGGGAATTCAGCCTTGGGTCCAGAGGGATCGGAATTTAGTTTAACGTTAAACTACATTGCAGCAGCGCGATTGACCATAGGGTAACGCCGCGCCACACTGGCACGGTAATCCAAATGAGCGCTTAAGCGCACGCCATGTTTTGGGGGGCGTTGCCCCCATTGCAGATTGCATCTGCAATGCCCCCACGGTTTATTTGGCGAAATGAAGGGGGATGAATGACCGACGTTAAGGCGCAAGTGCGGCTGGGCACGCGGGATCTGTCTGGCGATATCGGATTTTTTACCAGGCAGTTGGGGCTTCGGATGGACATGATCTATCCCGCCGACGATCCGCGCGTGGCGATATTTTCCGGGCATGGCATCGCTGTGCGACTTGAAACCGGGCGCGCAACGGGTGCGCTGTTGATCGAAGCCAGCGCGCCGGACGAAATTGCCGATGGCCAGCGGGCGCTGGTGTCGCCGGGCGGCACACAGGTGGAGATTGCGCCGCTTGACCCGCCTTTGCAGATGCCGGATACCCAGCACAGCCTTGTGGTGCGCCGGCTGGCTGATCAGGCGCCATGGGTCATCGGGCGGGCGGGCATGCATTACCGCGACCTTATCCCCGACCGGCTGGGCGGGTCGATCATCGCCAGCCACATCCGCATTCCCGATGGCGGGCCGGTGCCGGACATAGTGCATTATCACACGGTCGGGTTTCAGTTGATTTACTGTTATCGCGGCTGGGTGGATCTCGTGTACGAGGACCAGGGCGATCCCTTTCGCCTGACCGCGGGGTCCTGCGTGATCCAGCCGCCGCAGATCCGGCACCGCGTGCTCTATGCCAGCGACAATATCGAGGTGATCGAGATCGGCGTGCCCGCCGAACACATCACGACCATCGACCATGACATGACGCTGCCCAACGGCCCGGCCAACCCGGACAGGCGATTCGACGGGCAACGTTTTGTCCATCACATCGCCGAAGACGCGACATGGGCGGCGCACCGGCTGCCGGGGTTCACCATGCGCGACAGCGGGATTGCGGACGGCACGGGCGGCGTCGCGGGCGTGCAGGTGGCGCGTGCGGGCGCAGGTGTTGCGGCAGGGGTGACGCACGACGCCGACATATTCTTTTGCTTCGTGCTCGAGGGGCGTATGCGTCTGACGGCGCAGAACCGCGATCCATTTACTCTTGAGGCTGGCGACGCATTTGTTATCCCTCCTGAGGTAGCAGTCCAGTACGACGCGCTCAGCGACGATCTGGAACTGCTCGAAGTATCGCTTCCGGGTGTGTTTCAGACGCGGGTGGTCAGTGGGGGTGACGATGGCGGATGATCTGAGGGACGCGGCGCGCGCCGTGCGGGAACGGGCCTATGCGCCTTATTCCAGGTTTTTGGTGGGGGCCGCGCTGCGCACGCCCTCGGGCGCGGTGTTTTCCGGCTGTAACGTGGAAAACGTGGCCTATCCCGAAGGCACCTGCGCCGAGGCAGGCGCCATCGCCGCAATGATCGCCGCGGGCGCGCGTGAAATCGCCGAGGTATACGTGGTGGGCAGCGGCACCGTGCCGGTGCCACCTTGCGGGGGATGTCGCCAGAAACTGGCGGAATTTGCCAGTGGTGATGTCCGCATCACCATGGCGACACCTAACGGCGTCGAAGAGGTCATGACCATGGCCGCCCTTCTGCCCGGCGCCTTTACCAACACACATCTGGACGGTGCCGAATGACCACTGCCCGCGCCATCATTGCTAAGCTGCGCCGCAAACAGCCCCCTGCGCGCGAAGAACTCATGTGGTTTGCCCAGGGGCTGGCGGACGGCACCGTGACGGACGCGCAGGCCGGGGCCTTTGCCATGGCCGTCTGCCTGAACGGGCTGGGGGACGTGGGGCGCGTGGCGCTGACCATCGCCATGCGCGACAGCGGTCAGGTGCTGCGCTGGGATGCGGGGCCGGTGCTGGACAAGCATTCGACGGGCGGCATCGGCGATCCGGTCAGCCTGATCCTCGCGCCCGCACTGGCCGCCTGCGGGGCTGTGGTGCCGATGATCTCGGGCCGCGGGCTGGGCCATACCGGTGGCACGCTGGACAAGCTCGAGGCGATCCCGGGCCTGTCGACACAGCTCGACGAAGCGCGGTTTCGCGACGTCGTGGCGCGCGCAGGCTGCGCCATCGTCAGCGCCAGCGCCGAAGTCGCCCCGGCGGACAAACGGCTCTATGCGGTGCGCGACGTCACTGCGACGGTCGAAAGCCTGGATCTGATCACGGCGTCCATCCTGTCGAAAAAGCTGGCCTCGGGCCTCGATGCGCTGGTGCTGGATGTCAAATCCGGCTCGGGCGCGTTCATGAAGGATGAGGACGAGGCCAAGGCTCTGGCCGACGCGCTGGTCAAGACGGCGAACGCGGCAGGCTGCAAGACCACCGCGCTGATCACCGACATGAACCAGCCGGTGGCCCCCGCCATCGGCAACGCGGTCGAGGCGGCCGCGGTGATGCAGGTACTGACCGGCACCGTCCGGGGGCCATTGGTCGAGGTGGCGGCGGTGTTGGGGGGCATCCTGTTGCAGAACGGCGGGCTTGTGGACGACGTGCAGGCCGGGGCCGACGCCATCGTGCGCGCCATTGCCGAAGGCCATGCCGCCGAACACTTTGGCACGATGGTGGCGGCGATGGGTGGACCGGTGGCGTTTGTCGACAACTGGGCACGGTTTCTGCCAGAGGCAACGGTGATCCGCGAGGTGGCCGCGCAATCCGACGGGTACATCACGGCGATGGATGGCGAGGCGCTGGGCCATGCAGCGCTGGCGCTGGGCGCAGGGCGCGCTGTGGAAAGCGATGTGATCAACCC
>JBCBAV010000016.1:0-39941 GCA_038532285.1 Pseudomonadota bacterium | reverse complement strand
CGCCCCGGTCCGACACAAACAACAAGGACATCCGCCCACATGAAAGGTGCCCGCCCCGAACAAGCGGTCCTGACCCGCGACACCGACATGTCCAAGACCGAACATACCCGCGCCGTGATCGAAGGCATGGTGGACGGTCTGAACGACCACCGCATCGACGATATCGGCCAGTTCTTTGCCCAGAGCTTTCGCTGGATGGGCAATACCGGCTGCGGCACGAAATCCGGGCTGCGCGAATTTCAGGACAACTGGCAGCGCCCGTTTCAGGCGGCCTTTTCCGACAAGGTCTGCGTGGACGAGGCGCGGCTCTACATGGGCGAATGGGCGGCGGCCTTTGGTCGGCAGGAGGCCACGCATTCCGGCACCTTCATGGGCGTAGCCCCGACCGGCAAACGGATCGAAATCCGCTACATGGACTTCTGGAAAGTGGAAGACGGCAAGATCACCGACAACTGGGTGATGGTCGATTTTCCGCACGTGCTCGCACAGCTTGGCGTCGACGTGTTCGACGGTGAAGGTTGGGAAGCATTTGATCGCGGCGAAAAGGTCGCGCCCCGACCCGAGGCTGCAGAATGACACCGGCCCTGCCAACCCGTCTGGCTGCAGCGTCGCCTGTCGTGCCGACATCCTGGCGCGTGATTCCCGCAGGTCCGCGCTCAAATCCGCATGAATGAGGTCTGATATGACGATTGAATATCTCAAAACCGCCAAATCCGATGCAGAACGCGCCGAGGATGACGCACGCGTCCGCGCCTCGGTCGAAGCCACGCTGAAAGACATCGAAACCCGCGGCGACACCGCCGTGCGTGAACTGAGCGAGAAATTCGACAATTACGGCCCTGCAAGCTTCCGGCTGAGCCTCGAAGAGATCGAAGCACTGATGGCCGAACTGACCCCGCGCGAACTCGAAGACATCAAGTTTGCGCAAAAGCAGGTCCGCGATTTTGCCCAGGCGCAGCGCGATTCGATGCTGGATATCGAGGTCGAGACGATGCCGGGCGTGATCCTCGGCCACAAGAACATCCCCGTGCAGTCCGTGGGCTGCTACGTGCCGGGCGGCAAGTTTCCCATGGTCGCCTCGGCCCACATGTCCGTGGCAACTGCGTCTGTCGCCGGCGTCCCGCGCATCGTGGCCGCGACCCCGCCGTGGCAGGGCAAGCCGAACCCGGCGGTGATCGCCGCCATGCATCTGGGTGGTGCGCATGAAATCTATGTGCTGGGCGGCATCCAGGCGGTCGGCGCCATGGCCATCGGCACCGAAACCATTGATCCCGTGCACATGCTCGTCGGCCCCGGCAACGCCTTTGTGGCCGAGGCCAAGCGCCAGCTTTATGGCCGCGTGGGCATCGACCTGTTTGCCGGTCCAACCGAAACCATGGTGATCGCCGACGACACCGTGGACGCCGAAATGTGCGCCACCGACCTCTTGGGTCAGGCCGAGCACGGCTATAACTCACCCGCCGTGCTGCTGACCAATTCGCGCAAGCTGGCCGAAGAGACGCTGGTCGAGATTGACCGCATCCTGAAAATCCTGCCCACCGCCGACACCGCGTCCAAAAGCTGGGAGGAATACGGCGAGGTGATCCTGTGCGACACCTATGACGAGATGCTGCAGGTCGCCGATGACGTCGCCTCTGAACACGTGCAGGTGTTGACCGACCGCGATGACTGGTTTCTCGAACACATGACCTGTTACGGCGCGCTGTTCCTTGGCCCGCGGACCAACGTGGCCAACGGCGACAAGGTCATCGGCACCAACCACACGCTGCCCACTAAAAAGGCCGGGCGGTACACCGGCGGGCTGTGGGTCGGCAAGTTCCTCAAGACGCACTCGTATCAGAAGGTGCTGACCGACGAAGCCGCGGCCGAAATCGGCGCCTATGGCTCGCGGCTGTGCATCCTCGAAGGGTTCGTGGGCCATGCCGAGCAGTGCAACCTGCGTGTTCGCCGCTATGGCGGGATCAATGTGCCTTATGGCGGCGCGGCGCCTGCACGCGATGCCGCCGAGTAGGGGGGCACGGACAGAGGGGGGCTAGCCCCCCGGCTGCGCCTCCCCCCAGGATTTTTTGAAACAGAGAAGCAAGACACGCCCCGTGACCGATCCAAACCAGCGCAACAAGGAGACTGCATTGGCCTTGTGGGCCGCGCTGGACGATGATCTGTCGGGGGCTGAGCCGATGTTGCGGGCGGTGGAGGCGTGGCAAGGTCCGGCGCCTTTTGGTCTGATGAGGTCTGGCGACGAAGTGGTTGCGACTCTGTTTGCGCCCTTGCGCGGCGCGTTGCCTGATTTGCGGCGGCAGGTGCACCTGTTTCTGGGGGGCGCATCCGCGGCGCATGAGAATGGCGGCCCGGATGGGACGGCGTGGGTTGCGGGGACCGGGTACTATACTGGGCGCGCGGTGGCAGAGGTGTTCGGCATTCCGACAACCGACACGCCCCTGCGTATTCGTTGGGGCGAATTCCTGCGCTTTGATGCAGCGGGCCAGATTGTGCAGGCCCAGACCATCTGGGATTTTGTCGACTGGTTCGACCAGATTGGCCGCCCCGTGCTGCCGCCCCCGCGCGGAGCCGCCCATGTTTATCCCGCGCCCACCGGCTATGACGGCGTGCTGCGGGGGGCACAGGATGCGGATGCCGCCAAGAAAACGCTGACGCTGGGGCGCGGCTTGATCTTTGGCGGGCTCAACAGCTTTGACGAAAGCGATCTGTCCAGCATGGGCATCGCGCGCTTCTTTCATCCCAATATCAAGTGGTACGGCCCCGGTGGGATCGGCGCCTGCCTGTCGCTGACCGAGTTCGAAGAGCTGCATCAGAAGCCATGGCTGATTGCTTTTCCCGACCGCAAGGTCATGCATCTCGAAAGCCTGTTTGCCGAGGACCGACTGCTCGCCGCCTCGGGTCCGCGTGGTGTGGTGGCGACGCATACGGGGCCGTATCTGGGCCATGCCGCCAGCGGCGCGCGGATCGAAGTGTCGGGGCTGGATTTCTGGCTGCGCGACGGTGGCCGTTTCACTGAAAACTGGGTCTTCGTCGACATGATCCATCTCTTTGCGCAGATGGGCGTCGACCTCTTTGCCCGCATGAAAGACGCCGCATGACCGACCTCCATACCAAGCACAAGGCCGCCCTGCGTTATATCCACAATGCGATGTACGATTTCGACATGGGCACGGTGCGCACAGCGCTCAAGGCGCTGTGTGCCAAGGACGTGGTGTTTCGGCTCGCCTTTCCGTTCGAGACGATCCACGGGGTCGATCCCTATCTCGACGCGGCTTACGCGCCGCTGTTGCACGCGGTCCCGGATCTGGAACGGCGCGATCACATCGTGATGGCGGGACCGGATGATCACGGGCATGACTGGGTCGGGTGCGGCGGATACTATACCGGTACCTTCACCGCGCCGTGGCTCGACATCCCGCCGACGGGCCACATCGTGCATATGCGGTTTCACGAGTTTTATCGTTTCGTCGATGACAAGATCGTCGAGATGCAGGCGCTGTGGGACATCCCCGAGGTGATGATGCAGGCGGGCACCTGGCCGATGTCACCGACATTGGGCCGCGAATGGCACGTGCCGGGGCCTGCGACCTGCGACGGGTTGGTGCCCGGTCCATACAAAGCCGAGGCGGGGCAGGCGACCTGTCGGCACATCGTCGAGATGCTCGAACACATGAAACGTCACCCGTCCCAAGGGGGTCCCGAGGTGATGGAGATGGAGCGGTTCTGGCACCCGCGCATGATGTGGTACGGGCCGTCCGGCATCGGATCGGGGCGCGGCATCGCCGGGTTCCGCAAGTGGCACCAGATCCCGTTCCTCAACGCCATGCCAGACCGCGGGTCGCGTGTGGACGAGATCACCTATCACTTCTTTGGCGACCGGGACTACGCGGCTGTCACCGGTTGGCCCAACATGTACCAGACGCTGAACCAGGACGGCTGGCTGGGCATCGCACCAGCGGGCAAACCGGTCGAGATGCGCAGCCTCGATTTCTGGCGGGTCGAGCACGGACTGATCCGGGAGAATTGGGTGATGGTGGACCTCTTGCACATGTACGACCAGATCGGTGTCGACGTGCTGGCGCGCATGCGCGAGTTCAACAAGGCGCGGGTGGGGTTTGATCCCGAAACGGGGAGGGCACAGTGACCGAATTACCAAAGACACCCGGCTTTGATCTGTCCGGCAAACGCGCCCTTGTCACCGGCGGCTCTTCCGGCATCGGGTTGGGCTGTGCCGTGGCGCTGGCCGAGGCCGGGGCGCATGTAACGGTGGCGGCCCGCCGGGCCGCGGTCCTCGGCGACGTTGTCGGGGCCATGGCGCAAGCAGGGCTGCGCGCTGAGGCATTGGTGCTGGATCAGACCGACCTCGACGCGGTTCAGGCGGCGTTCAGCGCACCCTTTGACGTGGTGGTCAACTCGGCTGGTCTGGCCCGCCATGGCCCTGCGCTTGAGACGACGCCCGAGGATTTTGATGCCGTCACCTCGATCAACCTGCGCAGCGCCTATTTCCTGTCGTCCCATGCGGCCAAAGCCTTGATTGCGGCGCAAAGACCTGGGTCGATCATCCACATCTCAAGCCAGATGGGTCATGTCGGCGGCATCGACCGGGCGGTGTACTGCGCGACGAAACACGGGGTCGAGGGCATGGTGAAGGCCATGGCCATCGAATGGGGCAAGGCGGGTATCCGCATCAACACGATCTGCCCCACCTTCATCCGCACGCCCCTGACGCAAAGTACGTTCGACAACCCCGACCGGCTTGCGTGGATCATGGACAAGATCAAGCTGCCGCGCATCGGCGAGGTGTCGGACATCATGGGTGCTGTGCAATTTCTCGCGTCGGACGCGTCGGCGATGGTGACGGGCACGCACATGCTGATTGACGGAGGGTGGACCGCGGACTGATGGGCGAAAAGGTGACCAGCTTTGATGTGGCCCAGCGGGCGGGGGTCTCACGCTCGGCGGTGAGCCGGGTATTCACGCCCGGTGCATCGGTGTCCAAGGCGACGGCAGCCAAGGTGCGCGCGGCGGCAAACGATCTGGGCTACCGCCCAAATGTGCTGGCGCGTGGGCTGATCACGGGGCGCAGCCGGATCATCGGGCTTGTGGTGGCCTATCTGGAAAACCAGTTTTATCCCGAAGCCATCGAACACCTGAGCCGCCTGTTGCAGGCGCAGGGATATCACGTGCTGGTTTTTATGGCCGCCAACTCGGTGACCGAAGCGGACGAGGTTCTGGACGAATTGCTCGACTATCAGGTCGACGGGATCATTGCCGCCTCGGTGGGCATGTCCAACGATCTCACCCGGCGGTGCGAGGCGGCAGGCATTCCCATCGTCCTGTTCAACCGCACGCAGGATGATCACCGGCTGTCGGCAGTGACGTCGGACAACTATGCGGGTGGCAAAAAGCTGGCGGAGTTCCTCGCTGCGGGCGGTCACACCCGCATCGGCCACATCGCGGGCTGGGAAGGTGCATCGACCCAGCGCGACCGCGAGGCGGGCTTTGTCGCGGGGCTGTCCGAAGCCGGGTTGACCCTGTTTGCCCGCGGCGTAAGCCAGTTCAATTTCGATATTGCCAAGGACATCGCGCGTCAGATGTTCGACCGGACCGACCACCCCGATGCCGTGTTCTGCGCCAACGATCACATGGCCTTTGCGGTTATGGACGTGCTCAGGTTCGAACTTGGGCTCAGCGTGCCGGGCGACGTGTCGGTGGTGGGCTACGATGACGTGGGCCTTGCGTCGTGGCCCAGCTACAACCTCACCACCGTGCGCCAGCCTGCGGCCTGCATGGCGCGCGAGGCTGTCGAGATGATCATGGGCCGTCTGAACGATCCCAAGACACCACCCCGCCGGGTGGCACTGGACGGCCCGCTCGTCCTGCGCGGCTCGGCCCGAATTCCCCAAGGATGGACCTCATGAAAGGCTTTTCGAACCGTTGGGCAGACTTCCCCGACTATATCCTCGGCATCACGCAGGAGATCTGGGAAGACCGCGGCATCGCGACCCTGCACCATTATTACAGCCCCGACATCGTCGTGCGCTCGCCCGCGAGCGTGGTGGTGGGCAATGAAAAGGTCATCGGGGCCACGATGGCCACATTGGCCGAGTTTCCCGACCGCCAGCTTTTGGGCGAGGATGTGATCTGGTCCGGTCGTCCCGAGGACGGGATGCTGTCGTCGCACCGCATTCTGTCCACCGCGACCCATCTGGCAGACGGCGTCTATGGCGCCGCATCGGGCAAGAAGCTGCAATACCGGATCATTGCCGACTGCCATGCGATAAACGACCAGATCAACGACGAATGGCTGATCCGCGACCAGACCGCGATTGTCCGCCAGATCGGGTGGGAAGCCAAAGCCTATGCCGCCGATCTGATCGCGCGCGAGGGCGGGCCCGAGGCCTGCGTGCGTCCGCTGACCCGCCAGAACGATCTGCCCGGGCCCTACACCGGGCGCGGCAACGACAACGTGTGGGGCCAAAAATACGCCAGTATCCTGACCCGCATCATGGGTGCCGACATGGCCGCGATCCCGTCTGAATACGACCGCGCGGTGCAAAGCGAATACCCCGGCGGCGAGACCGGCCACGGCTGGGACCCGGTGGACCGGTTCTGGATGGGCCTGCGCGCGTCATTCCCCGACGCGACATTTACCGTCGATCACCAGATCGGCCGCGAAGACTCCACGCTGCCGCCCCGTGCGGCGATCCGCTGGTCGCTCTCCGGCCGTCACGACGGCTGGGGCTATTTCGGCGCACCCACGGGGGCCGAGGTCTATGTGCTGGGCATTTGCCACGCCGAGTTCGGCACACTGGGCGCCGCCCCGCCACGCATCCGGCGCGAGTTCTGCCTGTTCGATGAAACCTCGGTCTGGAAACAGATCCTGTTGCAGACGGGGTAGCCCCCGTCCACCTGCCTTGTGAGAAAGGACACCACATGACCCCAGCTGAAATGGAACCCCGCATCGTCCGCTACGGCGATCTGCGCCCGTGCAAGACGGCGTTCATTGACGCGCACACGCCCGGATCGAATCAAAAGGAAAACTTTACCATCATCGGCGGCGGCGTGTCGGAAAGCGCGGACCAGCACGTGCACATCACCATCCCGCACGGGTTCAACATCGGGGCGGCGGGCCAGCCGCCCAAATGCCGGAACTCGCTGCATTCGCACCGCACGGCCGAGGTGTTCTTTGTCTTGTCGGGGCGCTGGCGGTTTTTCTGGGGCCGCTGGGGCGACGCGGGCGAAGTCATTCTGGAACAGGGCGACATCATCAACATCCCTACCGGCATCTTCCGCGGGTTCGAAAACATCGGCACCGACTACGGGATGATCATGGCCATCCTCGGCGGCGACGATGCCGGTGGCGGCGTGATCTGGGCACCGCAAGTGGTCGAAGACGCCGCGGACCACGGTCTTGTCCTGGGCGAAAACGGCAAGCTCTATGACAGCAAGAAAGGCGAAACCCTGCCGGATGGCGTGTCACCGATGCCTTTGCTCAGCGATGACGAACTGAAAGACTACCCCGAAATGTCGCCGATGCAGGTGGTGGGCTACGGCGTGCGCCGCTACCTCGATATGGCGGCACTGGCCAGGGGCACGCCCACCAAGGTGATCGGCGAGACGGGGATCATCCGCGACAAGCCGGGGTTCGAGGTCGATCTGGTCACCCGTGACAGCGCCACCGACAACATGCATCAGCATGACCGTCCGTCGGTTCTGATGCCGGTGCGCGGGCACTGGCGCGTGATCTGGGACGGCGGCGAGACGACCCTTGCGCCCGGTGACACCATGAGCATCCCCGAAAACCTCGCCCACACCGCAGTGCCGTCGATGACCGGGGAGGCGGCACTTTATCATGTGGTCGGTACAGACGATCCCGCTGGCGCTACATGGCTGAACTGACACCTGCGCCCGAGGACACGCGCGCGGTCTATGACCGGCAGGCCGCGGCGTATGACGCGCAACGATCGCGTGCCCTGTTCGAGGCGCGCTGGCTGGCGCGGTTCACGGCGGCGTTGCCGGCGGGGGCGCATGTTCTGGACCTGGGCTGCGGCACCGGCGATCCCATCGCGCGTTGGTTCAAGGCCGAAGGATTCCGCGTGACCGGTATGGATTTCTCGCCCGAGATGCTGCGCATCGCGCGCGAACGCTGGCCCGAAGGCGACTGGCGCGAGGCCGACATGCGCGCATTCGAGGCGCCTGAACGGTTCGACGGCATCATCGCGTGGAACAGCTTTTTCCACCTGCCCGCTGCCGAACAGCCCGCCTGCATCGCCCGCATGGCCCGACACCTTGCACCGCACGGCGTGCTGATGCTGACGGTTGGCCATGCGGCAGGTGCCGCGGATGGCACGGTGGGTGGCGAACGGGTGTTTCACGACAGCCTGTCGCCCGCCGCCTACGCCAAGGCGCTCGAGGACAACGGCCTGCGCCTGACCGGATTTCTGGCCGAAGACCCCGAAACCCAAAGCCACACGGTCCTGATGGCGCGCAAACCTTGATGCGCGCGCTGCTGGTCTTGATCTGTGTGCTGCTGGCCCACGCGGCACAGGCACAGAGCTGGGCCGCAAGCCGCGAGGACAACGGCCACAGCATCGGTCACTATGCCCGGGGCATCGGGTTGCGGCTGGTGTGCTATGCGCCCTCGCTGCAGGGACGCACAGGGTTCGAGGCTGGCGTGCACGAAACGGAACCCACGCCGCGCGGCACGATCCGGCTGGAGTTCGACCCGGACCTCATTCGCCTGCAGGGTGCCGCAATGACGCGCCGCGATGTGATCCTGTGGGTCGATGGGACGGGCTATCGCCTGCCCGAGGCAGGCTACAGCGATTTTTACGGGTACTGGGGCGTGGCGCTGGGTTGGGATGATCCGCTTTTTGCCGCGATGGGTCGTGCGCGCGCCGTCATACTTGCACCGGGTCAGGACCCGGCGCGCCAGATTGCCTCGGACGGGCTGGGACCGGCGCTGGCCGCGCTGCAACAAGGGTGCCGGGCCGATTGGCAGGGGCCCGCAATGCCGCCGGGTCAGACCGTCACCATCCCGCGCCAGATTGCAGATGCGGTTGCCCGTGGCTGCAATGCACCCGTCCCGCTGCCCGCCGGTGCGGTGCAGGCCGGAGACCTCGACCGCGACGGCACGCCTGATTTCGTGTTGGACTGGGGCCGGATCACCTGCCCGGGCAGCCTGCCGCGCCCGTTCTGCGGTGCCGCCAATTGCAGCCACAACATCTTTCTGTCTTCGCGCAACTACACGGCGCCACTGGATTTTCTAGGCACCTCGATGACCATCGTCGATACCGGCGGCACCTTGGGGCTTGCACGCACCGGCACGTTTTCGCTGTGTGGCCAGAATGGCGAATTTTGCGCCCGACCGCTCGTGTGGGATGGCACCGGCTTTCAGGAAAGGCCATAGTGCAGGTCACGGAGATGTGAGGAGAGCCGGACATGGTCAAAACCACCCACGTGGGCAGCTTGCCGCGCAGCCAGAAAGTCGTTGATTTCATCTTTGCCCGCGAGCAGGAGGAGGACTACGATCCCGCCGCGTTCGACGCCGCCATGGCCGAAGCCGTCGACGACACCGTCGCGAGGCAGGTGGCCGCAGGTGTGGACATCGTCAGCGATGGTGAAACCTCCAAGATCAGCTACGCAACCTACGTCAAGGACCGCTACACCGGCTTTTCCGGCGACAGCCCGCGCAACGCGCCTGCCGACCTGAAACAGTTCCCGAGCTTTCTCAAGCGGCTGGCCGAGGACGGTGGCACGCCGCAATACGCCCGGCCCATGTGCACCGGCGAAGTCACGTCCAAAGGGCAGGGCGAGCTGGAAAAGGACATTGCAAACCTCAAGGCTGCAATGGCCCGGCACGGGATCGAGCGTGGCTTTATGAATGCAGCGTCGCCCGGGGTGATTTCGCTGTTCTTGCAGAACGATTACTATCCCACGCGCGATGCGTATCTGGCCGCACTCGCCGATGCGATGAAGGCGGAATACGAGACGATCGTGGGCGCGGGCCTCGATCTGCAACTGGATTGCCCGGACCTCGCGCTGTCGCGTCACATGCTGTTTGCCGATCTCAGCGATGCCGAGTTCGTCAAGATCGCCGACGCCCATGTCGAGGCGCTGAACCACGCGCTGTCGGATGTGCCTGCGGACAAGGTGCGCGTGCACATCTGCTGGGGCAATTACGAGGGGCCGCATGTCTGCGACATCGCGATGGACACGGTGTTTCCCACGCTGATGGCCACCAAATCCCGCTACGTGCTGTTCGAAACTTCGAACCCGCGCCATGCGCATGAATGGACCGTGTTCCGCGACCGCAGGGCCGAGATCCCCGACGACAAGGTGCTGGTGCCGGGTGTCGTCGACACCACCACCAACTTTGTCGAACACCCCGAGGTCGTGCGTCAGCGCATCGACCGGTTCACCGATATCGTGGGCGCGGACCGGGTGATCGCGGGCAGCGATTGCGGCTTTGGGACCTTTGCGGGCTTTGGTGCGGTGGACCCGGATATCGCCTATGCCAAGTTGCGCGCGCTGGGCGAAGGGGCGGCTCTGGCCCGCGCTTGAGTCGACACATCTCTGCGACGGAAACCCGGTCGGCCTGCGTTTTTCACGTGTGCAGCCCCGGTTTTCACACCGGTTTCACTCATAGGTTTGTATGACCACATCGCAAAGAGGGTGATTTCAGACGCGGAGTATGTAGACTTGTCACATTTAAACCTGTTTGATTCCAAAGATTACACATCTCGGGAACGGCCGCGATTTGGGGATGTCGCCGGAATGAGTATTGAACGCGCTATTTTGATGGCGGACGTATCGGGCAGTACGCCCCTGTATCAGCGTCATGGCGATGCCGAAGCAAGCCGCCTCGTGTTCGAGTGCGTCGCGGGCATGCAGCAGATTGCCACCGCCCGTGGTGGGGATTTCGTGCGCTCCAAGGGCGACGATGTGCTGTGCCTGTTCGAAAGCGCGGACCAGGCGGTGCTTGCGACCAAGGAAATCCTCGAACAGGGCGCGCGGGGGGCCGTTTCGGTCCACGCAGGCCTGCATTTCGGCGATGTGCTGTATCGGGGCGACGAGCTTTTTGGCAATGCAATCAACGTGACCGCGCGGCTGTCGAGCCAGGCCAAGGAGAACGAGGCGTTGATTTCGCGCACACTTGTGCGACGGCTGACCGATCGCGCCCAGTTCGATCTGCGCTCGATGGGCGAGATCACCCTGCGCGGCACCGATGTGCCGACTGAGATCTTTGCGTTGCTGGCCGCAACCGACGATGAAGAGGACGGCGTGACGTCAATGATGGCGCAGCCCACGATGTTCAACCTGGCACAGGCCGAAAAAGTGGCCAACATGTCGCTTCAGATCAGCTATGATGACTGGTCGCAAACCGTGCCGGAAGGCGGCGAGGTCAAGATCGGCCGCTCGCCGCAATGCGATCTGGTGATGCCGCAGGCGTGGGTCAGCCGGGTGCACGGGGCGGTGTCGGTGCGCGGCGGGATCGTGGAGTTCAAGGACAGCTCGTCCGCGGGGTCGACCGTGACCATTGGCGAGCACCCCGAGTTCTACATCCGCCGCCAGACCATCGCGCTGACCGGCACGGGGCTGATCGAGCTTGGCAGCGTGGCCACCGGTGAGGCGCTACCCAAGATTACCTACCGCGTTCTGCAAAACGCGACCTCATCGGCGTAACGCCTCTTCGGCCTTATGTGGCTGTGCATCGCCCTGGCCGTGCGGCGCGGGTTGCGGATCGACCCTTCGGGGAGGATTTTTTTGAAACAGAGAAGGGACCGCGGGGGCTAGTCGCGGATTGCGGGGGCGCCGCCTTCGAAGGTGTTGCCGTTGACGTAGTCGCAGGGCGCTTCTTGCATTTCCAGATGCAGGCCGGTGCCGGTGTAGGGGTGTGCGCGGGCGAGCGTTTCGTTCACCTCGATGCCGAGTCCCGGCGTTTGCGGCGGGACAATGAAGCCGTTTTCGATCCGGATGGTGTTTTGGATCAGGTCGCGGTGGAAGGCCGTGTCGATGGTTTCGCACATCAGCAGGTTGGGGATCGCTGTGGCAAGGTGCACGTTGGCGGCCCATTCTACCGGTCCGGCATAAAGATGCGGGGCCATTTGCGCAGTGTGGACCTCGGCGAGGGCGGCGATTTTCCGCGCCTCCCAGATGCCGCCGACCCGGCCCAGGGCCGGTTGCAGGATGCTGGCGGCGCCTGCGTGCAAAACGGCGGCAAACTCGGCCTTGGTGGTCAGGCGTTCGCCGGTGGCAACGGGAATGCGCACCGCGTTCGCAACGCGCGCCATTTCGTGTGGTGCATCGGGGGGGATGGGTTCTTCGAACCACAGGGGTGAATAGGCTTCAAGCGCCTGGCCCAACCGGATGGCGCCTGCGGTTGTGAACTGGCCGTGGGTGCCAAAGAGCAGGTCGGCACGGTCGCCCACAGCCGCGCGAATGGCGCGGCAGAAGGCGGCTGACAGGCTGATGTCGCGCATACCCGGCATGTGGCCTCCGCGCATCGTGTAGGGGCCTGCGGGATCGAATTTGACCGCGGTGTATCCGTCTTGGACCAGCGTGAGCGCGGCCTCGGCCGCCATGTCGGGCGAGGTCCAGAAACTGTCCATGTCGTGGTGCGGCAGCGGATAGAGATAGCTGTAGGCGCGCAGCCTGTCGTTCATGCGCCCACCGAGCAGGGCCCAGACCGGGCGGTCGCGTGCCTTGCCCAGAATGTCCCAGCAGGCGATCTCGAGCCCGGAAAACGCCCCCATCACCGTCAGGTCGGGGCGCTGGGTAAAGCCCGAGGAGTAGGCGCGTCGGAACATCAGTTCGATGTTTTCGGGGTTCTCATTGGCCATGTGCCGGGCAAACACGTCCTCGATCACCGCGCGCATCGCATCCGGTCCGACTGAGGACGCATAGCATTCGCCCCAGCCCACGATCCCGTCATCGGTGGTCAGCTTGACAAGGATCCAGTACCGCCCGCCCCATCCCGGCGCGGGCGGGGCGGTGATGATGATGTCGAGATCCTGAAGTTTCATGCGCGCGCCCCTTGTTCGTCCGGACGAGCCTAGGCGGATTGTGCCCTTGGGAACAAGGCGTTGCGTGTCGTGCACCGTGGCGCGGTGTTTTCGCTGGCGCGGCAACGCGGCTTTGCGTTATATGGCGAGCGAGCAGAAAAAAGACAAAACATGCTGGCAGAATTCCTTTCCGAGTATCTTTCGCCCTATTGGGGGCCGTTGCGGCTGTTGTCGTCGATCACGGTGCTGAGCACGATTGGCGCCTTTGCCGGGTCGGTGCTAAGCCTGTTTTTGCTGCCGCGCGTCTGGCATCTGGCGACCCGCGACAAGGGTCGCAACCACGCGCACAACGCCGCCGCCAGTGTCGGCAAGCCGCTGGGCGTCGGCATCTTCATGAACCTGATCTTTCTGGCGCTGGTGGTGCTGCTGGTGCCGTGGGATCCGCGGTTCTACATCTGTGCGCTGGCGGTGCTGGCGGCGTCCTGTGTCGGGCTGGCCGACGATGTGAAACCGGGTGGCTTTTCCGAATTGACGCTGGGCCTGTCGGATGCGGCGCTTGCGTTGGTGGCCGCGTCCGCCATCCTTTACGGGCGCGACATTGTCATGTGGGTGCCGTTCACCTCGACCGAGTTCGAGATTCCGTTCTGGATGGGGCTGATCATCTTTTCATCGGTGATCTGGCTGTCGGTCAATGCGCTGAACTGCAATGACGGGGTGGACGGGCTGTCCGGCACGCTGTCGCTGATCACGCTGACCACGCTGGGTTTCGTGATCTATTCGGTAATCGGCAACATTGAAAACTCGGCGTACCTGCTGATCCCGTTCAATTCGGGCGCGCCGATCTGGGTCATTGGCAATGCGATCATGGTGGGGGTGATCGTCGGCTATCTCTGGCACAACGCGCCACCCAGCGTGGCGTTGATGGGTGACGCAGGGTCGCGGCCCATTGGGCTTTTTATCGGCATGATGGTCACGGTGACGGGCAACCCGTTCATGATCCTGTTCGTGGCGATGATGATCCTCGTGAACGGGGTGACCGGGCTCTTGAAGGTCGGGCTGATCCGCGTCTTTCGCATCCGGATCTTTCAGAACGTGCGCTTTCCGCTGCATGACCACGTGCGCAAGAACCTCGAATGGTCCAACAGCCAGGTGCTGCTGCGGTTCATCCTGATCCACTTTGTGACGCTGTCGTTCCTGGTGCTGCTGCTGCTCAAGCTGCGCTAGTCGAACAGGATCACGTTGCGGCGCGCGGTGCCGGTCTTGGTGTCGGCAATCGCGTCGTTGATCTGGTCCAGCGACCAACGCCCCGAGATCAGGCTGTCCAGTTCGAGCCGCCCCTGCTGGTACAGGTCCACCATCCACGGGATGTCCCGCTGGATCACCACGTCGCCCATTTTGGACCCGACCATGCCCTGACCGATGGCGGCGAGGATCGCGGGTTCGTAGGTTGAGACCGCGCCGGAATGGGGCATGCCGACCATCACGACCTTGCCGCCGCGGCCCAGATAGCGGGGCGCGGTGTCATAGGCGGGGATTGCGCCAACGGTGACGATGACCGCCTCGGCGCCTTTGCCCCCCAGCGCCTTGTAGCTGGCGCGCCACGGGGATTTCAGCGTGGCAAGCACGCCGTCGGTGGCACCAAAGGCCTTGGCGTCTTCCAGTTTTTCCTCGGTCACGTCGACGGCGACGATGCGGCGGGCACCGGCGATGCGGGCACCCTGGATCGCGTTCAGGCCCACGCCGCCCGCGCCGATCACCACCACGTCTTCGCCCGCGCGCAGGCCTGCTGCGTTGACCACGGCGCCGACGCCGGTGATCACACCGCAGGAGATCAGGCTGGCCGCATCCAGCGGGATGTCTTCGGGCACCTTGACCACTTGGCGCTGATCCACGACCACCTTTTCGGCAAAGGCCCCGCAGGCCATCGCCTGATGCAGCTTGCCACCATCAGCCGTCTGGATCGGCCCCTTGTCGCCGTCATAGGGGGTTTCACAGATCGTCGGCTTGCCGCTGGCACAGCTGCGGCAGGTGCCGCAGGAGCGGATCAGCGTGACCACAACCGCATCGCCGACGGCAAGGCCCGCCACACCGTCGCCCACAGCCGTGATGCGCCCCGCGGCCTCGTGACCGTACACGGCAGGCAGGCTGCCGCCCCACGCCCCATCCGCATAGGAAATGTCCGAATGGCAGATCGCCACCGCGCCCAGCGTCACTTCGATCTCGCCCGTGGCGGGCGGGCGCAGCAGGATCTCGTCGATCTGCAAGGGTTCGCCAAAGGCGTGGCACACGGCTGCCTTGATCTTTTGCATCGGTTCCTCCCCGTGATGCCTTTGGCGCACCGTGGCGCAGGCATCCCGCCCCCGCAATCCCGAATTTCAGCGTTGCGGTAGGTCGCGGGACGGGGCGGGCATCTGTGCCATCAGGAACACGACGAGCGCAAAGGTCACCAGCACCGCCGACATCAGGAACGGCGCGCCAGGCAGGTACACACCGGCGCTGCCATCGGTAAAGGCATAGAACGTGGCGGTCAGCATCATCGGCGCGGGGATCATGGCAAGTGCCGCGATCGAGGTCAGCGCGCCCTGTAACTCGCCTTGGGCATCGTCGCTCACAGCTTTGGACATGATCCCCTGCAGGGCGGGCGTGATCACGGCCGGAAGGGCGGCGAGAGGGACAAGGATCAACAGCCACGTGCCCGAGCTGATGAATGCGATGGCGACAAAGATCAGCACATCCACCGAATGGCCGTAGATCACGGTCCCGCGTTCGCCCAGCCAGCGCATGATCGGCCGGATCAGCCCGCCCTGCACCACCGCCATGGACACGCCAAAGAGGCCCAGCGAAATCCCGATTGTGCCGGGCGACCAGTCGAACCGTTCGCTGGTGTAATAGGACCAGACCGCCGGGTAGACGTTGAACGCCACGGTGTAGAGGAAATAGACCCCCAGCAGCGGGGCCAGTCCCGGCAACCGGCCCAGTTGGCGAAAGACGCCCAGCGGATTGGCGCGGCGCCATTCGAATTTGCGTCGGATGCGGTCGTCGACCGTTTCTTTGAGCACGAGGTAGCCGAACATGGCGTTCAGCGCGGCCAGTGCCGCAGCCGCATAGAACGGCGCGCGGGTGCCAAATTCGGCCAGCAAGCCGCCTAGGACGGGGCCAAAGACAAAGCCCAGGCCAAACGCCGCCCCGATCAGCCCGAAATTCGCGGCCTTGTCTTCGGGGGCCGAGATGTCGGCCATGTAAGCGTTGGCGGTTGATTGCGTGGCCGCCGTGATGCCGCCGACGATGCGGCCCACAAACAGCAGCCAGATGGTGCCCGCCACCGCCATCACCAGATAGTCGAGCGCCAGCACGACCAGCGACACCAGCAGGATCGGCCTGCGCCCGTAGCGGTCGGACAGTGCCCCTACGAGCGGGCCAAAGAGGAACTGCATCGCGGCAAAGGTCGTGGCGAGGATACCGCCCCACACGGCGGCAGAGCCAAAGCCGACCTCGGCGCCGCGCACCTCCTGGATCAGCGCGGGCATCACCGGCACGATCAGGCCGATGCCCATGGCGTCGATCATGACGGTGAACAGGATGAACAGGACCGCGGGTTTCATTGTGCAGCGCCTTTTGCGGTTTCGACCGCACAGGCGGCGGTCAGCGCGATTTGCGGCAGCGCCATGCGTTCGATCAGCGGTGATGCTGCTGGGGCGGCCAGCATGGCCTGCAGCGCGTTCATCTGCGTGCTGAGCGCCGTGAGCACCGGGTGGCCCGCTTCATCTGCGCCCGCCAGATGGGTCAGCGTGGCGAGCCACGCCGCGATCTGGCCAATGGGTCCGCGATCCTCGGACCAGTCATCACCCGGATCGGCCAGTTTCAACGCCTCTGCCAGCGCCGCGCGAACCGGCGCGGGGGCGGCAACGACAAGCGCCGTGTCGCACAGCACCGGCAAGCCTTTGACATAGGCCGCAACCGCCGGGTTCAAGCTCTGCGCGCGCTCTTCCAGCGCGGCCAGCGTCTGGCGCAGACGCAGCATCAGCGCGGTGTCTGCGATGTGCTGTGCGGGCGTAGCGTGCAGCACGTGGCAGGCATGCTCCGGCGCCTCCATCGCGCGCTGAAAGGCGGCGATAAGGGCCGGGACGGGATCGTGATCCTCCGCCGTTTGCGCCGACAGACCCGCCGGGTCGATCTGCACCTCGAGGCTGGAGCGGTGGATGAAGGCCGCGCTGTCCTCGGGGATCGCGCCTTGCGCCCCCTGCACCTTGGCCAGCGCACCCAGCACGATCAGCATGGCGCGCACCTCGGCGCTGTCGGTCCACAGCTGGCCCACGGCTCCTGTCGGGAAGAGATCGCGCAACAGCGGCGAGGAAAAGCTGCCCGTGGCCATGCGTTCAGATATGTCCGGTGCTGCACATGAAATCGGTCAGGATCGCGGCATAGCGCTCGGGCGCTTCGACGCAGGGCAGGTGACCGGTGCCGCGGATCAGCTCGAATTGCGAGCCGGGTATCAGGTCAACGGTTTCGCGCACGACATCCGGCGGGGTCGAGCCATCCTCGCTGCCCGCAATGCCCAAGGCAGGCAGGCGCAGCGCCGCGGTGGGCGTGTAGAAATCGGTGCCCGCAATGGCTGCCGAGCAGGCGGCGTATCCCGCGTCGGGCTGCCGCGCCAGCATGTTGCGCCACAGCGCAAGGTCCGGGTTTTTGAGGAAATCCGTGGAAAACCAGCGCTCCATCACCCCATCGGCGAGCGCCTCGATCCCGCCTTTCTCGACCGCAGCGATGCGCTCTGCCCACACCTCGCGGGTCATGATCTTGGCGCCAGTGTTCGACAGCACCACGGCCCGCACCAGATCCAGCCGCTTGGCGGCCAGCCCCTGCGCGATCATCCCGCCAATCGACAGGCCCACAAACAGCGCGTCCTTGAACCCCGTGCGGTCCATCAGCTGTTCCACATCGCGCACCAGCGCGCCCATCGAATAGGGGCCGGGCGGCAGTGACGACAGACCGTGACCGCGCTTGTCATAGCGCAGGATGCGCAGGCCCGCGGGCAGGTGCGGCAGGACCCCGTCCCACAGCCGGAAATCGGTGCCCAGCGAATTGGCAAAGACCACCGGCGCCCCGTCCTCGGGCCCGTCGATGCGGTAGTGCAGGGCCACGTCGCCCAGATCCATCATGTGCATGTCAGCACCTCCGCGCCTTGCATGACCGATTGGCCCTCCAAAGGGAAGGTGCGCCGTAAAGGCACACCCTACGTCAGGCGCATGTGGGCGATGATCTGGCCGTGATCGGAGGCCAGCTTGTTATACGGTGATTCGGGGTGGCTGCCGTCTGCGAGGTGGTCGTTGAGCACGCTGAAATAGTCCATCTGCCCGATGCTGTCGGGACTGCCTGCAAGGAAATGGCGCGACATGTAGATCTGGTCGATGCTCTCGTACACGCCGCCAAACGCCGCCGTATAGACCATGTCGCGGCTGGACTTGCGCACGAACTGCGCCTCGGCGGAATGCAGGCGCATGGCGTCGATGGCTTCGCGGATTTGCGCATCTTCGTCGTCGGAATACCGGTCGCGCGGTGTTTCGGCGTCGTGTCGCAGCATCCAGGCGTAGTTCTTGAACGGCACCTCGCCGCTGATGATCTCGGAACTGACGGCATGTGCGCCATCGTTGAAATCGCCCGTGACCAGCACCGGGTGTCCCGCCTCAAGCTCAGCCACGATGGCACGGCGCAGCACCCAGGCCTCGGCCATGCGGCGCAGAGCGGCACGCGCTGCCCCCATGGCCCGGCCCAGCGGGTCATAGTTGGTCAGGTCCACCTCGGGGGCAAAGGCGGCGCCCTCGGGGCGCAGAAATTCGCCCAGCTTGGATTTCAGGTGACAGGTAAAGACGGTGACCACGTGATCGCCCACCGGCACGCGCACCTTCAGGATCGGGCGGCTGAGCCGGTCAAGCTTGAAGCTGCCACCGCCCGTCGCGCCCATGGCGCCAAAGTCGATCTCGACCGGCTCGGACAAGTGCTGGATCACCTCTGGGTCATAGACAAACCCGTGCCGCGACAGGATCGCGACGCCGGGGCGTCGCTGCCCGGGTTTGCCGGTGTCGTTGAGGTTGGGCGCTACGGCGAGTGCTGCATCGGTGTAGGGGTGATAGGCCAGCTTGCGAAAGATCGCCTTGCGCCGATAGCGTTTGGACCGGTCGGGCAGGTGCGCGTCGTTGCCCTCGATCCCCTGCCGGTCGGCTTCGACGATGACCTCGCGCAGCGCGCTTTCCTCGAACACCTCCTGGAAACAGACGATGTCGGCGTTCATCGTCTGGATCTGCTCGGCCAGCCAGTCGACCTTCCAGGCGTATTCCTCGGGCGTGTAGCTTTGGAACCGGTAGTATTCCTGATCCGCGCCGATCAGGTTCTTGACGTTGAACGAGGCGATGGTGAATTCGGTCATGGCAAGGTGTCCAGGGCACGGGCAAAGAGGGCAGGGTCGACGTTCCCGCCCGAGATTGTGACGATCACGTCGTCGCTGTCTATGCTGTCGCCGTGAAAAAGGGCGGCGGCCAGCGCGACCGCGCCGCCGGGTTCCGCAACGACCTTGAGACGCAGGAACGCCTGCGCCATGGCGCGCAGGGCGTCATCCTCGCTGACCGTGAGGCCGGGGCCGCACAGCCGCTGCAGGATGGGAAAGGTAATCTGCCCGGGTGCCTCTGTCAGGATCGCGTCGCAGATGTTGCCGGATGACTGATTGTTCTGCTGGATAGCGCCCGTGGCGAGGGATCGGGCCACGTCGTCGAACCCCTCGGGTTCCACCGGGCGCACGCGAATGCCGGGCGCGTCGGCCTCGAGCGCGAGCGCGATGCCCGATGTCAGTCCGCCGCCGCCGCAACACACCAGCATCTGAGCCTCGGTTACCCCGACTTCGGCGGCTTGCCGTGCAACCTCGAGGCCGATGGTGCCTTGCCCCGCGATCACTTGCGGTTCGTCAAAGGGTTTGATCAGGGTCAGGCCGCGGTCGCGGGCCAGCGCTTCTCCAGCGTCTTCGCGTTTCTGGGTGGCGCGGTCGTAGAGCACCACCTCGCCACCCAGGGCGCGGGTGTTGTCGATTTTCAGCTGCGGCGCATCGCTGGGCATCACGATCACCGATGGCACGCCATGCTCGGCGGCGGCGTAGGCGATGCCTTGGGCGTGGTTGCCGCTGGAGTAAGCGATGATGCCGCGGGCGCGTACCTCGGCGTCCAGCGCCGACACCGCCGACCATGCGCCGCGAAACTTGAAGCTGCCGGTGTGCTGCAGGCATTCCGGTTTGACCCAGATACGGCGCCCCGCGATCTCGTCCAGATAGGGTGAGGACAACAGTGGCGTGCGCCGCACGCGGCCCTCCAGCCGCGCATTCGCGGCACGGATCATGTCGATGTTCAACGCATCTGCTCCATCCATGTGGTGAGGGCGGCAACCGCCTCGGGTTCGTCCAGAAACGGCACGTGGCCGCGCCCGGGCACGTCGGCAAAGATCATGTCGGGCCGCCTGCGCTGCATCTCGGCGGCGGTGGCGGCGGCCAGCAGGTTCGACCCCGCGCCCCGGATCAGGCAAGTCGGCTTGCCCGTCAGTGCATCAAACAGCGGCCAGAGGTCCGGGGTGCCTGCTTGCATCGCGGCCAGTGTCGCATCACGCAGGTGCGGGTCATAGGTGATCTCGAGGCCGCTCGCCGTCTCGACATAGTGCAACCGCGCCTCGGCCAGCCAGCGGTCGCGTGGCACATCCGAAAAACCGGGCAGGGTGGCGGCGAGGGCGTCGGCCATCTGCTCATGCGTGCGCGGCACGGGCGACAGTCCCAGATAGGCGGCGATGGCCGCCAGCCCCTCGGGCGCAATCTCGGGGCCCACGTCATTGAGCGCGGCACCCAGCACCCGGTCCGGTGTCGTGGCAGCCAGCCCCATGGCGATCAGCCCGCCGCGGGAGGTGCCAAGGATCGCCACCGCGTCGAGCGACAGGTGATCCAGCAATTCCAACACGTCCCGCATCTCGATCGGCAGCGTGTAGTTCTGCCATTTGGGATCAAAATCCGACTGCCCGCGTCCGCGCGCATCCAGAGTGATGATCCGGCAGGGCGGCAGGTGCGGGCGGACATAGTCGAAATCTCGCCCCGTCCGGGTGAGCCCGGCGAGGCACACCAGCGGCAGGCCCGCACCATCGTCGGTGTAGTGCAACTTTAGGCCGTCAGTGGTGGTGAACTGCGCCATCAAAGGCCCGCGATTTCAGGGATATCGCGCAGGTCGCTCAGGATGTGGTGTGGCGTGGCGGGCAGCCGGTCCACCGGGTCCTGCCCACGGTTGACCCACGCGGTCTGAAATCCGTACCCGGCCGCCCCCGCCGCATCCCAGCCATTTGACGACACAAAGAGCACGTCAGCGCGGTCCACGCCGAAATGCGCCTCGACCATGTCATAGACCGTCGCGTGAGGCTTGAAGATGCCGACGCTGTCGACGGACAGGCAGGCGTCGAGCACGTCGCCTATGCCTGCCGATTGCACCGCGGCTTCTAGCATCCGGGTCGATCCGTTCGACAGGATGCCGGTGTGACGCCCGCCGGTCTTGAGATCTGCCAGTACCCCTTGCACTTCGGGATAGGCGGCCAGTTCCCAGTACAACGCCAAAAGGCGTTGGCGCAGGGCGGCGTCGCCGCTGAGCGCGGTCTTGTCCAGCGCCCAATCGAGCGCGTTCTGCGTGACCTGCCAGAAATCCGTGTGATCGCCGGTGATCGCGCGCAGCCAGGTGTATTGCAGCTGCTTGGCGCGCCAGTGTTCGGCAAGCTGGGGCCATGCGTCTGCAAGGGCGGGGTGGTCGGGTTCTGCGGCGGCTTGCCGGGCTGCGGCCGCCACGTCGAACAGGGTGCCGTAGGCGTCAAAAATGCAGGTTGTGATTGGCATGGCGCGCCCCTTTTTCCGCCACACTGGCACGGCGGCGCACGATCTGAAAGGGGGGCGGTCTCCGTATCGGAGACCCACCGGAAATCGACACGATTTCCGGGGCCTGCGCAGGGCCTAGAGGTTCGCCTGCTGCGGCATCCCCAGCACGTGAAACCCGCCGTCGACGCGGATCACTTCGCCGGTGGTGCAAGCGCCTGCATCCGAGCACAGGTAGACGGCGGTGCCGCCCACGGCCTCGAGCGTGGCATTGGCCTGCAGCGGGGCATTGGCCTCGGTGTGCTTGTAGGTCTTGCGCGCGCCGCCAATGGCCGCACCGGCCAGCGTTTTCATCGGCCCCGGCGAGATCGCGTTCACCCGGATCCCGTCCGGCCCCAGATCATTGGCCAGATAGCGCGTGGTCGATTCCAGCGCCGCCTTGGCCACGCCCATCACGTTGTAGTTCGGCACCACGCGGTTCGACCCCTGATACGTCAGCGTCAGCAGCGTGCCACCGTTTTCAAGCATCAGCGGATGTGCCCGCCGCGCGCATTCGATGAACGAATAGACCGAGATATCCATCGAGTTCTTGAAGTTCGCACGCGAGGTGTTCAGGAACCGCCCCGTCAGCTCCGACTTGTCCGAAAACGCAATCGCGTGGACCAGAAAGTCGATGCTGTCCCAGCGGGCGGCCAGCTGGTCAAACGCGGCATCCAGCGATGTGTCATCGGTCACGTCCACGTCGACCATGAAATCCGACCCGACGCTCGCCGCCAGCGGCTCCAGCCGCTTGCCAAACGCCTCGCCCTGGTAGGTAAACGCCAACTCAGCCCCTGCCGCGTGCAATGCCGAGGCAATGCCCCACGCGATCGAACGGTCATTGGCCACGCCCATCACGAGGCCGCGCTTGCCGGTCATAGAATGCGTCATCGTTAAATCTTACCCGTGAAATTTTGAAAGGATCATCGACCCGTTGGTGCCGCCAAAGCCAAAGGAGTTGGTCATGACCGCGTCGAGGCCCGCGTTTTCGATCAGCTTGGTCGCGATCTCACCGTCGCGCAGTGCGGGATCCAGCGTTTCGACATTGATCGACGGGGTGATGAAATCGTGGTGCAGCATCAGCAGGCTGAAGATCGCCTCGAGCGCGCCCGCGGCCCCCTGGGCATGGCCGGTCATCGACTTGGTCGAGCTGATCAGCGGGTGATCGTCGCCAAAGACGCGGCGTACCGCTTCGACCTCGCCCACGTCGCCCACCGGAGTCGAGGTGCCGTGCGCGTTGATGTAGCCGACCTTGCGCCCTTCTGGCAGCCAGTCCAGCGCCAACCGCATCGCGCGCTCGCCGCCTTCGCCCGACGGGGCCACCATGTCGTGGCCGTCGGAGGTGGCGGCATAGCCGGTCACTTCGGCATAGATCTTGGCCCCGCGGGCCTGCGCGTGTTCCAGCGATTCCAGAACCACGATGCCGCCGCCGCCCGAGATCACGAACCCGTCGCGATCCGCGTCAAAGGCCCGGCTCGCCCGTTCTGGCGTGTCGTTGTATTTCGACGACATCGCGCCCATCGCGTCAAACAGGCACGACAGGGTCCAGTCCAGCTCCTCTCCGCCGCCGGCAAACATCACGTCCTGCTTGCCCAGCATGATCTGTTCGGCGGCATTGCCGATGCAATGCAGCGAGGTCGAACAGGCGCTGGTGATCGAATAGTTGATGCCCTTGATCTTGTAGGCCGTGGCAAGGTTCGCGCTGATCGTCGAGGACATGCATTTCGGCACGGCAAAGGGGCCGATCCGCTTGGTCGCGCCGGATTTCAGCACCGTCTGGTGCGCCGTCAGCATGGCCGAGGTCGACGGCCCGCCCGACCCCGCGACAAGCCCGGTGCGCGGGTTGACGATGTCTGCGTCTTCCAGCCCGGCATCGGCAATCGCCTGCGCCATCGCGATATGGGCATAGGCCGCACCCGGCCCCATGAACCGCAGCGTGCGCTTGTCCACGTGTTCGGCCACATCAATGTCGATGGTGCCCGCGATCTGGCTGCGAAAGCCGTGTTCGGCCATCTCGGGGCTTGCGGTGATGCCGGACGTGCCCGCCTTGAGAGAGGCAAGAACAGCGTCTGCGTCGTTTCCGATGGACGAGACAATGCCAAGGCCCGTGACGACAACACGTTTCATCGGTTTGCCTGTGATGTGAAACGGCGCATGGCGCACTCCTTCGCTGGTTCACTGCTCCTTACGGCAACGCGGTGATGGGGTGCAAGCAATGAGCAGCGCGCGGTGGGTTACGAAACCCTTAATCACAGGCGTGCCATACCCTCGCCCCGTGATCACCGGGCTGTCCGCAGTCCGATTGCGAGGCCATATCCGGTTGCCCGAGGCGACCGAGGGGCACCCGCTTGGCAAATATGGCCGCATGTTGTGCGGCGCCGCGCAATTTTCGACATAACAGGCAGAGATGCTGTGCCCGACCCGGAGACGTCCGGGCGCGGGGTGGTGGTGTTGCACGCGAGTAAAACGCGGGGATGAAGACCTACTTTAAGGTTTAGAAGTGCGTCTGAGCATAGTGTGATACGAGGGTCGGCTTGGAGCCCAAACTGCGCGATGCTGCATAGGGCACGAACGTCGGTTTTAACGCGGGCAACTCTTCAAATAGGCGATGCTCCAATCGTGTTGCGACACTTCCGATGCTCAGAGTTTTTTGGAACGGACCAGTGCAGGTCTTCCTAAGATTTCTGACATGCTCATGTCGAGATAACTTAGAATGTCCAAGCAGGGCCGCTCTTCCGCGCCTTCCATTAAATCAGTTTGGAACATCACGATTGCCGCCGAATACCCTAACTTTGTTATGGCGAGTTTCTGATTTTTGTTCGTGAAGACGCCACCACAGTGATCAAGGAAAATAGTGACGACTAGTTCATCTACCCCGTATTGATTTAGGCTCTTGTTTGCCCATTCTGTCCGAAAACGCCTTTCTGCCTCGAATGCATTTGGCCGTTTTGCCGATGCAACCTGAAGCGGGTCGCCATCTCCTGGTTGAAAGTCTTGAAAAAAGCAAATGGTATTGTGGTTTGCGTTTACAATTACTCTCAAAAGGAAGTTCCTGCCTTTGCGCGAAGAGGGCAAGCCGCCCAACTGCCATTCAATCATATCACTTCAGGTGGAATATGCACGAAAGCAAAAGAGCTTTCGGTTTAAAAAGCGGACGTACACTGTAAAAGTTCGAATTTCTGCTTTGTCCGCACAGCCGCGGTTCGTTCAACCCGCCTCAGCTCTCGCTCAGCGCGACCTTCATGTCCTTGACCTCATAGATCACCTCGCCGTCGGCCTCGACGATGCCGTCGGCGACGCCCATGGTCAGGCGGCGGGTCTGGATCGCCTTGGTAAAGTCGATCTTGTAGGTCAGCATCTTGCGGTCGGGGCGGACCATGCCTTTGAGTTTGACCTCCCCCACACCCAGCGCATAGCCGCGCCCGGTCCAGCCGCGCCAGCCAAGGTTGAAGCCGGTCAGTTGCCACAGGCCGTCGAGGCCGAGGCACCCGGGCATGATCGGGTTGCCGGGAAAATGGCAGTCGAAAAACCACAGCTCGGGCGTGATGTCGAATTCGGCCAGCACGTGCCCCTTGCCATGCGCGCCGCCATCACCCGAGATGTCGGTGATCCGGTCCATCATCAGCATGGGCGGCTCGGGCAGTTGCGCGTTGCCGGGACCAAAAAGCGCGCCCCGCGCACATCTGAGCAGGTCTTCCTTGTCGAAATGCGTTGGGTAGTCGGCCATCGTGTCGTCGTCTCGCGCGCTGTCGGTTTCCGGTCGCGCCCGTCTAGCACCGCCCGTCCTTGGCGCGCAAGGGCACCCCGCCCGCTACTACACGGGGGCCTGTCGACACGATGGCGCACATCCTGCGTTTGCGCGTCACGACGCGTCAGATCGGGATTTTTGGTTGAATGCTGGCCTGTGCACGCCCTATATATCAAGCAAGAGAATGATGACCCATGATTGATGCAACCCATAAAACAGGCAGCGCATGGTTGGCGGGCGCGGGTTTGCGCCCGACACGGCAGCGTGTGACCCTAGCCGCCCTCTTGGTGGGCGACGGTCAAAATCGCCATGTCACTGCAGAAAGCCTGTTTGCCTCGGCGAAGAAACAGGGCGAGGCCGTGTCGCTTGCGACCGTTTATAACACGCTGCGCGCGTTTTGTGATGCGGGGCTGATGCAAGAAGTGACGGTCGACGGCTCCAAGAGCTACTTTGACACCAACGTGCACGATCACCCGCATTTCTACTGGGAAGACGAGGCGCGGCTGACCGATGCGCCAGCGGACCAGTTGGTGATTGCGCAGATCCCGGATGCCCCCGACGGGGCCGAGATTGCATCGGTTGACGTGGTGATCCGGTTGCGCCGCAAGGCGTGATGGTCACGCCGACCGCGTCCCAAATCGACACATTTCAGGCCGACGGCGTTGTCTGCATCCGCGGGCTTTTTGCCGGTCAGCTTGACCTGCTGCGCGCAGGTGTGGCGCGCAACATGGTGGACCCCGGCCCCTATGCCTCGACCAATGATCGTGCTGGCGAGACGGGCCTGTTCTTTGACGATTACTGCAACTGGCAGCGCATCCCGGAATTCGAACAGGCAATCCGGCACAGCCCGGTGGCGCAGGTTGCGGGCGCGCTGATGGGGTCAGAGCGTGTGCAGCTGTTCCACGATCACGTGCTGGTCAAGGAGCCGGGCACCTCGATGGCCACACCGTGGCATCAGGACGGGCCGTATTATTTTGTCGCTGGGCGGCAGACCGTCAGCTTCTGGTCGCCGCTCGATCCGGTGACCGACGCCACGCTGCGCTGCGTGGCAGGCTCACACCTGTGGCCCAGGGACGTGGTGCCGACCCGATGGGTATCGGAGGCCGCGTTTTTCGAAGGCGACTACATCCCGGTGCCGGATCCGGAGGCCGAGGGCATGCGCATCGTCGAGTTCGACATGGAACCGGGCGACGCAGTCGCGTTCCACTTTCGCACCCTGCACGGCGCGCGCGGCAACCACAGTGCCACCCGCCGCCGCGCGTTCAGTCTGCGGCTGGTGGGCGAGGACGCGCGCTACGTCGAACGGCCCGGCCCGACCTCACCGCCCTTTCCGGGGCACGGGATGCAGGGCGGCGAGAGGTTGCGCGAGGATTGGTTTCCGCGGTTGGTGTGAGGGTGGGAGCGAGGACGTGCTGCTCTGTACCGTGGCTCGCTGCATGGCCACTTGCATGACGCGTGCCGTCGTCAATGTTTGTGTTGAAGAAACAGCTATGCTTGCTGAACACGTTCAGAATTGAATTCTTGCGAGCCCACCAAATGACGAAATCTGTTTCCGAAGCACTCATACAGCTCGATGAACGACTTCGAGAGCGCTACGATCCGCTCGGTTCGGTTGAAGGCGCAAACGGCGCGTACCTGACCGGTCATGTGCCCCACGTTGCTCCCTCGGCCTATCTTTGCACACGCTATGCCGGGTTGGATGACAACGGTATACGAGACGCTGAGAAGGAGGCCGAGCGAAACATACCTGAGCCTTACAAAGAACTGCTGCACCACATGAACGGGGCAAGGCTTTTGGGTGTTTCGTTGTTCGGCCTTGTTGGCCGATCAGTCGATAGATCAGGTGTCGGGATCGGACAACCAATTACACTATGGTACCAGAACGCAGTTGAACGGCCAGATTATATCCCAGAGGGGCACCTGGGCATCGGCGCAATCAATGGCGCGTGGGCGTCTCAGGGGCACCTGTATCTGGCTGCGACCGGCGAGGTGGATTTGTACAACGCTCAGTTCGACATGATTGGAACGCGTTGGTCTTCTCTGGTAGAATTTCTCGAGGATGAGATTCCCCGGCGTTTCTCGATATACGACGACGAAGGTCGTGAAACCCAAAAATCAAAACACCTTCCGGGCGACACGGAAGACTGGGAGCGGCTTGCTCAAGAAATCGACGATGTATGATCCAGAGACGGCTTTCTAAAACGCATACTCACACGACTTTACCAAAGAGAAGCAGACATTCATCGCTTGGCTGCATTTTTGACTTTTGGGGCCCAGAACAGATATCCGCGCCCACCCTCAGAACCACTGCCCCGGCTCCATCAGGCCCAGGTCCAAGAGCTGCCGCGAGTGCCATTCGAACGGTGCGGAGTTGTGCCATTTGAACGTGTCGATATCAAAGGTGCTGCCGGGGTTCAGCTTCAGCGCCTTGGCGGTGCGGAAGGAACAGACCGCGGCGGTCAGGTTGTGGTGCCATTCGCAGGAATAGGTGTTGTATTCCTCGTCGTTGAAGGTGTGGTTGGCGCGCATTTCGAGGCCCGGTTTGGCCCTGAACAGGGAAATGCGGTCGATCTTGCGCCGGGTGGTGGGCACATGTTCCTCGAACCGCCAGCGCAGACCGCCATAAAAATCCAGCTGTCGGGTCATCGGGTGGCCGTTGGTTGGATCGGGGCGGGCAAGTGCGTAATAGCCGGACCGGTCCAGATGCGCCCGTTCCAGCGAGACCGCATTGGGATGTTCCCACAGGTCGTCGGCATAAAGGTCGACAACATAGGTCAGCATGGCATCCCGCCGCTCTTCGGTGTGGAAGGTCAGCAATTCGCCCACGCTGCGGGTTTCGCAAAACGGGTGAAACAGGTATTCCGCGTTGTAGCTGTAATAAAGCCACGTCCCCTCGGGCACTGCGGCGATGATGGCGCTGACCGACAGGTGCAGGTTGTCCGGATCGGCCGTGTTGCACGCCACGTGATCCACCGCCATTTCCAGATCGCGGGGCAGGGCGAAATGCGCGGGCATCAGCGCGATGGTGCGGCGGAACCCGGCCTGGTCATTGTGGCGCAGCGTGGTGGCGATCTCGACCTCGTCCTCGGCAAAGAGGATGGCAACCGGTCCTTTTTGCGGCACCGCGTCGGGTGTTTTCAGATATGTCGCGAGGCTGTCGTACTGCATCGTTTCGTCCTGCCACGGTTTTCTTGTTAATGCGTGAAACCGCCCGTCCATTGCAAGAGGCCACACCGCCTGCTAGATCGCGCTCTCATCCCTCGCTGCCGCCGGATCATGCCCATGACCACGCCCAAAAAGCTCTTTATCAAGACCTATGGCTGTCAGATGAACGTCTATGACAGCGAACGCATGGCCGAGGCGCTTGGCGGGCAGGGCTATGTCGAGACCAAGACACCCGACGACGCCGACATGATCCTGCTGAACACCTGTCACATCCGGGAAAAGGCGGCGGAAAAGATCTACTCCGAACTGGGCCGCTACAAGGGGCTGAAGGCCGACAAACCTGACCTCAAGATCGGTGTCGCTGGGTGTGTTGCGCAGGCCGAGGGCCAGGAGATCATGCGCCGCCAGCCCATGGTCGATCTGGTTGTGGGCCCGCAGAGCTATCACCGCCTGCCCGAGATGGAGGCCCGCGTGGCCGGCGGCGACAAAGCGCTCGACACCGATTTCCCCGAAGAGGACAAGTTCGAGCGGCTGAAATCGCGCCCCAAGGCCGCGCGCGGCCCCACCGCGTTTCTGACGGTGCAGGAGGGTTGCGACAAGTTCTGTGCCTTCTGCGTGGTCCCCTACACCCGCGGCGCCGAAGTGAGCCGCCCCGCCGCCCGTATCCTAGATGAGGCGCGGGATCTCGTGGACCGCGGCGTGCGCGAGATCACGCTGCTGGGCCAGAACGTCAACGCCTATCACGGTGCAGGCCCCGACGGGTCGGACTATACGCTGGCCAGGTTGATCTGGGATCTGGACAAGATCGACGGGCTGGAACGCATCCGCTTTACCACCAGCCACCCCAACGACATGAGCGACGACCTGATCGAGGCGCACGGGACCTGCGCCAAGCTGATGCCGTACCTGCACCTGCCCGTGCAGTCGGGCAGCGACCGGATCCTGAAACGGATGAACCGCAGCCATACGGCAGAAAGCTATCTGCGCCTGATCGAACGCATCCGCGCGGCCCGCCCCGATATCCTGATGTCCGGCGATTTCATCGTCGGTTTCCCCGAAGAGACCGAGGCCGATTTCCAGGACACGATGGCGCTGATCGAAGAGGTCAAATACGGCTATGCCTATTCGTTCAAATATTCGACCCGCCCCGGAACACCCGCTGCCGAACGCGCGCAGGTCGATGCCGCCGAGGCGGATGATCGCCTGCAACGTCTGCAGGCGCTGATCACCCGGCAACAACGCGAGATCCAGAACAGCATGGTCGGGCGGACAGTGCACGTTCTTTTCGAAAAGCCGGGTCGCTTGCCAGGACAGATGGTCGGCAAAAGCGAATACCTCCACGCGGTTCACGTGGCCCAGGCTGACACCCTGCCCATCGGCACGGTCGCCCCGGTCAAGATCGTCGAAGCCGCGGCGAATTCATTGGCGGGCCAATTGCTTTGACACTGGCCTGCGGGGTCATTGGTTAATTTCCGCCGATTTCATAGTGATTAATCTGCGTTTGGCCACAATATGTGGTGAAAACCCCTTTTCAGGTGGGCAAAAGTCACCTACGCTTTCCACATTACGTGCGGGGCGCGCACTGTCAGGTCTGTGTGCCCCACGTGGGGGACCATGATTAAAAGGGACAGGGCTGTGGCGAAAGCATTTTCAGAAACAGTGAACGGTCTGCTGAGGATTGCTGCGGCTGCGGCAATCGCGCTGACCGGTGTTATGGCGTCCGATGTTTCCGCTCAGGCCTTTGGCCAGACGCGGTCGCAAGAAGGGCGCGACAGTGGGCAATATATTCCGACAATCTGGGTTGATCCGGACGGCTGCGAGCACTGGGTGATGGACGACGGTGCCGAGGGCTACATGACCCCACATGTCAATCGCAAGGGCATCCCGATCTGTCGCCGGGGCAATCTGTGTGGCGTGATGAACTCGGATCAGTTCTTTGCCACCGACAGCTTCCGCATCCACAGCGGGGGGCAGCAGCGGCTGGCAGAGTTCTTTGCCAATTCGAGCGCGCAGAGCTTTATCATCACCGGCCACACCGACAGCCGTGCCAGCGACGCCTATAACCTGCGTCTGTCATGGAACCGCGCCAGCGCCGTGGCCAGGATCGCGCAGGCCAACGGCGCCCGCATCGCCGACATTCGTGGCTATGGCGAACGCCTGCCGGTCGCATCGAACAACAGCGCCGCCGGTATGGCCAAGAATCGCCGCGTCGAAATCATCTGCATACAGTAAGGATCGCGCGACATGACATATCTCAGAACAACCGCCTGCCTTGTCGCTGCCCTTGGGCTTGCCGCGTGCGGCGATGGCTATCCCCCGGACAAGACGATTGACCGCGGCATCGACAGCAAGGATCTCAGCCTGTTGCAGGCCGGCATTTGGGTCGATCCCAATGGGTGTGATCACTGGATCATCGACGACGGCGTCGAAGGGTACCTGTCCGCACGGCTCGACCCCTATGGCAAACCGGTCTGCTCGGGTGTGGCGGAGCCGACCCGAACCGTGGGCGATTTCAAGCGCGGCTCGCGCATTTTCGACCCGAACTGAGTGTTGCCCGAGTTCGCAAAAGAGGCCGGTTTGCACGCGCAGCCCGGCCTTTTTTCGTTACAAGGTGATGCAGCCGGTTGCACCCCGGCGCCCAAGTTGCGACGCTTGGGAAAAGTGAGTCTCAGGAGCAGTCGTTGACAACAATCACCAGCCCCGGCCTGGCCCCCACCGAAGCAATCGTGGAATTCCCCGACAACCGCCTGTTGATCGACCTTTGCGGCCCTTACGACCAGCATCTCACCGCCATCGAAAGCGCGCTCGAAGTGCAGATCGTGCGCCGCGGCAACATGCTCGCAATTCTCGGCGACGAGGATGCGCAAGCGCGCGCACGGCAGGTGCTCGAGGCGCTTTATGTGCGGCTGGAGGCTGGCAAAGAGGTGGAGCCCGCAGACGTGGACCGCGAGCTGCGCATGGGCGGGTCGGAAACCGACACCGGTACCCGGCAGGGCGATCAGCTGGAAATGGCCGTCGGCAACCGGATCGATATCAAGACCCGCAAGAAGCTGGTCGAACCGCGCACCGATGCGCAAAAGGCCTATGTCCAGTCGCTGTTCGAAAACGAGATGGCCTTTGGCATCGGGCCTGCCGGCACGGGCAAGACCTATCTTGCTGTTGCTGTCGGCGTGTCGATGTTCATTCAGGGCCATGTAGACCGCATCATCCTGTGCCGCCCTGCGGTTGAGGCGGGCGAACGGTTGGGCTTTCTTCCCGGCACGCAAGAGGAAAAGGTCGATCCCTACATGCAGCCGCTTTACGACGCGCTGAACGACTTTCTGCCGGGCAAGCAACTGGCCAAGCTGAAAGAGGAAAAGACCATCGAAATCGCACCGCTGGCGTTCATGCGGGGTCGGACACTGTCGCGCGCCTTTGTCGTGCTGGACGAAGCCCAGAACGCCACCACGATGCAGATGAAGATGTTCCTGACCCGCCTTGGCGAAGGCTCGCGCATGGTCATCACCGGTGACCGGACCCAGGTTGACCTGCCGCGTGGCGTGACTTCGGGCCTTGCCGATGCAGAACGCCTGCTGCACACCATCCCGAACATCGGCTTTAACTACTTCACGTCCAAGGACGTGGTGCGCCATCCGCTCGTCGCCGCCATCATCGAAGCATACGAAGCGGACGCCGAAGGCCAATGAAAAAGGGCGCCCGGTCGGGGCGCCCTGTTCGTGTCCTGGCGTGTGCCTCAGGTGCCTTGGCGGCGGCGCATCCATGCAAATGCGCCCACTCCGGCCAGCAACAGCGGCAGGCCAGCAGGCAGAGGCACCGGGTTCGGGGGCGGCAGGACATCTTCGGTGATGCCTGCGTAAAGCACAGGGGCTTGGGAATAGTTGTAGAAACCGAATGCGCCGTCAGTGAACGACGACCCGTGCTGCGCGCTCGTGTAGGACAGTTCGGTGGTTCCATCGACCTTCACTTCGATCAGGTCGGCGGTAAAGATCAGCTCGAACGAGTATGTCTGCGGATCAACCCAGCCCGTTGAACCAAGGTTGGTTGCGCGCTGCACCTCGTTCACTGTTGACGTATGGTTCCAGAACGAATTGGTCGCATTTGGCCCGTTGGCGATGTCGCCCGTCACGTGGCTCAATGACAGGCCGACCAAGGCTGTCTGCCCGCCGAATGTCTGCGTGCCCTGTTTCCAGTCGATCAACCAAAAATCCGAGTTCGTGCTGTCCAGTTCGCCGTCCTGATACCCCAGGACAAAACCGATGAAGTCATCGTCGGTCGACGATTCGGGCGTGATCGTGCCCGCAAGCGACGTGCCCTGCGCATTGCTGCCAGCTTCGAAGAATACGGTCGGGTCGCCATTGGTTGATTGGCGCACCGCGTTGTTGCCGGATTGCAGGGTCCAGTTGCCAGCCCCGAGGTTGCCCTTGAAGCCGTTTTCGCCCCAACTCGACAGGTCCACCGGCGCGGCGTAGGCCGCCCCTGACAGCAAAACCGCTGCCGCAATAGAAGAAATAATGCGTTTCATGTAATACGCCCCCCTTTTAATCTATCTTCGCACGCGTGTATCACGAGCAGTGGGTTTTCGCCAGAAATCGTTGCGTGGCATGCATTTTTCAATCCATGGTCGCATGGCTGGCCCGGTCCGCCGACCCATTGTAAAAAAATTGCGTTCAATTGCGTGTATCTGCCGGGATTGGTGCAAATCTGGCGTGTAATCGGATGGGATGAATGACGCGGCCTCAAGTGGACATGGACATCGTTGATTCGCGCTGGCGCGACGCTGATATCGATACTGTGGCCGCGCGCGCGATTGGCGCCGCGTTGGACTTGCTTGGCATGGGCGCGCAGCCAACGGAGGTAAGCATTCTCGCCTGCGACGACGCGCGCATGGCCGACCTCAACACCGCCTTTCGCAGCAAGCCCGGGCCGACCAATGTACTAAGCTGGCCCGAAGAGGATCTTGCATCCGATGACGGCGCCCCCCCGCGCCTGCCCACAGCGGACCCTGACGGCACCGTCAGCCTCGGCGATATTGCCATCGCCTATGACACCTGCGCCCGCGAAGCCGATCTGCAGGGCAAGCCTTTTGACCATCACGTGACCCATCTTTTGGTACACGGGCTGTTGCATCTGCTGGGGTATGATCACATCCGCGGCGCCGATGCCGCACGGATGGAGGCGCTGGAGGTCAAAATACTTGGCAATCTGGGCATTCCTGACCCATATTAGGCCGCAGCGGCGACCGGCGCCGCTGCTTGATTTGACGCGGACCAGGAGCCAATGGGCGAAAACGACGGATCGTCTGACGCAGCGCAGCGCGCGCAGTCAGCCACTGACACACCTTCCCAAACCGAAGAGACACCCGCCCCGGGGTTTCTCGCGCGCGTGATCGGGGCGCTCAATCCCGGCGACACCGCGCAGGCGGGGGCGGACACTGCACCGAACACCACCGCCAGCCCGCACGGCATGATCAACCTGCGCCGCATGCGCGTCGAGGATGTCGCCGTCCCCAAGGCCGATATAACCGCAGTCTCAAGCGAGGTGTCGCTGGACGAACTGGTGCAGGTCTTCAAGGAAAGCGGCTATACCCGCCTGCCGGTGTTCGAAGGCACGCTGGACACGCCCATCGGGTTTGCCCACCTCAAGGATGTCGCGCTGCAGCACGGGTTCAACGGCGGCGGCGCGGATTACGATCTGCGCGCGCGCCTGCGCCCGCTGCTGTTCGTGCCGCCGTCGATGTCGATCGGCGTCCTGCTGACCAAGATGCAGACGGAACGCAGGCACATGGCGCTGGTGATCGACGAATATGGTGGCGTCGACGGTCTCGTGACCATCGAGGATCTGATCGAACAGGTCATCGGCGAGATCGAGGACGAACATGACGTCGACGAAGGCGTGCTGTTCGTGCAGGAAAAATCCGGCTGCTATCTGGCGCTGGCCAAGACACCGCTGGCCGAGTTCGAGGAAGAGACCGGTATTTCGTTGACCACCCATGACGACGTGGACGAGGAAGAGATCGACACGCTGGGTGGCCTCGTCTTCATGCTTGCAGGCCGGGTTCCGGCGCGCGGCGAAGTGGTGCCGCATCCCGATGGCCCGCAATTCGAGGTGATCGACGCCGATCCGCGCCGGATCAAGCGGTTGCGGGTGCGATTGCAGGCGCGGGACGCCGCCGAATGATCGCATCCCCGGCCCGGTTTGCGGGCCTGCCGTTGCCTGCCCGGCTTGTGCTGATTGCAGTTGCCGGCGCTTCTGGCGCGCTGGCACATGCGCCTTACGATCTTGGTCCCTTTATCCTTGTCCCGCTGGTGGCCGCTGTCGCGCTGGCGCGCGGGGCGGTCCGGGTGCGCGACGCCTTTGGCTATGGTCTGATCCTCGGTGCGGGTTATTTCGGGCTGACCCTGTCGTGGATTGTCGAACCGTTTCAGGTGGATGCGGCCGTCACCGGCTGGATGGCGCCCTTTGCCGCGGTTCTGCTGGCGCTGCTGTTGGGCAGCTTCTGGGGCGCTGCACTTGCTTTTGCCCGCTGGGGCGGGACGGGGCTGGCCCTTGTCACGGGTATCTCCGGGGCCGAGATGCTGCGCGCCTACGTCTTTACCGGCTTTCCATGGGCCAGCGCACCGCAGGCGCTGGTCGATGGCCTTGCAGGCCAGGGGTTGGCGATTTTCGGACCGCACGGTATGGCCGTTCTGATGGCCACTGTTGCTGTCCTGATTGTGCAGGTGCGCCGCGCGTGGGTGTCGGCGGTGCTCGTGCTCGCCGCGAGCCTTCTGATACTTGTGTCGCCGCTGACAGGGCCAAGCGTGCTTACAAACACGACTGTCCGCCTGGTCCAGCCCAACGCACCACAAGACCAGAAATGGGATCCGCAAATGATCCCGGTTTTCGTCAATCGCCAGATCGACTTTGCGGCCTCGGGCCCGGTGCCGGACCTGATCCTGCTGCCGGAAACCGCGCTGCCCTACCTGCTGGAAGATGCGCAACCCGTGTTCGATGTGCTGGCCGATGCCGCGCGCGGTGCGCCCTTGGTTCTGGGCATCCAGCGGCGCGAGGCGGACGCCTATTACAATGCGCTGGTGTCGCTGGATGCGACGGGGCAGGCGCAGGGGATCTATGACAAGCATCACCTGGTCCCGTTCGGTGAATATATGCCGTTCAACTGGTTTTTTCGCCGGATCGAAGTGGGCGGTCTCGCCCAGCGGGCGGATGTCGGGTATGTCGCGGGGCCCGGTCCTGCACTGCTGGACCTCGGCCCGCTGGGTCGCGCGCTGCCGCTGATCTGCTATGAGGTGGTTTTTGCCCACGATGTGGGCGGCGCACCTGAGCGTGCGGATTTCCTGATGAACCTGACCAATGACGCGTGGTTCGGCATGCGGTCCGGTCCGCAACAGCATCTGGCACAGGCCCGGATGCGCGCCATCGAACAGGGCCTGCCGATGCTGCGCGCCGCCAACACCGGCATTTCCGCCGTGATCGACCCCGCGGGGCGTGTTCTGGACGCGCTGCCACTGAATACGGCGGGCTATCTTGACGTCGCTTTGCCCGCGCCCGCAGCACCCACGGTATACGCGAAGCTGGGCGATCTGCCCGTGGCATTGTTGCTTGCAGGTCTCGCCCTGCTGACCGTCGTGATGCGCAGGCGTGCACCGCCCATTGACGCAGGCGACCAAGGCGCGTAAGCGCGACAGGTCTGTCACAACGGCTTCCTGGCGTGACAGCGGACATTTTTTTAATGGAGCACGCATGTCCCGCAAAAATTACACTTTCACTTCGGAATCCGTTTCCGAGGGCCACCCCGACAAGGTCTGTGACCGTATTTCCGATGCCGTTCTCGATGCGCTGCTGGCCGAAGAGCCTGAGGCGCGTGTCGCCTGCGAGACATTTGCCACCACCAATCGCGTTGTGATCGGCGGTGAGGTGGGCCTGAGCGATCAGGAAAAGCTGTCGCAATACATGGGCCGTATCGACGACATCGCCCGCGCCTGTATCAAGGATATCGGGTATGAGCAGGACAAGTTCCACTGGGACACCTGCGAGGTGACAAACCTTCTGCACGAACAATCGGCGCACATCGCCCAAGGCGTGGATGCCGCCGGTGACAAGGACGAAGGCGCCGGCGATCAGGGCATCATGTTCGGCTATGCCACGGACGAAACCGACGCGCTGATGCCCGCCCCGATCCAATACGCGCACGCGATCCTGCGGCGTCTGGCCGAGGTGCGCAAGGACGGCACCGAACCCGCACTTGGCCCCGATGCCAAATCACAGCTGTCCGTCAATTACCGCGACGGCGTGCCGGTGGGCGTCAGTTCCCTCGTGCTGTCGACCCAGCATCTGGACGAAACGCTGACCAGCGCCGACATTCGCGCCATGGTCGCCCCCTATATCGAAGAGGTGCTGCCCGAAGGCTGGCTGACAGACGAGACCGAATGGCACGTCAACCCCACGGGCAAATTCGTGATCGGCGGCCCCGATGGCGATGCGGGCCTGACCGGGCGCAAGATCATCGTGGACACCTATGGCGGTGCCGCCCCGCACGGCGGTGGCGCGTTTTCGGGCAAGGACCCGACCAAGGTGGACCGGTCTGCCGCCTATGCCGCGCGCTATCTGGCCAAGAACGTGGTGGCCGCGGGCCTTGCGTCGAAATGCACGATCCAGCTGAGCTATGCGATCGGCGTGTCGCGCCCGCTGTCGATCTATTGCGATACCTTCGGCACCGGCGAGGTGCCTGCCGACCGGATCGAGGCGGCGGTGGCCACGTCCATGGACCTGACCCCGCGCGGCATCCGCGAACACCTGTCGCTGAACAAGCCGATCTACCAGCGCACCGCCGCCTACGGCCATTTTGGCCGCGCGCCCGATGCCGATGGCGGGTTCAGCTGGGAACAGACCGATCTGGCCGAGGCGCTGAAAGCCGCGGTCTGAGACAGTGTCAGAACGTGCACCGGGCGCGCCTTGCCGGGCGCGCCCGGTGTCGTTCACAAAGCATTGCTTGGATATTTCAGGAGGGGCAGGCTAGCCTTTGGTGCATACCAGAAAGGTTTGCCCATGCTCCGTCTCGTCCTCTCCGCTGCCTTGTTGCTGACCCTTTCGACCGCCGCGATGGCGCAGGATGCGACCGAGCCGCCCGCGGCCGAGCCGCCGATGACCCTGCAGCGCATGGCGCAGATAGCCCTTGCCATTGATCCCGAGGCGCTGGCGCAAGGCTCTGCGATCCAACTGACCATCGACGACATCCCCGTGGTCATCATCGCCGACCCGATTGCGGACCGGATGCGTGCAATGGTGCCGATCAGATCTGCGGACGGCCTCAGCCCTGCCGAATTGATGCGCCTGATGCAGGCCAATTTCGATACCGCGCTCGATGCCCGGTACGCCGTGGCGCAGGGGCGGCTCTGGGGCGTGTTCATTCACCCGCTCAGCCCGCTGCAAAAGGACCAATTGCTGTCGGCCCTCGTGCAGACGATCAACGTGGCGCGCACCTACGGCCAGACCTATTCCGGCGGCGCGATTACCTACGGTGGCGGAGACAGTAACGGAATTTACCGCGAATTGTTGAATGAGCTTCTGGAAAAGGGCGAAGAAATCTGACGAAACCTGCGGCGACGCTGCTTTTTGCCATAGTTAACGTGGATTAATTCGCAGCGCACTCCATACTTTCCGGCAATGGACAGGTGGGGGAAACATGTCTTTACAAACGCTTTTTCCGGAACTCGGGGCGACGGTGCCGTTGACAGGCGGCGGCACGCTGTCGATCGCGGATGATTTTGAGGTGCTGGCCCTGGCGCTGGATGCTGCCAGCCTTGATGGCACGGTGGCGGGGCTGACGGATTTCACGCTGTTTGCACCAACCGATCAGGCCTTTGCCGATCTGGCGGTGGCAACCGGGTTCACCGGCGATACGACCGATGCAACGGCGGTGTTCAACGCGATTGCGGGGACGCTGGCCACGCTGTCCGGCACCAGCGATCCGATCCCGCTGCTCACCGACATCCTGACCTATCATGTCTCGCCCGAGGCGGCGTCGCTGGACGATCTGAACGGCGCGGGCCCGGTGGAAACGCTGAACACGACCGAATTGCAGGTCACCGGCGGCACCGTGGTGGACGAGGATCCCGACGCCACCAATGCCCAGGTTGTCGCGGCGGATGTGGCGACGAACAACGGCACCATTCAGGTCGTTGACCAAGTGCTGCTGCCCATAGACACGCCGGTCGACAACGCCGCGCCCACGCTGCTCAACCTGCTGGAAGAAAGCGGCGGTGCCCCGGATGACGATGGATCGGATTTCGACCTGTTGCTGGTCGCGCTGCAGGCCACCGGCCTCGACACCGTGGTCGATGATGACGAGGCGGAATTGACCGTGTTCTTGCCCACCGACGATGCGTTTGTCAGTCTGGCGCAAGACCTTGGGTACAGCGGCGAAGACGAGGGCGAGGCGCTGACCACGATCCTCACCGCCTCTGCCGAGGCTGATCCCGACAACCCGCTTGGGCTGGTGACGGACATCCTGACCTACCACGTCTCGCCCGGCATTCAGGATGCCGAAGACGTGCTGGCCAGCGACACCCTCGCCACTGTCAACGGCGCGACCGTTGGCGTCGATGGCACGACGCTGATCGATCAAGACCCCGACAACGCCGATCCGACACTTGTCGAAACGGATATCGCGGCCAGCAACGGCATCGGCCACGCCATCGACGAAGTGTTGCTGCCCGTTGATGTCGCCGCCGCCGATGACCAGCGCCCCGGCGATGTGGTCGAGATTGTCATCGAAGACGGCGACGGCGAAGACGATTTCAGCATCATCCTGGCGGGAATTGGCCTGATCTTCCTGATCGGCGCACTGGGCGGAACCGTCTTCATGTAGGCACCGCCGTCAGCGGCGCGGGGGGCCCTGGTTTCTTCTGGCCGGAAATACCTCCGCCGGAGGCTCCCGTCGCTGGCAACCGGCGGGGCATTGCCCGGCCAGGTGCTTCCCTCTTGCCCTGCGGTCAAACCCCGGCTATACGCGCGCACGTCAATAAGGTGAAAACGCCATGACGAGCAGGGTCGGAACTTCCGGCCCTCTTTGTTTTGGCCACGCCCGACCAACCACACCCAAGACCGG
>JBCBAV010000015.1:0-40025 GCA_038532285.1 Pseudomonadota bacterium | reverse complement strand
CATGGTTCGAGGGCCCAAGGGCGACAAAGGCGTGGGTGTCGCCCGCCGTCATCTCGAACCCCACGGGCTGGACGCGGTCGGGGTGCACCCCGTCGACCTCAAAGTCGATCTTGGCCTGTTCGGTTTGCGTTTCGACGTCAAAAACGCTGATGGTCCCGCCGATCTCGGCCGAGACCCACAGTTGGGACCCATCCTTGACAAACTCGGCATGGCGCGGGCGGCTGTCGACCAGCGTGTTGGCGAACAGTTCCTGTTTTTCCGTGTCGATCCAATGCGCCATGTTGGTGGTCTCAGACGTGGTGATGGCAATCTTGCCATCGGGGCTGACCGCCATGCCTTCGGGTTCGATGCCCACGTCGATCTGGGCCACCACCTGACGCGTTTCGGTGTCCACGACCGTGGTGATCGCGTCATCCTCGTTCGCGATGTAGAGGTGGCGATTGTCGGGGTGCAGGACAAACTGCTCGGGGTCCTCGCCCGAGGGCAATTCGTGCAGGATCTTGCCGGTTTCGGGGTCGATCACCTGCACCGTGTCGCTGTCAGAGGCGCAGACGTAGAGGACCGAATAGTCCTTGGCAAAGGTGATGCCGCGCGGGCGTTCGCCCACGTCGAGCGTGCGCACAACTTCGAGCGTTTCGATGTCGATGACGCTGACGGTGTCGTCTTTTTCATTGGACACCCAGATCTCGTCCGCAAGCGCGGGCGCTGTGGCGAGGATCAAGGCAAGTGCAGTGCTGCGCAACATGTCGTGGCTCCTGTTGGTTGTTTATTGGCTGTTGAAGGCAGTGCAGGTGGATTCGGGCGCGTCGATGCCTAGCGTGTCGAGTTCCGTGTTCTGGTGCAGGAACCCTTCGAGCGGGGCGTTGGCGACCAGCGCCCGCGGATGCAAAAGCGGTATGGGCTGACGCAGCTGGCCATTCCACTTGCGGAAAGTCAGCGGGCGGCCCTTGAACCCGGCCAGTTCGAACTCGGGGCTGAGCAGGTAGGCGCGGATGGTTGGCACGTCGGCAGCCTTGGTGCGGGTCACGGCCTCACCGATGCTGCGCAGGGCGGCCCAGGCGGCATAGTCGCGCGGGTGCATGTCGCGTTCGTGCGCCTCTTCAAACCGGGATTGCAGCTGTGCAGCGCCCCACTGTTCCACAGCGGATCCCCACGCCTCGGCGGTGAGCCCTTCGGAGCCTACGATGGGGCGCGGGTGCCAGGTATTATAAAGCACGTAGCGCCCGAAATCGTGCAGCTCATCCGCGATAATCAGCGCGTCATAATCGCCGAAATCCTGGGTAAAAAGCGGGACCTCCTGCGCTGCGTTGCGCCGCATGTCGGCGTCGAACACCCATTCCTTGCGGGCGGCAAGCGACAAGCCGAATTTGCTGAGCGAGCTTTCCATGGCGGCGGCATAAGCCTGATCCTGCGGGTGGGCGCCCGCGATCATCACCAGATCAGACCAGCGCTTTATCACAAAAAACTGCGCCAGCGCATCCGTGCGCATCGACGTCGATGGAAGGCTGTGCAGCAGGTTGGCGCGGCAGTCTGCATCGCGCAACGCAGGATCACCGGAGCCTGCGTTGAAAATCAGCGCACTTTGAGCGGCAGGCAGATCGGCGATAGCCTTGACCGTTTCGCCAGGCGCGTCGACGATCAGATAGGGGGCCGCGGCCAGCGCATCGGCGGCCAGCGCCACCGGATCGTCTCCCAGAAAGGCGGTGAACTCATTGACCGTCCATTTCTGACCCAGAAAACGGCCCGTCGTCTCGTTGTCTTTGAGCGCGGTCAACACGCCCGCCAGCCCGAGGTTGTCGGGCTCGGGGTCGAGGTTCGACAGCGTCGGCGGGACATCACGTTCCACCTTGAGCCAGGACACAGCGACATCCTGTGCCAAGGCACAGCTGGCCCAAACGCAAGAAAAGACTGCACTTAATAGATATTTCATGGTGGCTCCCTCTCATCATGAAATCAGGTTCCCCATGCAATTGAAGCGATACTTTGGTCGTAAAATCGGCCTGCCACTAAGGTCGTGGTGTGCAGATTTGAGCGATTGTTTAGAAAAGCGAGCAACACAGCTGTCACAGCCGGAGGACATGCCATGACACACCTGTTTGCAAAATCCTGTGCCGCGCTCACCGCGATCAGCATTGCCACAATGGCAATCTCTCATGGCGATGTGGCACCGCAACCTGTGAACACCGACGCCCTTCCCGAAGTGGGTGAGGAATGGCTGATCGAAAACCCCTATCGGGTGGAAGAGGTGGGCGAAGACGTCTGGAAAGCCGCGGTCGAGATCGGGGCGTCCGGCTACAATCAAAATTGCGCGCGGTGCCACGGGCTCGAGGTGATCTCGGGCGGGTTGGCACCGGACCTGCGCTATCTCGAGGCCGAGGAATACGGCGACGAGTGGTACATGGAACGCTATATCCACGGTTACACACAGAACGGCATCACCAAGATGCCCGCCTTTGGCGACCTGCTGGGCCAAAAGGCGGCGTGGGCGATCCGCACCTATATCGAGACGCGGCCCGATGACGAGATGATGGCCGAGGCCAGCGACGACCTGAAGGCCTTGCGCGATCAACTTGTGGCTTGGGAAGCGGACGCCTCTGGCGCGGACGTCGACGGGATGATCTTGCAACTGTCCGAGATCGCCGCCAACATCGAAACCTTGTCAGGTGCGCCTGTCGCCGATAGCGTTGCCTACAGGGCGGCCGGGATCCTAAGTGCGGACAGCAGCAATTTCAAATCCGCGGCGGAAACCCTTACGATTGGATTGTCAGCGGCGAACTAGGACAATGAAGCATATCGTTTTCGCGACGTGGATCGGGATCGGGGGGCTTTTGGCCCCCTTTGCTGTCGGGGCGGACCCCTGTGCGGATTTTGTACCGCAACCCAAACCGCAAAATGCCAGCCGCGACATCGTGGGCCAAGAGCTGGACCAGATCATGGATCAGGGTCACATGCTGTTTGCGGTCTATGAGGATTACCCGCCCTATTCGTGGATCGAAGGCGGTGAGCCCAAGGGGATCGACGTCGACATTGCCCGCCTGATCGCCGAGGATCTCGGTGTAACGGCGCGGTTCAACCACGTGGCGGCGGGCGAAACGCTCGAGGCAGATCTGCGATTCAACCTTTGGAAAGGCGCGCTGATCGGCGGGCGTATCGCCAACGTGATGATGCGCGTGCCGTGGGATCCGCAATTTGCCTGCCGCGTGGAACAGGTGGTCTTTACCGGTCAATACGGCGGCGAAGGGATAGCGATTGCCTATGACAAGGACAGCTATTCCGAAGACAAACCCGTCCCGGCCTATTTCCGATTTGACACCGTGGCGGTCGAGAATGACTCGATCGCGGATTTCTACCTGACGTCGCTGGTGGGCACGTCAGACAAGATCCAGCGATATACCACCATGGCCGAAGCGATGGACGCACTGGCCGCGGGTGAGGTGATGGCCGCCATGGGACCGCGCAGCCAGTTGGAACATGGGCTGCCCAAAAGCGCCAGTGTACACGAACCACCGCTGCCCGGTTTTGCAGTCGGACAATGGACCATCGGACTGGGTGTGAACTTCCGCTACCGCCCGCTGGCCTATGCCGTGGATGACGCCGTGCGCTATGCGCTTGATGATGGCCGGATCGAGGCGATCCACGCAAAATACGGTGTCACCTTCCGTCCGCCCGAAAGGTAGTAAGACTTCGGTCTTACTACGATTTTCTGCCTCCAAATCAGTTTCTTAATGCGTCTTAAGACCATTGTCGTACGTCCTAGGTCTTATAGGGCGCGCCCCGTGGCATGTGCATTTTTGGCGTTGTATCGGGGTGGGCTGGCGTCGTCTCACCAGCCCCAATGGCCGCAGTATGCCAACCCCCGGTTTTGCGAGACCTTTGGAGGAACCCCATGAACCAGATGACGAACCCGGAGGCGACGGCGCAGGTGTCGCCCTTTGCCAAGCGCTACGACAATTTCATCGGCGGCACCTTTCGCGCGCCAAGCGCGGGTCTGTATTTCGAGAATATCAGCCCGATCACAGGCAGTGCCATTGGCGAGATTGCCCGGTCGGATGCCAGCGACATCGAAGCCGCGCTGGATGCCGCCCATGGGGCCAGGGACGCGTGGGGCCAGACCAGCCCCACCGAGCGCGCCAACGCGTTGATGAAGATCGCGCAGGTGATGGAAGACAACCTCGAACTGCTGGCGATCTGCGAATGCTGGGACAACGGCAAGGCGATCCGCGAAACCCGCGCCGCCGACCTGCCGCTGGCGATTGACCATTTCCGATACTTCGCCGGTGTGATCCGCGCACAGGAAGGCACGATGGGCGAGATTGACAACGACACCGTCGCCTATCACTTTCACGAACCGCTGGGCGTTGTGGGCCAGATCATCCCGTGGAATTTCCCGCTGCTGATGGCCGCGTGGAAACTGGCGCCGGCACTGGCGGCGGGCAACTGCGTGGTGCTGAAGCCCGCGGAACAGACGCCTGCCACGATCATGGTGTTCTGCGAACTGATCGGTGATCTGCTGCCTCCCGGTGTGCTGAATGTCGTCAACGGCTTCGGCCTTGAGGCCGGCAAGCCGCTGGCGACCTCGAACCGGATCGCCAAGGTGGCGTTTACCGGCGAGACGACGACGGGCCGCATGATCATGCAATACGCCACAGAGAACATCATCCCCGTGACGCTGGAACTGGGCGGAAAGTCCCCCAATATCTTCCACGCGGATGTTGCAAACGAGGATGACGCGTTCTTTGACAAGGCGATCGAAGGCTTTGTGATGTTTGCCCTGAACCAGGGCGAGGTCTGTACCTGCCCGTCCCGCGCGCTGGTGCACGAAGCGATCTACGACCGGTTCATGGAGCGGGTCATTGCCCGGACCGAAGCCATCGACTGCGGCGACCCGCGCGACGGTGCCACGATGATGGGCGCGCAAGCGTCGTCCGAGCAGCAGGAAAAGATCCTGAGCTATCTCGACATCGGCCGTCAGGAAGGTGCCGAAGTGCTGACCGGCGGTGGCAAGCGCGACATGCCAGGCGATATGGCGGGTGGCTATTACATCCAGCCGACGATCCTGAAGGGCCACAACAAGATGCGGGTGTTTCAGGAAGAGATTTTTGGCCCCGTGGTGTCGGTCACCACGTTCAAGGACGACGCCGAAGCGCTCGAAATCGCGAACGACACGCTCTACGGTCTCGGCGCCGGGGTGTGGTCGCGCGACATCAACAAGTGCTACCGCTTTGGGCGTGCCATTCAGGCGGGCCGGGTCTGGACAAACTGCTATCACTCCTACCCCGCCCACGCGGCCTTCGGCGGCTACAAGCAGTCCGGGATCGGGCGCGAAACGCACAAGATGATGCTGAACCACTACCAGCAGACCAAGAACATGCTGGTCAGCTACAGCCCGAACAAGCTGGGCTTCTTTTAAAGCATCCTGAACGCGCTAGGTTTTGGCGGGGTCAACACTGGCCCCGTCATTTTTCATGAGGCGCGGATGAGTATTCTGGTGGCGGTTGACCTGGACGATCCTTTGGCAGGGGTTCGGCGCGGCACGCAGGTCGAGGCCACGGAAACAGCATTGGACCTGCTTGGCGATATAACCAACGACCATGGCCCGGTTGCCCTATTTCACATGGGCCAGGCCTTTGATGGCACCGGGATCATTTGCGTTCCGCACGAAGATGACATTTTGAAAAAGAACGCTGTGCGCTTGGGCGACGTTTTGGGCACGCCACTTTATGTCGCAAAATACCAGAACCACCGCTGGATGGAAATGCAATGCGTGGTTGACGTGATCAACGGGCACGGCGGGATGTTCAGCCTCGACAGTGGCAAGGGGCGACGGTTCTTTACCCGTTGTCGCCTGTTGACCGCTTCGGAGCAGGAACGGCTTGATCTCTGAATACGACTTATGGCGCGTTGACGCTGGCCGGAAATGGCGAAACGCTGAGCAAACGGGTTTCAGGAGCCGCGCCATGACCGACACCCCGATGACTTGTGTCACCGACAGTCTTGCCATAGCCGGGACAGATCCCGATGCGCCGGTCGTTGCAACCAAAGGCGCACTTGATTTGCTCAGCGAGATTCAGGAGCGTCACGGTGAGGTCATGTTCCACCAATCGGGAGGATGCTGTGACGGCTCGTCCCCGATGTGTTTTGAGGTCGGCGATTTCCCACTGGGCAGCACAGACGTGAAACTTGGCTCTGTCCAAGGCGCCGAATTCTACATCTCGGGTCCGCAATACGAAGTGTGGAAACACACGCAACTCATCCTCGACATGGTGCCCGGGCGCGGCGGCATGTTCAGCCTTGATAACGGCACAGAACGCCGTTTTCTCATTCGCTCGCGGATTGTGGAATCCGAGAGATGACAGGTGCGCGCACAGCGGCGCTGGCCGCCCTAGCGATGGCAACGGTGTTCGGCCCGTCGGCACGCGCTGACAATACCTGTACCAACGACGCAATGATTGTATTTGACGGTTCCGGTTCTATGGCGGAAATGGGGTTTAACCTGATTGATGAACCACGCATTTTCGAGGCCCGCCGCGCGCTGGCAGACGTCCTGCCCGAGATTGCGGTACAACGCCGGCTGGGACTATTGATCTATGGCCCCGGCGGTGCAGACACCTGTTCTGGCGTCGATCTGAGATTTGCACCTGTTGAAAATGCCGCCGCACGCATCACAAACGCTGTTGAAGCACTGCAACCCACTGGCGACACCGCCCTGACTGTCGCGGTCGACACAGCGGCAGAACTCTTGCTCGAACGGCAGTCGGGGGGCACCGTTTTGCTGGTCACCGATGGCAAGGAAACCTGCGGCGGTGCGCCTTGTGCGCTGGCGGCGGAGCTTTCCGGTAAGGACATCACGGTGCACGTCATCGGCTTTAAGGTTCGTGGGGAATTTTTTGCCTGGGGGGAACAGGCGGGCGAAGAGTATCGCAATTCCGAAACCGTCGCGCGATGCCTCGCCGACCGTACCGGCGGCTTGTATGTCGGGGCCGAAACCGTCCAAGACTTGATTGCCGCGTTCCGCAAAACGCTCGGGTGCAAGGTTCTTTTCTGATCTCGACACCGGTTCGGCTGTTATCCCCCTGCCCTCAGGTCTATTTCGAGCTCAGATTTGGGCAGCGGTCAACGCTGTGTAAGCAGCTACTTTTTGTCGCCGGTGGATGTATTGCTTGCCGAAACGAATGGCGGTGACCTTTGGCAGTTGAGGGGCTGGTTGATCCTGAATCGGGCGAGCGTGAATTCGCCGCAAGACCGATCCGAGCATTGTAACCTATACACGAATTCGACACTGTGACGCGGTGCGTTTTGGTTGGAGTTTTTTTTCGCATGAACACTGTTTTCAAACAAACCGACCGTCAGGGGCGCTTGTCCACCGTGCTGGGACCGGACGTGCTGGTGCTGCTCCGGATGGATGGTACCGAAGAGTTGTCGGGTGGTTTTGAGTGGCACGTACAGGCATTGTCACCGCAATCCGGGCTGGACTTGCATACCCTTTTGGGAACCCACGCCACTGTTGAGATAGAGCACGCCGATGGTACCCGTTCGTTTGATGGCATTGTCTGTCAGGCCGCGGCCGGCGGTGCCACGGAGAACGGGCTGCGTTATGATCTGACCTTGCGGCCCTGGTTGCACGTTGCCGGATTGCGCCGCAATATGCGGATTTTTCACGACAAAACAGTGATTGAGATTGTCCGCGAGGTGCTCAAGGACTACGCCGATCTGGGTGCGCCGCATATCGACGTACAGGTCACAGCCGACTACCCCGTGCTGGAATACACAGTCCAATACGGCGAAACCGACGCGGATTTTGTATGTCGTCAGCTCGAACGGCACGGCATCAGCTGGTCATGGCGGCATTCCCCCGGCAATCACACGATGCTGCTCACCGATGCCGAATTCACCCTGCCACAGGTGCCCGGTGGCACGCGGCCTTATTACAGTGTCGGCAGGTTCCATCAGCACGATGGCGAACACTTCAACCTGTGGTCACCTGCCGAACGGATTACAACCGGTGCCGTGCGGTTGACCGAATACAATTTCAAGCGCCCCAGCGCAGCGCAAGAGGTCGATCAGGCGGGAGACGCACGACACCCGCACGGAGACGTGGAAAGCTATGACTGGCCGGGCGATTACCTCGATCAAGTCGAAGGGCGCGGCGTGGTACAACGCCGTGCGGATGCCGAACGTGGCCAAGCCCCGCGCCACCGTGCCGAGGGCGACGTGGTATCGCTTGGTGCAGGCTGGAAGGTAAAACTGGAGGGCGACACGGTGCCGGGGGCCACCGGCCGCACATTTGTGTGCCTGAAGGCCGAACACAGATTTCGCGCGCAAGCTTACGGTACAGGCGATACAGGCGGTGATGAAGCGCCATATGCAGGCGCTTATGTCCTTATGCCTGACGATACACCTTACCGTCCGGACCGGCGCCGTATCGGTCCCCGTGTTCAGGGACCCGAAACAGCAGAAGTTGTAGGCGACGGCGAGATCGACTGTGACGAATTCGGTCGCATCCTGTGCCGCTTTCACTGGGATCTCAAAGGCGCGCACACGATGCGGGTTCGAGTCAGCCAGAGTTGGGCTTCCAAGGGCTGGGGCGGCATGGTCATCCCGCGCATCGGCATGGAAGTCATCGTCGAGCACCTGCGCGGTGATCCGGACAAACCGATCGTGACCGGGTGTGTATACAACGGCAAAAACGAAGCGCCTTACGACCTACCGGCGCAAAAAACCAAGAGCGTATTCAGAACGGACACGCACCAAGGCACCGGCTTTAACGAATTGACGTTTGAAGACGCAAAAAACGCCGAGAAAATCTATTTGCACGCTCAAAAGGACCACGAACTTCACATTGAGAACGATCGCTCGAAACGCGTGGATCGAAATCAGCTCGAAAGTGTAGGATCGAACAAAACAATCGAGGTCGGCAACAATCATCACGAAGTCATTGGCGGTGACATGACGCTGCTTGTGGGCCCCAACAAGCTGCAGCGTTTTGTGACCGAGAAATTTCAGGCGCTGACATCTGCTTTGGGCGACATGGCTTCCAAACTTGGTGTTCCTGACATGCTGAACATGGGGGAGGGAAACCTCGTGATCGGCGTTGCAAAGAACAAGGCCGAAACCGTGATGCTGTCGTCAACCGAAGTGGTCGGCGCAGGCAAGGCTGTGACTGTAGGCGGCGGGATGCAGACAATCGTAGGCGGCGTTTCCAACACAACTGTTGGAATTGGGGCCTATGAAGAGGTGGGGCAGAACAAGATTTCAATCGTCGGTCAACAGTACGAAATCGTCGTGGGAGACAGCAAAGTGTTGATGCGAGAAGACGGGACGGTCTCTATCACCGGCAAGAAAATCCTGATTGACGGCCAAGAGTTGGTGCGCATCACCGGGAAGTCGGTGAAGATCAACTGATGCTTGGTTGCACATCACTTTGCCGTCCGGCTTTTCACGAGCGCATTGTCAGGCAGCAGGCCGTGGAAGCAGGTTCAGGTCAACCTCCTCGATCCATGTTGCAGGCCATTCGCGACGTGGCGGTTGGCCAGAACAACCTGGATATGACGCCAGACGAGTTTCTGACCCACGTCAGGCAAGATCAGCAACAGTACTTCCTTGAACGGCTCAAGGAATATGAGGCCATGTTGCACACAATCGGGCTGCTGGCCGGTGTGGTGGGAACAGAAGCAGAGCAGACCGCTCTCAGGGATGCCGTGACGCAAGCCATCCAAGACTACATAAACGGGCTGAGCTTTCGCGATCCAATGTCGCCCGATCATCCGGGGGCGTTTGTGTCACCGGGAGCCGCGGTCATCGCCAACGTTCAGGACTATTTCGGATTTGATGATGCGGCGGACCGCACGCGAAGGGCCAGTGAAGTCCAAAACGCCCACGAACTGGAATTCAACCTGCGCATCGGAGAAATGCTTGCGGACCTCGCGTCTTCCATATGGGAAGGCTTGGTCCAGTGGTGGAATGACTTTTGGCAGACCTACGAAACCGAGGGCCTAATCATCGCAATGAACAGGGCGCGGATTGATGCGACCTTTCTGGCCGCCGAAGTTGCCATCGACATTGCAATCAGTGTTGCCTTGGCAGGTTTCGGTGCCGCGGCGGCGGCTGCCCTGAAAGGGCTGCGGTTTGTTGGCATGCGCACGTCGCGCGCCACGACGCGGGTCATCATAAAGGCGATCCCGGATGGCACACCAAACCCACGGGCAACCACCCTCGTTCAACGGGAAGTGTTGGATTCAGATATCGACCCGTCGATTGATCGTATCGTAGACGAAGACCGGTTTGGTGGCGCTGGTCCGCTGGATGACACCGAACAACGGGCAACGCCAAACGGCCCGACGCCAAGCACGACCTACGTCCGCGGCAGAAACAGCGCCAGCATTGTCGTGGATCCTGATACGGGTCGGCCCGCATCGGGCTCTGCAACCATCCGCGACGATTTCGGATCCTCGGACCGCGGCGACAACGCAACCGAGATCGGCAGGGAATTCGGTCGCGATGGCGACCATGGCGGTCACATCTTTGCGCACCGCTTTTTTGGCGATGTGCCCGATCAGGGTATCGTGCCCCAGGCGGCAAATCTGAACACCGGCGCGTGGAAGACAATGGAAAACGAGTGGGCAGACTGGATCGCCTACGGTCGAGCAAACAACAGGCAGATTGAAATTGAAGTGAACGTCGAAATCGATCCCCCGGGTGCTGTGCGTCCTGACCACTTTTACGGCGACTATACCGTCTACGAAGTGGCCCCAGACGGGACACGAACGCCGCTGCGGTCGCAGCCAATTGACATGGCGAACGAACCGGGGGAGACGTTTGACAGGGTGTATTTTCGGACTGATCCAGATGGATCCATGCATCAAAGGTAAGAGCGAAAATGGAAGAAGACCTGATCATCGAAATTGGACGGACGCTTAAGAAAGCGGCCCAGACGCAAGAGGGCGATTGGGACTATGCCGGGTACATGTTCGAAACCAAGGATGGTGTCAGCAGCGGCGGTGAAATGTTCCGTTTTCACACCGGCAAGCGCATTTCGTTTCGTCTGGGCCGGGATATGAAAACAATCACGACCGCCTTCAAGCAATTGCGCGAGATAACACGCGTCGACGGCGACGATTATTGGATCAAGGTCTTGTTTGTTCTGCGGTCAGACGGCGAGATGAAATTTCTTTTTGAATTTGATGACTGGGATCGATGGAAAATCACGCCCGCCAATGTCGATCAAGCCTATCAAATTCTGGTCGGTGACGTGTTTCCGGGCGCTTTGGCAAATTAGGGTGTTGTGATGGCTCGGGTCGACGAGGACGCATGGATACCAAAGGCGAAAAAGCGCAAAGCCTACCGCGATCACTATAGAGAAAAGTTCTTTTCCGAGGTGGGTTTGCGCAAAGGGTCACATGTGCAACAGATTTCCGGTGCACCCGCGGATCAGCTCGGAATTGCTCAGGCGCTGTTGAACGTCACCGCGAAGGGTGACGTTTTGGATGACACGCACAAGACAATGATCAAAAACACAGCGACGGTGTTGTTGCAGGTTGGTTTGGGTCACGGCGCAATGGGCACGGTCACCGAGAACCGTACGATCCTTGACAAGTATTCCATGAAGAACCTCCGCAAAAGGTGGTTCTATTCTCCGGCTTTTTTCGATTGAGCACCAAAAGGTCTTCTGTAGTGCGTGCGCCAAACACGTTTGCCGTGATCATGTATTGGCTGTTTTTGGTGTGTCTTGTCGTCGGTACGATACAACTGACACGCTACGGGTGGGACATCGCCCAACAGCCAGTTGGCACAGAGACCAGCATTCAGGCGCTCATTTGGCTTGCGGCTTTAAACGACGCGTTTCTTTTGGCACTTGCGACGGTCGCATTTGCCATGCGGTCACGCGCCGCCATCTGGCTGATCGCGTGGTTTATCCTGTCGCGCGGCAGTTCAGCGCTGGCACCGCTCGGGGTTGCGACGATGCCGCTTGTGGTTCTGCCACTCCTCTTGTTGTTAGCGATAGCCTCCCTCTTGGTACGCTATCGCATCCTTTAGCCGGCAGGCCCAAAAAACGCGAAACCACCACGCAATGGTGTTGAAGAACATATTCGGCGTGGTCCACGACCTTTATTGCCGCCAAGACCACCCACACTCGCTGATACGGCCTGCTTTCTTCTTCGGACGCACTCCCTTAGCTTGAATGAACCACACCAGGAACAAGGAGCCCCCGATGCAAGAATGGTGGCGCAACGCGATCATCTACCAAATCTATCCACGGTCATTTCAAGACGATAACGGCGACGGGTTGGGGGATCTCAAGGGGATCACGCGCCGGTTGGATCACGTGGCGGATCTGGGGGCAGATTGCATCTGGTTGTCACCGATCTTTCAATCACCGCAGAAGGATATGGGTTACGATGTGTCGGACTACACCGCGGTCGATCCCCGCTTTGGCACGATGGAGGATTTCGAGGCGCTGATTGCACGGGCGCATGACCTCGGTCTCAAGGTGATCACCGACCAAGTTCTATCGCACACGTCGGACCAGCACCCGTGGTTCCGCGAAAGCCGTGTGGATCGCGACAATCCGAAGGCCGATTGGTACGTCTGGGCCGATCCCAGACCTGACGGGTCACCACCGACCAATTGGCACAGCCATTTCGGCGGTCCCGCGTGGGAGTTCGATCCGGGGCGCGGGCAATATTATCTGCACCATTTCCTGATCGCGCAGCCTGACCTGAACTTTCACAATCCTGAGGTGGTCGAGGCGATCCTCGCCACCTGCCAGTTCTGGCTGGACAAGGGGCTGGACGGGTTCCGGCTCGACACCGTGAACTACTATTTCCACGACGCCAAGCTGCGCGACAACCCGCCCGCCAACACGCGCCCGCAAGTGATGGCGACCGATCTCTACGGGATGCAGCAGAACATCTATAACAAGACGCGGCCCGAAAACTTGGGGTTTCTGGAAAAACTGCGCGCGCTGACCGACCAATACAACGACATCATGATGGTCGGCGAAGTGGGCGAGATGGGCGAACGGTCGATCCAGATCATGGGCGAATACACCAGCGGGGCGTCGCGCCTGCACATGACCTACAGCTTTGCGATGCTGGGGCCGGATTTCAGTGCCGCGCATTTCCGGTCCTGTGTCGAAGGGTTTCAGAAGGGCGCGCCGGATGGGCATCCCTACTGGTCGTTTTCCAACCACGATGTGGAACGGCATGTGGGGCGCTGGGCTGATCATGCAGTGTCCGAGGACGCGATCGGGCGGATGACCTGCGTGATGCTGATGTGCTTTCCCGGAACGATCGGGATTTACCAGGGCGAGGAGTTGGGCCTGACCGATACCGAACTGGTCTACGAAGAGCTGACCGATCCGCCCGCGCTGCGGTTCTGGCCGTCAGTCAAGGGGCGCGACGGGTGCCGCACGCCAATGGTCTGGGAAAAGGACTCGATGAACGCGGGCTTTTCGGATGGCACGCCGTGGCTGCCGGTGAAAGCACCGCAGGCCGCCAAGGCTGTGGACCAGCAGGGGCGCGATGACATGCTGCAGTGGTACAAGGACATGATCGGATTTCGAAAAACCACGGACGCACTGCGCGGGATGCAGACGCGGTTTCTGAACCTGCCCGAGCCGGTGCTGGCGTTCGAACGGACAGAGGGGGAGCAGACGCGGACATGTGTGTTCAACCTCTCCCGGGAGCCGCAGACTCTGGCCTTGAGTGCACCTACGACCCTCGTGGGACCGCAGCACGCGACCCTTGGCGCGGACAGGCTGGAATTGCCGGGCAACGGTTTTGCGCTGCTGGACGGTGCGGTGTCGTTGAAACCAGGCTAAACCGCGCTCAGAGCAGCGGTTCAGCCTGCCAGATGTCGCTCATATACCCGCGGATCGTGCGGTCAGAGGAAAAGTATCCCGACCCCGCAATATTGCGCAGCACCATGCGGTCCCAGTGCACCGTGTCGCCATAGGCAGCATCCACTTGTGCCTGCGCGGCGAGATACGCGTCAAAGTCCGAAGCCACGAGGAAGGAGTCGTGGTTCCACGTCATGTCGACCAAACCGTGGTAGCGGTGCGGCTCGTCCGCGTTGAACCTGCCCTCGGCAATGGCCTGCAATACGTCCTGTAATGGCTTGCTGGCGAGGATCGCTTTGCGCGCATGATCTGGCACCTTGTACCGATCCTGCACCTCTCCAGCGGTCATCCCGAAGAGAAAGAAGTTCTCGGCCCCCACATGCTCGCGGATTTCGACATTGGCGCCGTCGAGCGTTCCGATGGTCAGCGCGCCGTTCATCGCGAATTTCATGTTGCCGGTGCCCGACGCCTCCTTGCCCGCGGTCGAGATCTGTTCGGACAGATCGGCAGCAGGGATCAGGCGCTGCGCCATTGAGACGTTGTAGTTCTGCGGATAGACGATTTTGAGCAGCGGTGCCGTGATCGGATCGGAATTAATAACGATCGCGACATCATTGATAAGACGAATAATATCCTTTGCCACAAAGTAACCGGGGGCCGCTTTGCCGCCAAAGATCTTTACCCGGGGCGTCCAGCCTGCGGTGGGATCACGGCGGATCGCCTGCCAGCGGGCGATGATCTCGAGGATGTTGAGGTATTGGCGCTTGTATTCGTGAATACGTTTGACCTGCACGTCGAACATCGCGTTTGGGTCAATCTCGATCCCCATAGTATCCGCGACCCAGTCTGCGAACGCCACCTTGTTGGCGCGTTTGGCCGTACGGATCGCTGTATGCAGTTCAGCGTCGCCCTCATGCACGGAAAGCTCTGACAAACGCGCCAGATCGTTCTCCCAACCCTCGCCAATGGCCGACGTGATCACCCGTGCCAGTGACGGGTTTGACAGGCGCAGCCACCGGCGCGGGGTGACACCGTTGGTCTGGTTCAGGATGCGGCCCGGGTAATGCCGGTTGAGGTCGGCAAAGACGGTGTCGCGCATCAGATCGGTGTGCAGGGCCGAGACGCCGTTTACATGGGATGCCATGACAAAGGCGAGGATGCCCATGTGCACCTGATCGTGGTGCACGACGCCGAGGTCAGGCGCACAGCCTGTCATTTGGCGATGCTCTGCGTCGATGCGTTCGATGATCTGCATGTGCCGGGGCAGCACGCGGCCCATCATCCATGTGGACCACGTCTCCAACGCTTCGGGCAACAGGGTGTGGTTGGTGTAGTTGAGACAGCGCGCCGCCAAATCCTTGGCGACATTCCAATCGAGACCGTGGTCGTCGATCAACAGGCGCAACAACTCGGGCCCGGCGAGCGCAGGGTGCGTGTCGTTCATCTGGATCGCGACCTTTTCGGGCAGCAGGCGCAGATCGTCGTATTCCGACAGGAACCGGCGCAGGATGTCCTGCAGGGCGGCCGAGGTCATGAAGTATTCCTGCTTGAGCCGCAGTTCCTTGCCGCTTTCGGTGGAATCTTCTGGATAAAGGACGCGCGAAAGCGACCTGGCCAGCGCCTCAGGGGCTGCAGCGGCCGTGTGGTCGCCCGCGTTGAAACGTTCGAGGTCAAAGAGCGTTGTGGGATGCGCACCCCACAACCGCAGTGTGTTGGCCCATTTCCCCTGCCAGCCAATCACCGGTGTATCATAGGCGCGGGCAATCACGGTTTCGCCCGGATGCCAGACGGTTTTGTGGTCCTCGGTATGAACATGACCTTTGAAGGAAATGGTGTAGGCGGCCTCGTGGCGTTCAAATTCCCACGGGTGGGGCTGGTTCAGCCAGTCTTCGGGCGTTTCGACCTGTTGCCCACCCTCGAACCGCTGGCGAAAGAGCCCGTGTTCATAGCGGATTCCATAGCCATATGCGGGGCAGCCGAGGGTAGACAGGCTTTCGAGGAAACAGGCGGCAAGGCGGCCAAGCCCACCGTTACCCAGAGCAGCATCGGGTTCGTCATCGACCACGTCCTGTAGTTTAATGCCATCCTCGGCAAGGACGTCGGCAATGCGTTGGTGAAGACCGAGGTTGATCACCGCATCCTCGAGAATCCGACCAATGAGAAACTCGAGCGACAGGTAATAAACCCGTTTTCCCTGCGCCTCGTAAGTTTTTCGCGTGGCCGCGAACCAGCTGTCAACAATCAGGTCGCGCACTGTAAAGCTGACAGCCATACGCCAATCGTAGAGGCTCGCGTGGCCAATATCCTTGCCGATCGTGTAGGTCAGGTGCCTGTGGATGGTCGCGCGCAAATCGTCCGTACGGATCGGAGCCACTGCATTCATATCGTCGCCTCTTGCATCCGCTGCGGGCGGCATGATGGCCCAGCAGTCGAGATGTCCCATTCATTCCAAGCTGGATTGAGGGGCATACCCGAGCATCCACTCGCACCTGATGTTACCGCAACCAGCCAATGGCGCAGTCTTGGCACGCTTCTGTCGCGTTGAAAAGATGTCGCAGGCGCCTTCCGGCGTCAGGTCACCCGTGCCGAGCTGCGGATCAGGTGATCACGTTTGGCGCATCGCGACCGGTCATGGCCCTCAGGTCCGAAATCTCGAGCGCGGCGGCGTTGATCGGGGCCAGCACGTCTTCGGGTGCGAGGTCGAGTTTGTCCGCGTCGGTTTGCGGGTTTTCGAGGTAGAGCCGAATGGTCGCCCCCACGGTTCCGGTACCCGACAGCCGGAAGACAGCGCGCGCGCCGCCATCGAACCCGATCCGCAGCCCCTGCCCTTCGGAGCGGCTGTTGTCTACGGGGTCGTCATAGGCAAACTCATCAGCCCATTCGACAGTCCGACCGGCAAAAACCCGGCCCGGCAGATCAGGGAGCATTGCGCGCAGCCGGTCGATCACAGCGGCAGCCCTGTCCGCGTCGACATCTTCATAGTCATGGCGCGAGTAGTAGCAGCGCCCATGCGCGGTCCACAGATCCGCCAACAACTCTCGCACCGATTTGCCGGTCACGGCGAGGATGTTCAGCCACAAGAGCACGGCCCAAAGCCCATCCTTTTCGCGGACATGATCGCTGCCGGTGCCGGCACTTTCCTCGCCACACAGCGTGACCTTGCCCGCATCAAGCAGGTTGCCAAAGAACTTCCAGCCCGTGGGCGTTTCAAAACTTGCGATGCCCAGGCTGTTGGCCACGCGGTCAGCGGCGCCGGACGTTGGCATGGACCGCGCGACACCCGCAAGGCCGTTCTTGTAGCCGGGCGCAAGATGCGCCTGCGCGGCCAGCAGTGCGAGACTGTCGGACGGCGTCACATAGGCCCCTCGTCCGACGATCATGTTACGGTCGCCGTCGCCGTCAGAGGCTGCCCCGAAATCGGGGGCATCCGGCGCATACATGATGTCCATCAACGTTTTGGCCCAGATCGGGTTGGGGTCGGGATGGCCGCCGCCGAAATCGGGGCTGGGAATTCCGTTCATAACCGAGCCCTTGGGTGCGCCCAGCCGCTGCTCGAGGATCGCGGTGGCATAGGGGCCGGTGACCGCATGCATGGCGTCAAAGCGCATCGTGAACCCGCCCGCGAAAAGCGCGGTTATGGCGACGAAATCAAACAGCTCTTCCATCAGCTCAGCGTAGTCATGCACCGGATCCACGATCTCGATGCTCATGTCGCCAAGTGTGCTGTCACCCAATGTCATCAGATCCACGTCCTGAGCTGTCAGGATCGCGTATTCTTGTATTTTTTCAGTGCATTCAAAGATTTGCGCCGTGACACCTTCAGTCGCGGGACCACCGTTTGGGCCATTGTATTTCAGACCGAAATCGGCGTCGGGGCCGCCGGGGTTGTGGCTGGCCGACAAAATAAGGCCGCCATCCGCCCCGCGTTTGCGGATCAGGTGCGACGCCGCTGGTGTGGACAGAAGGCCACCCTGCCCCACGATGCAGTGCGCCGCATTGCTTGCCGCGGCCATCCGCAGGATCACCTGGATCGCGCGGTCGTTGAAGAACCGACCATCGCCGCCGATCACCAGCGTCTTGCCTGCAACACCACCGGTGCCATCGAAAATCGCCTGAACATAGTTTTCGAGGTAATGCGGCGACATGAAAACCTTGGTTTTCTTGCGCAGACCGCTGGTGCCGGGTTTCTGTCCGTCAATCGGCCGGGTTTTCACGATTTCATACGACATGTTCTTCCCCTTCGTTGTCTTGCCCGTGCTGCTCCTGAACAAAGACCGCAAAGGAATTCGCGTCGATCCTGCTGCCATGGAACCGGCCCCATGCAGTGGGTTCGGCAGTATCAAAGCGGCGCACCCAACGAGTGCCCTCGAGCGTTTCACTCAGCGTCAGGTCAACGGCCGGCCCCGCGTTCAGCACGACTGTCAGCGCGCTTTCGCCTTCGACGTATTGCGGCGAACCAGAGGCCATGCGCATCTCGGCCACCAGCGTGCGTTCTTCTGGATCGTCCCAGTTGACCTGCTGCATCGGCGCACCATCGGACCGGCGCCAGAACAGGTCTTGTTCGCCATCAACCAGCCGAGCCTGGCTGTGCAGAAAACGGCGTTGGTGCAGGATCGGGTGCGCTTTGCGAAAGGCGATGGCCTTGCGACAAAAATCCAGGAATTCGGTGTCGGGATCGCTCCAGTCGACCCATCCGATGGCGTTGTCCTGACAATAGGCGTTGTTGTTGCCGCTTTGGCTATTGCCGATCTCGTCGCCTGACAGGATCATCGGCATGCCTTGAGAAAACAGCATGCTGGCCATCAGGTTGCGCCGCCTTCTTTGACGGGCGGACAGGATCGCTGGATCGTTCGAATGCCCCTCGACACCCATATTGTCCGAGGCATTGTGCGCATGACCGTCGCGGTTGCCTTCGCCGTTGGCCTCGTTGTGCTTGTCGTTATAGCTGACTGTGTCCATCAGCGTAAAACCGTCATGGGCGGTGACAAAGTTGACGGACGCCGTCGGCGATCGCCCGTCGTGGTCAAAAAACTGCGCCGAGCCGGATAGGCGGGCCGCCATCGCCGCCATCATGCGCGCGTCGCCGCGCCAAAATTTACGCGTATCATCGCGAAATTTGTCGTTCCATTCGGCAAAGGGCGCAGGATAGGCGCCCAGTTGGTAGCCACCGGGGCCAACGTCCCAGGGTTCTGCGATCAGCTTGGTTCGGTTCAGGACAGGGTCCTGCCGGATCGCCTGAAAAAACGGTCCGTCGCGATCAAACACACCGTCGGTGCGCCCGAGGGATGAGGCGAGATCAAAACGGAAGCCATCCACATGCATCACCTCGACCCAATAGCGCAGCGAATCCATCGCGAGACGCAGCGTGAACGGGTTGTCGAAATTCAACGTGTTCCCGGTGCCGGTGTCGTTGACATAATACCGCCGGTCATTTTCCAACCGGTAGTAGCTCGCATTGTCGAGCCCGCGAAACGCAAGCGTGGGGCCCATTTCGCCCCCTTCTGCGGTGTGGTTGTAGACCACATCCAAAATCACCTCGATCCCGGCGCCGTGGAACCGGGCGACCATCTGCTGAAACTCGGCAATGTCCGTGTCCTGCATATAGCGCGGGTCGGGCGCGAAAAACCCGTAGGACATGTAACCCCAGAAGTTCCGCATGCCCCGATCGACAAGAAACCTGTCATCCACAAAGGCGTGCACCGGCAACAGCTCAACTGCGGTTATGCCCAGGTCGGTCAAATGCTCCAGCACCGGGTCCGAGGCCATGGCCTGAAACGTGCCGGGATTGTCAATATCGCGGCGTCCCGCCGTCATGCCTTTGACATGCGCCTCGTAGACGATCGTGTCGGAACGCGGCGTGCCGGGGCGCACCGTGTTGCCCCACGTGAACGCCGGATCGACAACAACCGACCGCGGCATGTAAGGGGCGCTGTCACGCTTGTCGAAACTCAGATCCTTCTCGCGATGGCCGGCCTGATAGCCATAGAGCGCGTCATGCCAGACAGGGTGACCGGTCAGACGCTTGGCATAAGGATCGATCAGTAATTTGTATGGGTTGAACCGGTGCCCTTCTTCGGGCGCATAGGGGCCGTGCATGCGATAGCCGTATTGCTGACCCGGTCGCATGCCAGACATGTAGCAATGCCAGATATGGCCTTCGCGTTCAGGCATGTTGATGATCTCGACTTCGTGCCCAGCCTCGTCAAAAAGACACAAGGAAACGCGCGTGGCATGACGTGAGAAGATGGCAAAGTTGACGCCGTCGCCATCAAAGGTTGCCCCGAGGGGAAACGGCGTGCCCGCCTGAATGGAAAACCGTGTTTCCATCCCTAGCCCGGCAACAACTGCCGGTAAAGCGCTGCGTATTCCGCCGCTGATGTTTCCCAACCAACAGGGTGTTTCATCGCATTCTTGCCAAGGTCAGCCCAGACTTTCGGTTGGGCATAAAGGTCGCAAAGATGGGTGAAAGCGTTGGCCAGCGCCTCGGCAGTGATGGGATTGAATTGCACGCCCGTGGCCGCGCGGGCCGCCAGTGCGGCAGGGCTTGCGTTGATCACCGTGTCCGCCAAACCGCCTGTCAGCGCCACCAGCGGCACGGTGCCGTAGCGCAACCCGTAAAGCTGTGTCAGCCCGCAAGGTTCAAAGCGTGACGGTACAAGGATCGCGTCCCCGCCTGCCATCATTCGGTGCGACAATGCCTCGTCATAGCCAATGCGCACGCTGACGTTCGGCTCGGCCGCTGCGCGTTCGAGAAGCGCGACCTCCAGATCAGTATCCCCCGACCCCAGCAACGCCAGTTGGCCGCCACGCCAGGTCAGCGCGGGGAGCGCATCAAGCAGCAGGTCAATCCCCTTCTGATGCGTCAAGCGGGAAATCAGGACGCAAAGCGGGCCATCAGATTTTCCCAGTCCGAATTCTTTGCGCAGCGCAGTCTTGTTGGGGCGCTTGCCGCGGGCGGATTTGTAGGTCTTGATCTGCGGATCGGTGGCCGGGTTCCAAGTATGCGTATCGATCCCGTTCACGATCCCCGAAAAATCCGCGCGCCGTGCACGCAGGACTCCGTCCATGCCCATGCCATAGGCAGGCGTCATCAGTTCTTCGGCGTAAGTCTTGGAAACGGTGGTGAGCGTGTCAGCTCCCGTCAGTCCGGCCTTAAGCGCTGACACCTGCCCCCAGAACTCGAAATGATCCGCAGTAAATCGCGTAGGCGACAACCCAAGCGCACCGATGCGGTCTGCACTTGCGTTACCATGAAACGCGATGTTGTGGATCGTAAAGACGAAAGGCACGTCGCCTAGCCCATCGGTCATGGCGTGCATATACTCCGGGGTCAGCCCGGCCTGCCAATCGTGCCCATGCACCATCTCGGGTGCCCAGTCGCCCGCTCCATTGCGTGCAACAAACGCAGCCGCATAACTAAGCGCAGCGAACCGTTCCGGATTATCAGGCCAGTCGTTGCCATCCTCGCCTGCATACAGCCCCCCATCACGGTCATAAAGGTGCGGGGCATCAAGGACGAGCAACGACAAACCGTGCGCTTTCCCCGCAAGAATGCGCGCGGGCCCGCCAAAAAGGGACGGGAACGTGGCAACGGATTTTGCAGGTTTGGCCTGCTTCATCACGGCGCGATAGCCCGGCAACAGCGTCCGCATCTCGTCCCCCAGCGCCGCCAATGCCGCAGGCAGCGCGCCCACGACATCTGCAAGGCCACCGGTTTTGACCAGCGGTGCGCATTCGGACGCGACGGACAGGATCCGCGTCATAGAGAGGCGGCTCGCTTTTCCAGCATGTCCCTTGTGATCAGCGTTGTGCCGCGATCCGTCACCCGGAACCACTTGGCGTCTTCGAGCCGGTCCTCACCTACAACCAATCCTTCGGGAATTTCGACGCCACGGTCGATCACGACGTTTCGCAGCCGAGCATTACGGTGCACCTTGACATGCGGCAACAGCACCGCGTGATCAAGCACCGCATAAGAATTCGTGTGCACGTTGGTGAACAACACCGAATTGCGGACCTCCGTGCCCGAGATGATGCACCCGCCCGACACCATGGACGAGATGGCCATTCCGCGTCGGTCGCGTTGGTCGTGGATGAATTTGGCGGGCGGCACGCTTTCGGAATAGGTCCAGATCGGCCATTGCCGGTCCCAGAGGTTCAGTTCGGGGGTAAACGACGTGAGGTCGATATTGCTTTCCCAGAAGGCGTCAACTGTCCCGACATCTTTCCAATAGGCAATCGCACCGTCGTCGCGCACGCAGCTGTCCGTGAACCTGTGTGCGACGGCCTTGCCGTTTTTGACGATGTCGGGGATCAGGTCGTTGCCGAAATCGTGGCTCGAGTTCTCGTCCTCGGCATCTTTGCGCAGCAGATCGCGCAGGAAGCTCCATTTAAAGACGTAGATCCCCATTGAAGCCAGCGCCTTGTCGGGGTCTTCAGGGGTCGACGGTGGATCGGCCGGCTTTTCCAGGAATGACGTGATGCGGCTGTCCTTGTCCGTCGCCATGACGCCAAAAGCAGTCGCCTCCATCCGCGGCACGGTTAGGCAGCCCACCGTCACGTCGGCGTCCTGTTCGACGTGCTGGCGCAGCATCAGTTCGTAGTCCATTTTGTAGATGTGGTCGCCCGCCAGAATGATCACGTAATCAACGTCGTAACTGTCCACGATGTCGATGTTCTGGGTGACCGCATCCGCCGTCCCAAGGTACCAATTCTCGTTGCCCGTTCGCTGCGACGCGGGCAATACATCCAGAAATTCGTTGCGCTCGGCCCGAAAGAAATTCCAGCCCCTTTGGCAATGCCGGATCAGGCTGTGCGCCTTGTACTGGGTGGCAATCGCCATGCGCCGAATGCCGGAATTGAGCGCGTTGGACAGTGCAAAGTCGATGATCCGCGCCTTGCCCCCAAAGAACACAGCCGGTTTTACCCGTCGGTCGGTCAGTTCCTTGAGCCGGCTTCCGCGCCCCCCCGCCAGCACGAAGACCATCGAGCGTTGCGTCAATCGCTTGTTTTCCATCCCGTTCCTCCGGTTCAATTCGTTTGTTTGTGCCGTATGACCACGACAGAGAGCGGCGGAAGGGTCAGTGTCACCGAATGAGGCTGCCCGTCGCACGGAATGTGTTCTGTTTGAACCGCGCCAAGGTTGCCAAAGTTCCCTCCCCCGTACAGGGCAGAGTCGGTGTTGATGGCCTCTTCCCACTGCCCTGGGGCGGGCACACCTACGCGAAAGTTGTCACGCAGCACTGGTATAAAGTTGCACATAACGACCACCGGAGCGTCGCCCTCCGCGCCGAAGCGGGCGTAGCCCAGCGTGGACTGATCGGGATCGCCATTCAGCCAGCAAAACCCGTCTGGCTCGCAGTCCTTGACATGAAGCGCGGGAGTCTCGCGATACAGGCGGTTGAGGTCGCGGATCAATTCACGCACACCGCCGTGCTGCGGCAGGCTGGCCGCATGCCAGTTCAGCTCCGCGTCGTGGTTCCACTCCTCGGGTTGCGCAAACTCGCATCCCATAAAGAGCAGCTTCTTGCCCGGATGCGTCCACATGAACCCGTAATAGGCGCGCAGATTGGCAAATTTCTCCGATTTACTGCCCGGCATCTTGTTCAGCATCGATCCCTTGCCATGCACAACCTCGTCGTGGCTGATCGGCAGGATGAAGTTTTCCGTAAACGCGTAGTCGATGCCAAAGGTGAGGTTGTGCTGATGATAGCGGCGGTGCACCGGGTCACGCTGCATATAGCTGAGCGTGTCGTTCATCCAGCCCATGTTCCACTTGTAGCCAAAGCCCAAGCCGCCGTGATCCACCGGCTGCGACACGCCAGGAAAGGCTGTGCTTTCCTCGGCCACGGTCATTCCATCGGGATGGGCCGCGTAAACAGCGGTGTTCATTTCCTTGATGAAATCGATGGCTTCGTAGTTCTCGCGCCCGCCATCCTTGTTCGGCACCCACTCGCCAGCTTTGCGCGAATAATCGCGGTACAGCATCGAAGCGACTGCATCCACGCGGATGCCGTCGACGTGGTATTCCTCCATCCAGTACAGCGCATTGGACACGAGGTAGTTTTTCACCTCGGTGCGCCCGTAATTGTAGATCAGCGTGTTCCAGTCCTGATGGAAGCCTTCGCGCGGGTCCGCGTGTTCATAAAGCGCCGTGCCGTCAAACTGTGCCAGCCCGTGTTCATCGGTCGGAAAATGACCGGGCACCCAATCAAGCAGCACCCCCAGCCCCGCCTGATGTGCAGCATCCACGAAATCGCGGAATTCATGTGGCGGACCAAAGCGGATCGTGGGCGCGTAAAGGCCTACGGGCTGATAGCCCCATGAGCCATCGAACGGATATTCGGATACCGGCAAAAGCTCGATATGGGTGAACCCCAGATCGCGGACATAGGGGATCAGGTCGCGGGCCAGCTCCTTGTAAGACAACGGGCGCCCGCCTTCGTCATGCCTACGGCGCCAAGATCCCAGATGAACCTCGTAGACGGATATGGCGGCGTCACGCTGGTTGTGCGCCTTGCGGTTCTTCAGCCACGCGCCATCGTTCCAACCGTAGCCGGTAATGTCACGCACCATGGACGCTTTTTCCGGTGGATGCTCAGCACCGAACCCAACCGGGTCCGCCTTTAGCGACGATTGCCCGTCCGCGCCGAGCACCTTGTATTTGTACAGCGTACCTTCGCCGAGGCCCGGTATGAAAATCTCCCACACGCCGGTCGCACCCACGCGCCGCATGACATGGCGCCGCCCGTCCCACGTGTTGAAATCACCCACCAGTGACACGCGCTGCGCATTCGGTGCCCAAACGGCAAAATGTGTCCCTGCGGTTCCTTCGTGCTTGGTGATATGCGCGCCCAGAGCACGCCACAGCTGCCGATGCGTGCCCTCGCCCATCAGGTACTGATCAAAATCCGTGAGTACCGGTCCAAAGGCATAGGGATCGCGTGTCTCATGGGCCGCGCCATCCGCGTATCGCATGCACAGGGTGTACCCCTTGCCCGGAACGGCGGCGGCAAAGATGTCGCCATGCACTCGCTGAAGTTCCGTTTCCTTGCCCCCGACCCGCGCGCAAACCTCGGTCGCGGCGGGTTGCAGAGTGGTGATCCAGCGACGGTTCTTGTGCTTGTGGGGTCCGAGAACAGCAAACGGGTCCGTATGCGCACCGTTCTGCACCGCGCGCAGGACATCATCGTTCAGAAAGTCGGGACGTGGATTGCTCATGAGATCAAACCTGACCGGTCGCAGACAGTGTTTCGCAGGACTGTGCACGTCGGGTGATGCCACTGGCAACTGGGGCGCAATGGCACGGCTGGCCGGAAAGGGGTTATGTCCCTTGCAGGCGTCAAGATCATAGGGTCGAGCTGCTCCAAATGCATCTCACACACGGGATCGCTAGTGTCGACGCTCAGCATCTGTTGTCAACCAGATGGCGAAAAGGCGCAAAATTTACATGCACCTCCCGTTGTAACTTACTGTCAAAAAGCGCTAATTTTTGCGCGCGTGCCGTATGGAGCATGCAGGTGACCGCCGTTGCACCCCTAAACAATCGTGAAAACGATCCGCTCGTCCACCACATCCACCAAAAGAACAGCCCTCTGGTCACGCAACCTCCAATTCGGCCACCAACGCTGCCCAAGCCGCCCCATGCATGTCCCGGTCAGCTGGCGTCCCCTGCACTTGCGGACGCGGGACAGAGATCTTGATGACGTGCAGGTTGGGAAGGTCAAATCGCTGGATCAGTGCCGCGGATGTATCGAACCTTTCGGCGATCGCTTGGAGGTTCAATCCAGCCCTGATCCGGTCGTAAGGTTCTTTCGAACCGCAGAAAATATCGATGGTAACCCAGAATGGTCCGGCGTTCTTGGACCGCACTTTTTCGGCGATGCTGCGGACGTTAGACATCAATCACCTCAAGGGTGAAAGCTTCCATCGGATCATCCAGTTGCATCACGTGATTGAGGCAAAATTCATAAACAGCGCCACGGTCGATTTCGGCCGGGGAGAACGGAAAAGCGAAGGTTGGAACCTCTTCGTCGCGTGTCAGTGGGTGGTGCAAGAGGTATGGGTTCAGCATCTTGCCGATCTCGGCGGACAGTTCCGGAGTGTTGGCCGTAACCAGCCCCAGGGCGCCAATCTCGACCGGATTGCCTTGCTTGCATTCCAGCGCTCCCAAGGTGGCATTCTGACCAATCAGCCTGATTTCGATGTCGAAGTCACTTTGCTGTGCACCCGTCCGATCCAGCGCTTTCTGTGTACATTTTGCCACGATGTCATCGGCCCAGACCTGCGCCTGCGCGACATAGTCCGGGTCGCGGATCAGCGCGAGGATTACAGTCTGATACCCCGCAACCCGGGCCCCTTCGAGCTTGACCGTGTAATCATCCGCGGCGTGCCAAACCGCTCCAGTTACTCGGACGCGGGTGTTGTCGATGGCTTCATACTCTGCATCGGTGACGTCCAGCGTGCCGCCTGGTTCGTGCAAGAGATGCGGGTCCGCGTTCTCGTAAAGCATGTGCGCCGACACAGTGTGCGGCGTTGCGCGAGCATCGTCAGCGAGCGGGGTCAGGATAAATCCGTCGCTGTCCCAATCGATCTGGATCACACCCGATTGCGGGTTTGTGGCGCACAGCGCACCGCATTCTCCGATCTTGGCCGCGTGCCAGGCAGGACCGGGCGCAATGCCGCGCACGATCGGCAGCGCCGCAATGATCGCGGTATCGGTGGTGCGACCTGCGATTATGATGTCGGCTCCGGTTTCCAATGCCGCTGTCACCTGTTCGATCCCCGCGAGTGCGACGATGTTGGTACAACTATCAATCAGCGCCGCGTCGATGTCGGGGGCCGGTGAGAGCGGTGTGACACGCCCTGCCGCCAACGCATCCACCACGCGCCGCGCGGGCTGGTCGGATTTCAGCACTGCGATCCGCTTGGTCGTGCCGCGCTCGGCCAAAATCTCGCGCGTGATAGCCACGAGCCAATCCACTGCATCACCTGCACCGCAGGTGCCCGCCGTTCCGATGACCAGCGGGCAACCAGCGCGGTCCGCCGCGTCGATCAGCCCGGCCCATTCCAGCTTGGTCGACGACCTCGCATATTTTGACACGCCACGGCCCAAATAGGACGGCCCACTGTCGGTCGATCCCCCGTCAATGGCGATCAGGTTCGGTTTTGCCGCAATCCCGCGCTCCAGCGCGTCATAATCATAACCAAGGCCCAGCGCGCCCGAAGGGATCAGGACCCGCACCATGCCCTAGTCGATCACGCGGTCGGGACGCTTAAGGATCGGGCGCAGGAACATCGGCGCGATGAATCCGGCAATCGCGGCAATCCACAGGCCGATGGCGATGGGCGACGAAAAGAGATAACTGACATCGCCATCCGATAGGATCATTGCGCGTCGCAGGGCGTCCTCCATGTGCTTGCCCAGCAGAATGCCGAGGATGATGGGCACCGTCGGCACCCCGATCTTGCGGAACAAATACCCCATCACGCCAAATCCGGTCATCAAGAGCAGATCGAAATAGCTGCCAGTCAGTGAAAAGATCCCGACAAAGCTGATCATCATGACACCCGGCAGCAGCAGCGACGGCGGCACGGCGAGGATGTAGACAAATAACTTGACCATCGGCACGTTCATGAACAGCAGGACGAAGTTCGCGATCAGAAGGGCTGCGATCAGACCCCAGACGACTTCGGGCCGGTCCGTGAACAGCGTCGGTCCGGGCGTGATGTTGAGCGTCATCAGAAGTGCGAGCAGAACCGCCGTGGTCCCGGACCCCGGCACTCCCAGCGTCAACATCGGCACCAACGCGCCGCCAGCGGCGGAGTTGTTGCCCGCCTCGGGCGCCGCAATGCCGCGCGGCACGCCCGTGCCAAAGCCGCCCTTTTCGCCTGCAATGGATTTTTCCGACATGTAGGCCAGAAAGGACCCCAGCGACGCCCCTGCGCCCGGCAGCACGCCAGCGACAAAGCCGACAACACTGGACCGCAGCATGGTGCCAAAAGATCGTCCGATGTCCCGAAACGGGATCGTCACCTTTTCCAACTTGATTCCAAGAGAGGAATCCTTGCCCTGCTTTTCGATGTAGATCAGCACTTCGGACACGGCGAACAGACCGACGAGCGGGACAAGGAAATCGACCCCGTCCATGAGGTGCAGGTTCCCACCGGTAAAGCGCGGCATGCCGGTCTGGTTGTCCAGACCGATTGTCGCGATGGCAAGGCCTAGTACAGCGGCAAACGCCGCCTTGGCCTGGTTCTGCGAGGCAAGCCCGCCCAGCGTACAGAACGCCAGCAGGTAGAGCGCGAAGTATTCCGCCGGGCCAAATTGATAGGCCACGCGGCTGAGCAGCGGCGCCAGCAACATCAGGCCGATCGTGGCAAGAAATGCCCCGACAAAGGACGCCACACCAGAGATCACCAACGCGTCACCGGGCCGACCGTTCTTGGCCATGGGATAACCATCAAGCGTGGTCATCAGCGCGGGCTCGTCGCCCGGGATGTTCAACAGGATCGAACTGATCCGCCCGCCATACATCGCGCCGTAGTACACAGAGGTCAGCAGGACCAGCGCCGATGTCGCGTCAAGGCCCAGCGAAAAAGTCAACGGGATAAGGATTGCCACCCCGTTTGACGGTCCCAGCCCCGGCAGCGCACCGATGATGGTGCCGATGAAACAGCCCACAACGGCCAGAAATAGGGTGTATGGGCTGAGTGCGATAGAGAATCCCAAGGCGAGATTAGAAAGGATATCCACGGTCTACCCACTCCAGCTCTTTGGGATTGCCTGCAGCGTCTCAAGTCCCAACCCGTAACGAAACAGCAAGTATAGCCCCACCGCCAAACCGACACCAGCAATCACGTTGAACACGATCCGCGGCGTGATCAGGTAGCTCAGCAATCCGGCGGCCAGTGTCGTGGGGATGAGAAACCCGAACGGCTTCAGCGAATAGGCATAGGCAATCATCACCACGACCGAGATTGCAATCTTGATCAGTGCGACCGGACCGGGCCAATCGGTCTCGTCATCGGGCCGCAGGATCATCACCATACCACACAGGATGGCAACAACGCCCAGCCCTATGGGAAATGATTTCGACCCCATAGGGTCCGACAGAAAGCTGGTCTGAAGCTGGAGGGCGCTCGCGATATACGCGAGCGCCGCCAGGATCACGACCAGTCCAAAGACGCGGTCCGATCGCAGCATGTGATCAGCGCCTTACTGGATGACGCCGATTTCACGGCTAAGAGCCTCGGTGTCGGCGATCACGCCATCCACCCAGGACTGGAAATCGCCGCCAACCTTTGTGAACGGGGCCAGACCGTTTGCGGCCATCGCCTCTTTCCACTCGGCGCTTTCGGCAACGGCAGCCAGCTTGGCGCCCCACTCTTCGAACCGCGCGTCCGAGATGCCCTTGGGCACATAGAGGCCGCGCCAGTTCACCGCGACGGTGTCGTACCCTTGCTCAACCGCGGTGGGGATGTCTTCGAACCCCGGCACGCGTTCTTCGGTCAGAACGGCCAGCGCCTTGACCTCGCCCGCCTGCAAAAAGCCGACGATTTCCGACATGTCGCCGGTCATGCCAGTGGTAAAGCCGCCAACAGTCTGGGTAATCGCATCCGCGCCACCATCAACGCCGATATACTTGATCGACCGGATATCGGTGATCCCGGCCTCTTTGGCCAGCATCAACACCTTGAGGTGGTCAAAGCCGCCTGCGGCAGAGCCACCGGCAAAGGAGACGTCGTCGCCGCCCTTGATCGCATTCATCAGGTCATCAAGGCTGTTGAGCGGGCTGTCAGCTGCCACGACGATCACGCCGGGGTCGGCGCCAATCGCGCCGACAAACCGCACCTGATCCGCCGTCGCACCGCCATATGCATTCTGCGCCAGACGCGTGGCCGTGGCCTGCGACGCCGCCACAATCAGGTCAGCATCGTCATTGCGTTCGTTCACAACGCTGGCAAAGGCCAGACCGCCACCGCCGCCGGCCATGTTGGTGACCTGCACGGGGCTGTCGACCTGACCGATATCATACAGGATCTTTCCGATCTGGCGACAGGTAAAGTCCCAGCCACCGCCGGGGTTTGCCGGGGCAATGCATTCGGCGGCTTGCACAGCGCCAGCCGACAGTAAAAACGCGGCCGCAAGGCCGGTCATACGAATATTCATGGATGTCCTCCCAATGATTTTTCCGCCCGTTGGTCCGGGTCATTATCAGTGTTGGAAGAACAGCAAATTGGCGATGGTCTGTCCAGCTTTATGACATTCGGTGGTTTTTGGCCGCCGGAAGCCACCAGCCATAAAGGTGTTGAGCGCCGTCGAGCGCCCATTGGATCAAGTTTCACCTGTGCAAAACAGCGCCAACATGCCACCACTTTCCCATGACACGCCTGAATATCGAGCAGCTGCACACCTTTCTTGCTGTGGTCCGACAGGGCGGCGTACGCAAGGCAGCCCTCACGCTGAACCTGACACAACCGGCGGTGACCGCACGGATCAAGAACCTCGAAGAGACGCTGGCCTGCACGCTGTTTGATCGCCACGGCAGCGGCATGCGGCTGACCAAACGGGGCGAGTTGCTGCTGGCACACGCGGAAAAGTTCGAACACCTGCGCGAGATGGTCGAACGCGATGTGGTCGACCCGCAGGGTGTTGAGGGGCGCCTTCGCCTCGGTGTGTCAGAGACGATCGCGCAATGTTGGCTGCCCGACCTAGTGTCGCGACTGCACACGCTGTATCCACGGCTCGAGATCGAATTCAATGTCGATATCTCCGTACACTTGCGCGAAGGGCTCATGGACCGTGAGATTGATCTCGCGATCCTGCTTGGCCCGGTGTCGGAACACATGGTCAACAACATCGAATTGCCCGGCTTTGATCTTGCCTGGTATTGCGCCGCAGGTCGCACCGACCCGTTTACAACCGCTGATCTGACGCGCCCGGTTCTGACCTATGCGCGCAACACCCGCCCCTTTCGCGAACTCAAGGAGATGTTATTCGAACGCGTCGGACCCGAGGTTTCGCTGTTTCCGTCATCATCGTTATCCGCGTGCTTTCGTCTGGTCGAAGCCGATCTTGGCATCGCCGTCTTACCGCGCGCGCTTGGCGGCGAGTTTGAGGCAGCGGGCCGTATCGTTGAATTTGACCCGGGCTGGGTGCCGTCGCCGCTTTTGTTCACCGCCTCGTATTTGGGTGAACCCAAAAGCCATATCACCGAAACTGCGGCCAAAACGGCGTTGTTGGTCGCAACGGACTATTTCGATAAAAATTTCTGATCGATAACGAGAAAAATAATCGATTTGCCTTGATACTCCTATCCTGTGACCCTCATTTCATGATCGGGGGTTCTTTTGTCTGACAGTTATGAGCGTCTCAAATCTCGCGCCTTGGCAGATCAGCGCGCCGCCATCCGCGACGGGACGTACCGGTCGCATACTGCTGGACTGGGCCAGGGTTACCTGCAGGCCAATCTCGCCATCATGCCCGAGGCCTATGCGCTGGATTTCATGCGGTACTGTCAGCGCAATCCGAAGCCGTGTCCTCTGACCGGCGTGTCGGACACAGGCAATCCGATGATGTTCACGATGGGTCGCGACATCGACATTCGCACCGATGTGCCCGCCTACAACATCTACCGGGACGGCAAGCTGTCCGAGGTTTGCGCAGATATCGGCGCGATCTGGCAACCGGATCTGGTGGCCTTTGCGCTGGGGTGCTCATTTACCTTTGAGCAGGCATTGATGCGCGCGGGTGTCCCGGTCTGGCACATTGAACAGAATACCACTGTCCCGATGTTCCGATCCAATATCGACACGATTCCCGCCGGCCCTTTTGCCGGCAAGATGGTGGTGTCGATGCGCGCCGTACCCACGGCGCGGGTGGCCGAGGTGGTCGAGATTTCGCGCCGTTTTCCGCTCGCCCATGGCGCACCGGTGTTCTGGGGCAACCCGGCCAAAATCGGGATCACCGATATTGAACAACCAGAATGGGGCGACCCCGCCCCGATAGACGTAGATCACGTGCCCATGTTCTGGGCCTGTGGCGTGACCCCGCAGGTGGCGCTTGAGGCTGCGAAACTGCCGCTTTGCATCACCCACAAGCCCGGCCACATGCTGATCACCGACGTCGCAGAAGATGCCGAAAACCCCGTGCTGAGTTTCACTTGAACATGCTGTTATCCAACGAGGAGACGAATATGAAACATCTGACGAAACTGCTCGCCGCAACTGGCCTGATGGCGGTCCCCGCCTTTGCCGAAGACTTGTCCGTCGTCGGCAGCTGGTCCGGCCTGCCGCTGCACAAGCAATACGAAGCGCCATTCTGGAGCGAAACGCTGCCCGCGGCATCGGGCGGCAAGATCAACGTGAACCTGACCACGCACAACCAGATGAACCTTGGCGTAGGCGACGTTTTCCCGCTGTTGGGTGATGGGGTCTATGACGTGGCGATGACCGTGGCAGACTATGCGGTTGCCGATGCGCCCGAATTGGAAGGACTGGACGTGCCTCTCTTGGCGTTAACCGCTGACAAGGCGCGCGCGATGGTCGATGCGGCCCGCCCGATGGTGGCCGATATCTACAAAGACCGGTTCAACAGCCATGTTCTGGCCATCGCCCCGTACCCGCCGCAAGTGGTGTTTTGTAATGCCGAAGTGGCCGGTCTCGATGATCTGCAAGGCCTCAAGATCCGCGCATCTGGCAGGATGACGGCCAAGTTTCTCGAGGCGTTGGGGGCCGAGGGGGTCAATGTTGGCTTTTCCGAAGTGCCGGGCGCGCTGCAAAAGGGGGTCGTAGACTGTGCCGTGACCGGTGCCGGTTCCGGCTACTCCGCTGGCTGGTGGGAAGTGTCCACTCACTTGATGCCCATCCCGTTGGGCGGTTGGGACAGCGTTGTCACAGCGATGAACCTTGATCGCTGGAACAGCCTGGATGCCGACACACAGGCCCTGATCAGCGACCAAGTGGTTGCAGAATTCGAAGCGCCGGCTTGGGCCAGTGCCGAGGATGCCTTGACCAACGACATCGCGTGTCTGACGGGCAATGGTGACTGCCCGGCTGGAGAAGCACGTGGCATGACCCTCGTGGCGGTTTCAGACGCTGACTTTGCCAAGGCGCGCGACGTTTTGGTGGGCCAAGTTCTTCCTGATTGGGCCGAACGCGCAGGCGGCGACTGGGCAGAGCGCTGGAACGCCAGCGTCGGTGCGGCAGTGGGCGTCACCATCGGCAACTGAGCGCGACCTGCGTCCCACAACCTGCGTCGCGAAACAGCAGCGGCGCGGGTATTCCGATCCATGCAAGCCGGACAGGGATTCGATGGAACACACCCTTCTCGACATTCTGCGCCGCCTCAACCAACGAATCGCGATCCTCACCGGTCTGGGCCTGCTGATATGCGCCGCGGTGGTGCTACTCGACATCATTCTACGCAGGGTCGGCGCGTCACTGGGCGGCACGGATGAGATCTCCGGCTACGTCATGGCCATTGCGACATCATGGGGAATGGCGTTCACCTTGCTCGAACTGGGGCACGTGCGCATCGATTTCCTGCGCGCGCGCACCGGGCAACTGGGGCGCGCGCTGTTTGATCTGTTTGCAATGACGCTGATGGCGGGAACGGTCACCCTGATTGCAGTCCGCTGCTGGCCCGTGCTGGCGCGGTCTCTCGAAAACGGTTCACGCGCCAACACACCACTGGAGACACCGTTGGCTTGGGTTCAAGCGCCCTGGTTCGCAGGCTGGGTCTGGTTCGCCATTGTTGCATGGCTGACCCTTGTGGCCGCTGTACTGATGGTCATCAAAGGCCGTTTCGAACAGTCCGAAGCCGCCATTGGCTGTTTTGGTGAGGCGGAGGCCGCGGAATGATAGGCTACATGTCGATTGGGCTTTTGGGCCTGTTGACGCTGTCGATACCGGTGGGGATCGTTCTGTTCCTGCTTGGCTTCGGTATCGATGTGTTTTTCAGCCCGTTCCCGCTGATCCGAGGTTTGGGCAATCAGGTTTGGTCGACGTCAAACAACGCCACGCTGATCGCAATCCCGTTTTTCGTGCTTCTGGGTGAAATTCTGGTGCGCTCAGGCATCGCTACCCGCACCTATGCCGCGCTGGATCGATGGGTCAGTTGGCTTCCGGGCGGACTGGTGCACGCCAACGTGGCCACGGCCACGATGTTTTCAGCGACCTCCGGATCGTCGGTTGCAACAGCAGCCACGGTTGCGACCGTGGCAATGCCGCAAGCCGAAAAGCTCGGCTACGACCCCAAGCTTTTCTCCGGTGCGATTGCTGCAGGCGGGACGCTGGGGATCATGATCCCGCCTTCGATCAATCTGATTGTCTATGGATTTCTGACCCAGACCTCGATCCCCCGCCTGTTTCTGGCGGGACTTGTCCCTGGTCTGGCACTTGCTGTGGGCTTCATGATCATCACGGTGGTGATCTGTATAGTGCGCCCGCACCTGGGTGGTGTGCGGCGGGTCTTTCCACTGTCAGAGATGTTGCGCGCGTTGCTGCAGTTAATTCCAATCGTGCTGCTTTTCACCATCATCATCGGCACGATCTACAAGGGATGGGCCACTCCAACCGAAGCCGCCGCAGTCGGCGTCGCAGGCGCCATTCTGATCGCAGCGTGTTTCGGCGGCGTCAGCATGCGGATGTTTACTGACAGCATCCTTGGCACGGTCAAGATCACCTCGATGATCATGCTCGTTGTTATTGCGGCCTCGTTCCTGAACTTCACCCTCGCTTCAGCCGGCCTCGGGCGAGAACTGGAGGCATTCTTAAACGGTTTGGGCCTGTCGCCGACGGGGCTTATCCTCGTGGTTGTTCTGATTTACATTGTTTTGGGCTTTTTTATCGAAACGCTGTCGCTGATGGTGGTCACCATCCCGATCATCGTGCCGCTTGTCGTGGCTCAGGGATTCGATCCGATCTGGTTCGGCATCCTGATGATTGTGCTGATCGAAATGGCGCTGATCACGCCGCCTGTCGGCCTCAACCTCTATGTCGTGCAGGGCGCGCGCAAATCAGGCACCATGAGCGAGGTGATGCTGGGCAGCATACCCTACGTGTTGGCGATGCTGATCATGGCGGGTCTCTTGATCATTTTCCCCGGCATCGCACTTTATCTGCCATCCGTTTTGTCCGGTTGATGTCGAACAGCCCTGGCGCTTGCCATTATCAACGCGCCGAGACAGAACCTGTCATCACATCGCTGCGCGACGCGCTCAGCGCATCGAAGGAGAACCAAATGGCAAAAGTTGCATTTTTAGGGCTGGGCGTGATGGGATACCCGATGGCGGGATATCTCCAAAAGGCAGGGCACGAGGTTACGGTGTACAATCGCACCACGGCAAAGGCCGAAAAATGGACGGCGAAGTATGGCGGAAATCACGCCAGCACGCCGCGCGCCGCGGCCCAGGGCGCGGAATACGTCATGGCGTGTGTGGGCAACGACGATGATTTGCGCGCCGTATGTACGGGCGAGGATGGCGCATTTGCGGGCATGATGTCGGGCGCAATCTTTGTCGATCACACCACGGTCTCTGCCGCTGTGACGCGCGAACTGTCCGATATTGCGACCAAGACCGGCTTGGCCTTTGTCGATGCCCCTGTCTCGGGCGGGCAGGCCGGCGCTGAGAACGGGCAACTGGTGATTATGTGCGGTGGCACCACCGAAGCATTTGGCAGCGCGGAACCGCTGATGGGCTGCTATGCCAAGAAATGCGTCCGACTGGGAGAAAGCGGTGCGGGACAATTGACCAAGATGGTCAATCAAATCTGCATCGCCGGATTGGTTCAGGGCCTGTCCGAAGGGCTGCACTTTGCTGAAAAAGCCGGGCTGGATGGCCGCGAGGTGATCGACGTGATCGGAGGCGGTGCAGCCGGTTCGTGGCAGATGGTCAATCGGTACGAAACGATGCTCGACGATAAATTCGACCACGGCTTTGCGGTTGACTGGATGCGCAAGGATCTGGCGATCTGTTTGTCTACGGCCGACGAAAACGGCGCGAGCCTGCCCGTCACAGCGCTGATCGATCAGTTTTACAAGGACGTTCAGAAACTGGGCGGCGGTCGGTGGGATACTTCGTCCCTGATCAAACGCTTGCGCGCGCTCGACTGAAACGGCGCAGGAACTGATCATGCCCGGATTTGCATGAAATCGCGTTTCTTGCGACGGTGGTAACAACAATCGTCAAGATCGCGAAATAACCGCGCCTTTGGGCCGGTTCTGATCCGGGTGAAAAATGACAGACGTTGCAGAACAGCTTCTCCTACCGGAGACGAAAACAGGGTTTGCCGACGCGCTTGCGCACGCGTCTGTTTTGGTGATCGACGATGAACCGGGGATGCGCAATTTCCTGTCCAAGGTGCTGACCGGCAATTGTGCGCGCGTGGACGTGACCAAGGACACGCAAAGCGCCTCGACCCTGCTGGATGAATACGCCTATGACGTCATTGTCCTCGACAATATCATGCCTGCGAAAACCGGGCTTGAATGGTTGGCGGAACAGCGCAAGATCGGGCTTTTCAGCGACGCAATACTGATCACCGCCCACGCCGACCTCGACACTGCGATCCAGGCGATCCGTGCCGGGGCAAGTGACTTTTTGCTCAAACCCTTCCGCACCAACCAGATGCTGAATGCAATTTCGCACAGCCTGGAGCGCGCGCGATTGCGGCGACAAAACTCGGTGCTGCGACACGAGTTGGAACTGGGCAAGGACATCCTGAAAAACCGCGATGCGCTTTTGGGCACGTCAGCCGAAATCCAGCAAGTTCGACAATCGATCGAACGCGCAGCCAAGACTCATGCGCATGTTGTGATCCGCGGTGAGGCCGGATCCGGCAAACAAGTTGCGGCGCGCATGCTGCACACGTCATCTCCACGGTCGGGCAATCCTTTTGTCTGGCTGCACTGCTATGGCATGGCCGAAGCCACCTTTAAGGAACGTCTTTTCGGTCGTCTGGAGACGCACCCTGACGGTTCGGTTACCCGCCACGACGGGATGTTGCAAAGCGCCGCAGGCGGCACGCTCTACCTCGAAGATATCGATATGCTGTCGATGGGCTGCCAGAATGTTCTCACCGAGTTGTTGACCACCGGTCGGTTCAGTCCTGTCGGTGCAAGTCGCACCGTGGGGCTGAACGTGCGCATAGTCAGTTCAACCACCAAACGCCTGTTGGATATGGCGCAGGCCAAGGCCTTTCGCCTTGATCTCTTTTATTTGCTGAACGTCGTTGAAATCGTGCAGCCGCCCCTTCGCGAACGGCACGAAGATGTTCTCGACCTGATCACCTATTTCTCGCAAGCCCTGGCTGCGCGCATGGGCGTCGACATGCCCGCGTTCACACCTCTTGCCCGACGCCGCTTTCTGTCCCATGACTGGCCCGGCAACGTGATGGAGTTGCGCAACACCATCGAACGCGCGCTGATCCGCGGAAACTTCGAAGATGCGCTGGAGCCCGCAGCGGGCGAGATCGAAACGGAACGGCTCGCAGCTGTCGAACAGCGACATATTCTGGCCATCCTGGAAGCGTGCGGCGGAAACAAAGCGGAGGCTGCGCGTCGGCTGGGTGTAGCGCGCAAAACGATTGATCGGAAATGCCGAGCCTGGGGGCTATGATATGATGCGCTCGGTTCGCTGGCGGCTTTTGCTGATCGCCCTTCTTCCGTTGATGGTGCTTTTGCCGCTGCTGCTCGGGATCACCATGCAAAGATGGATCAGCCGATTTGATGATCTACTGATCGCCAAGGTCGCCAGCGACCTGCGTGTGGCCGAGCAATATTTCGGACGTATCGAGGCGACACAGGCCGCGACGGTCGCAGCGGTTGCGCAGTCGGTCGGATTTGCGGATGCGTTGAATACCGGCGAGGCCAACATTCAGAGCTTTCTTGACCAACGTCGCGCGGATATCGGGCTCGATTTCCTGATCTGGGTGGCGATGTCAGATGCAACGCTGCCGCAACCGCTTCGGGAAATTGCAGAGGCCTCTGAGGTTGATACGCCCGTCGGTCACGTCGCGTTGATGGACAAGGCTGACATCGAACGGGTTGCGCCGAAATTGGTACCATTGGCTACACTGCCACTCGTTCAGACCGAGGCGGCGCGCAGCATTGATCGGGATTTGGAAACCCGCGGCATGTTCATTCTGGCCGCACAACGCAACGCGTCGGGCGACCGTGCGCTTATTGGTGGGCGTCTCCTGAACCGGAACCTTGATTTCATCGACACAATGAATGCGCTGGTCTATCGCGATGAGACTGGCGAAATCTCTCGCATCGGAACCACAACCCTTTTTCTGGATGACGTGCGCATTTCGACAAATGTGCGCCTTTTCGAGGGTGCGCGGGCTTTGGGCACGCGCGTCTCGGAAGCGGTTTGGCAAAAGGTCATGGAGCGCGGCGACACGTGGCTCGACCGCGCGTTTGTGGTTAACAACTGGTACATCTCCGGTTACGTCCCATTGACCGACATCACCGGTGATCGCATCGGGATGTTGTACACCGGCTTTCTCGAAACGCCTTTTACGGCGCAGCGCAACACAACGATCCTGACGCTTATCGCGGCCTTCATTGCGGTTCTTGCCCTTTCGGTGCCGCTGTTTCTTTGGCTTGCGCGCGGAATTTTCTCGCCGCTGGAACAGATGACCGAAACCATGGCGCGGGCCGAAGCAGGTGATCTGAACGCCCGTATCGGTGTTGTGGCCGACAACAATGAAATCGGTGTCGTGGCCGGGCACCTCGACCGCCTGCTCAATCAGGTTGAGGAACGCGACGCGGCGCTTCGCGGCTATGCGGACAATCTCAACGAACTGGTCGATCAGCGCAGCGCCGAATTGAAAGAAGCGAACCGCAAGCTCGAGGCAACTTTTGCGCAGCTGGTCATGTCGGAAAAACTCGCCTCGGTCGGCGAAATAACAGCCGGTGTGGCGCACGAGATCAACAACCCGGTGGCCGTCATCCAAGGCAATCTCGAGGTCATCCGCATGGGCCTGTCGCAGGACCAACAAGCCGAACTGCAGACCGAACTCGACTTGATTGATGCGCAGACGCACAGGATCAACATTATCGTCGGCAAGTTGCTGAACTTTACCCGACCGGATGAAATGTCGGACCTCACGACGTTGGTCGATGCGGGTCAGGCAGTAGATGACGCATTGATCCTCGTTGCGGCGGACCTGCGCAAGAACGCGATCGAGACCGAGGTACGGCACACGCCCGGTCCCCGGTTCCGCGTGGTCGAGACTGAACTGCAGCAAGTGATTGTGAACCTCGCGATCAACGCCGCACAGGCAATGGACACCGGTGGCAAGCTGACCATTCTTACCCGTCCCGGAATGCGCGATGGCAGCGAGGGCACCGAAATTGTTGTCTCAGACACCGGGCCAGGTATCGCGCCTGAAAAGCTCGATCACGTGTTTGATCCATTCATGACGACAAAGCTTGGCACTGGATCAGGTCTGGGGTTGTCGATCAGCCAGACTTTGGTCACCCGGGTCGGCGGATTGATCAGTGTGACCAGCCATCCGAACCAAGGCGCAACATTTACGGTATGGTATCCGGCCGAGGACATTTCGTCCGACGCGATCATGCAATCTGCGTAAATTGTGGACATTTTGTCCGCCGAAAGCAGGCCCGAGTTGGCAATTCGTGCCTTTTTGTCCGCGAGCCAGTGAACCGAAAACAATTTAAGCCTCTGATTTAATTATAATTTATTATTGACAGCGCTCACGATCAAGAGATTAGTTGGCATGTCGGCAAAGTAACTCTACGTCACCCTGCACCGATCGCAGGCAGTTACGGAATAGTGAATTGCCGGTCGAAATTGGGAGGACTGCTTGGCGCGACGGGAATACACCGCGCCACGCCATTGGGGACTACTTATCCGTGTCAGCGTCACGCGTCTCGCAAGTCTGCGGTGTGATGCGCGCCCCCTATTGCTGTTCAACCTGTTTCGTTCGCGCGTTGAAATGAGATGAACCAAGGGAGGAAACCAAAGTGAACTTGAAACGCCTGAGGAACAGCCTTGCTGCGGCGGTCACATCTGTGGCGGCTCTGGCAGCGATGGCGCCCGAGGCGGCGATAGCGCAGGAGACACAGTATTTCCCTGTCGCCAGTAGCCGGGTCGGTCCTTATTCAGCCATGGGCACCGGCTATTACGGTGCGCAGATCGACTATATGAACTACGTC
>JBCBAV010000014.1:0-40084 GCA_038532285.1 Pseudomonadota bacterium | reverse complement strand
TCGATCTGGCGTTTGTCCGCAGCGATAAAGATCGACACCCGACACCCTGCATCCCGCAGCGGCGCGATGAAGTGGGCCAGCCGGTTTTCCTCGCGTGCGACCTCGAGCCCACCCTCGGTGGTGCGCTCCTCGCGTTTTTCAGGAACGATGCAAACCGCATGCGGCTTGTGACGCAGGGCGATGCCCTGCATTTCCTCGGTCGCAGCCATTTCGAAATTCAGCGGCACCTCGAGAACATCCATCAAACCCTCGATATCGGCGTCCGAAATATGGCGGCGGTCTTCGCGCAAATGCGCGGTGATGCCGTCTGCACCCGCAGCCTCGGCCATCTTGGCCGCGCGCAGGGGATCCGGCGTATCACCGCCGCGCGCGTTGCGCACCGTCGCCACGTGGTCAATGTTCACGCCCAGCCGCAGCCGTCCAAGAGGGTCCATGCGCGCGCTCCTTGTTTCCTTGTCGTGCGCGTGGATGTAGCGCGGGGGTCAGATCAGGGAAATGCCGACATTGGCGGCAAATTGTACCAAACGGGGCCCGTTTTCATCAAAACCCGCTGGTCAGTCAGTCCGACTTGCTCGCCAGATCCGCCGCCTTGGCCTTCAATGCGTCGATCTTGGCTTTGATCGCGCCCTTGCGCCGCTTTTGATAGGCGCGGATCAGTGGGACCGACAGGTAATAACAAATCGTCCCCGCGATGATCCCGGGCAGGATGCCGCCGATGATAAAGGGGAAAAACACCTCGTCGTAGAACAGGCGCAGATCGGACCAGTCGGCGGTTTCGGGGGTGAAGAGCTTCTTGAAGTTCTGCCACAGCGCTGCGGCCGCATCACCAAAGCGCTCGCCGACGGTGGGTGCATCCAGCCCGTCCTGCGCGCGGAACCGCAGGCGCGACGGATCGAGACCGAGCATCCAGTAGCCCGTGAACATCGACGTGGCAATGATCGGGATATAGGTGAGCGGGTTGCCAAAAAAGGTCGAGAGCATCGCGGCAAAAACATTGCCGCGCATGATCACAGCGAGCATTGCCGCCACGATAAAATGCAATCCATAGAAGGGGGTGAAGGTGGTGAACACCCCGGCCCAGATACCGCGCGCGATACGTTCAGGTGTATCCGGAATCCGGCGCACGCGGTGGCGCACATAGGCAAAGGCACGCGCCCAGCCCCCCTTGGGCCAGACAAACTCGCGGATCGCCTGCAGGATCGGTCTCGTATCGCGTCGTTTGAATACCAAGCGTTCTGCCCCCGCGCCGCGCTATTCCGCCGCCTGCGCGGCGTCGGGCGTGCCGGACTGGCGGTGGCGGGTTACTGCAGCAACATCACCCTCGGCCTCCAATGCGGCCACCAGGGTGTGCAAATGCTCGGCATCGCGCAATTCGACATGAAGCATCAGGCGAAAGAAGTCCGGCTTGCGGTCAATGAATGCCAGGTTCGAGATATTTGCCCCGCTTTCACCAACAAGAGTGCACACGCGTCCCATCACACCTGCGTCGTTGCCGATCGTCAGATCCAGCGTTGCGCCATAGATCGCAGGGTGCGCGCCGTCCTGCCAGTGCAGGTCGAGCCAGCGGTCGGACTGGTCCTCGTAAGTTGCCAGACGGTCGCAATCGATGGCGTGCACCACCACACCTTGTCCGCGATATGTAATTCCGACGATCCGCTCGCCCGGCAGCGGTTCGCAGCAACTGGCGCGTTGAAAGCTCTGGTTGGTGCGCAGACCGATCACAGCGCTGGCTTGATCGACCACCTTGCCCGGTTTGGGCGTCAGGTCAGGATAGATTGCCTGAACCACTTCGCGCCCCGTCAACTCGGCCGAGCCCAGGCGCGCCAGCACCTCGTCCGCGTCTTTCAGGCGCAAATGCCGCGCCGCGGTCTCCAACGCCTTGTCGGTCGCCTTCTTGCGCACGTGGGCAAAAGCCGAGCGCGCCAGTTCACGCCCCAAGGTAATGAACCGATCCCGATCCGCTTCGCGGAGCGACCGGCGAATGGCGGACTTGGCCTTTCCGGTGGTGGCAATCTCCAGCCAGGTGGACTGGGGCGCTTGCGCCTCTGCCGTGATGATCTCGACCGACTGCCCGTTCTTGACCCGTGTCCAAAGTGGCACACGCATCCCGTCCACCTTGGCCCCAACGCAGGAATTGCCGATCCGGGTGTGAATGGCATAGGCGAAATCGATCGGAGTGGCCCCACGCGGAAGTTTGACCACTTCGCCCTTGGGCGTGAAGCAGAACACCTGATCCGAATACATCTCGAGCTTGACCGCTTCGAGGAATTCGTCGTGGTCGTCGTCGCCGTCAAACTGTTCGGTCAGTTGCGCGATCCATTTGGCGGGATCCACAGCAAACGGGTTTTCGCCGCGCACGCCGTCGCGATACGCCCAGTGTGCCGCCACACCGGTTTCTGCCACGTCATGCATCTGGCGGGTGCGGATCTGAACCTCGACCCGTTTGCCATCGCGGCCGGACACGGTGGTGTGGATTGACCGATACCCGTTTGTCTTGGGCTGGCTGATGTAATCCTTGAACCGGCCAGGCACCGCACGCCACCGCTGATGGATCGCGCCCAGCGCGCCATAGCATTCCTGCTCCTCGCTGGTGATCACGCGGAACCCGTAAATATCGGAAAGCCGCGAAAACCCCTGATCCTTCTGCTGCATCTTGCGCCAGATCGAATAGGGTTTCTTGGCCCGGCCAAACACGTCAGCATCGATGCCGACATTCTCAAGCTCGGTGCGCATGTCGCTGGTGATCGAATGGATCACATCACCACTTTCGCGTTGCATGGTGATGAACCGGCGGATGATCGACGCGCGCGCATCCGGGTTCAGCACCTTGAAGGCGAGGTCCTCAAGCTCTTCGCGCATCCACTGCATCCCCATGCGGCCCGCAAGCGGCGCAAAGATGTCCATCGTCTCGCGCGCCTTCTGCGCCTGTTTGTGCGGCTTCATCGCGCGAATGGTGCGCATGTTGTGCAGACGGTCGCCCAGTTTCACGAGGATCACGCGCATGTCCTTGGACATGGCCATGAACAGCTTGCGAAAATTTTCAGCCTGTTTCGTTTCGACCGAACTAAGCTGGATGTTTGTCAGTTTCGTGACGCCGTCGACAAGCTTGGCTATTTCATCACCAAAGCGCTCCGCAACGATTGCATAGCTGGCCTTGGTGTCTTCAATCGTGTCGTGCAGCAACGCGGTGACGATGGTGGCGTCGTCCAGGCGTTGTTCTGTCATGATCGCGGCAACGGCAACGGGGTGCGTGAAATAGGGCTCACCCGAATGCCGCATTTGACCGTCATGCATCTCGCTGCCGAACGCATAGGCGTCGCGGATCAGCGCTTCGTTCGTTTTCGGGTTGTAGTTGCGGACAAGGGCAACAAGATCGTCGGCTGAAATCATGCCGTCCCGTCCTTGAATTTGTGGTTTAGCCCTGCCCCTGAGCGGCCATCAGTTGGCGCAGAAGCATCTCTTCGGACATGCTGTCCTCTTCGGGCTTGTCCTGTTCGGCGCCCATCAGCAATGCCATTGCATCTTCTTCGGCCTCGTCCACCTCGATCTGGGTCTGGTTTGACTCGATCAGGCGCTCGCGCAGTTCTTCTGAGCTTTGGGTTTCCTCGGCAATCTCGCGCAGCGACACGACAGGGTTCTTGTCGTTGTCGCGGTCCACGGTGATCGGTGCGCCCGCAGACACTTCACGCGCACGATGCGCGGCCAGCATTACCAGTTCGAACCGGTTGGGAACCTTGTCAACACAATCTTCGACGGTCACACGGGCCATGGGACACTCCTTGAGGCAGCATAAACGGGCTGAGAGCCTGCATTTAGGCGCGATTCACCCGAATAGCAAGGAAAGAGTACTGCCCTAGCCGCTGTCACCCCACGCGTTTTCCATCGGCACCACACCGCTGAGGGTTTGCGCCGGGAGCGCGTCGCGCAACTGTGCGGCGCTCTTGCGCAAAACAGGATGGACCCAGTCGGGCGCAATCTCGGCCAATGGCACGAGAACGAAGGCGCGTTCGTGCAGACGCGGGTGGGGCAGGATCAGATCGCCGGGTGCACTTTGCTGTTGCAGCACGGGGTCGAGGGTCATCCATTTGCGCACGGTCGACAGGTCAGGGCGGATTTCATCGCCGATCGCAATCAGGTCGAGGTCGATATGGCGTGACTCCCATCTTTTTTGCCGACGTCGACCCATCTCGGCCTCGATCGCGTGCAGGGTGGTGATGGTTGCGCGCGCCGGCCAACTTGCCTCGACCTCGATCACGGCGTTTGCATAGTCGGGCCCTGCGCCCTGTGGAAAGGCGGGACTATTGTAGATTGTGCTCTTGGCCCGAATCACCCCACCCGCTTCGGCGATCTTTGCGGCCGCGGTTTTTATAGCATCGGTTGGCGAATTGCTGCCGTTAGAGCAATTTGACCCAAGGGCAACCAGCAGATTTGACCGGAATTGATACACCATTAAGCATTTTCCCCCACTCTTTCTCCTTGCGGCATGATAGAAAGTAAATATTTTCCGGGCGAAGTCGCCCAACAAAAGAGCGTTGCTGCTCACTAACGGACAAGTTGGGTCACCCACCGATTTTTCGGAAGGACATTTTAGATGTTTTACAAGGATGAGCGTCTTGCGCTCTTCATCGACGGTTCGAACCTTTATGCAGCAGCCAAAGCGCTTGGGTTCGATATCGACTACAAACTGCTGCGGCAGGAGTTCATGCGGCGGGGCAAGCTGCTGCGGGCTTTCTACTACACTGCGCTGCTCGAGAATGACGAATATTCGCCGATCCGGCCGTTGGTCGATTGGCTGAACTACAACGGCTTTACCATGGTGACCAAGCCCGCCAAGGAATACACCGACAGCATGGGTCGGCGTAAGGTCAAGGGCAACATGGATATCGAACTGGCCGTTGATGCGATGGAGTTGGCGCCGCGGATCGATCATATCGTGCTGTTTTCAGGCGATGGCGACTTCCGCCCGCTGGTCGAAAGCCTGCAGCGTCAGGGCGTCCGTGTCTCGGTCGTCTCGACCATCCGCAGCCAGCCGCCGATGATCTCGGACGATCTTCGTCGTCAAGCGGACAACTTTATCGAGCTCGATGAACTAAAGGACGTGATCGGACGTCCGCCGCGCGAAAACGCGCCCGAACGCGAAATGCGTTCCGCCGTCAATAGCTGACCGGGCACTGGTCCAACCAGAGGTTTTGTGCAAAGCTCACCTTGTTTTGTACAAAATCCGAGTTGGACCAGCCCATGATCTCCCTGCAATTCCTGCTGACCGCGCTTGTGGTCGTTCTCGCACCTGGCACAGGTGTGATTTACACGCTCGCCCTTGGTCTGGGTCGTGGGTGGCAGGCGGCGATGTGGGCGGCACTCGGGTGCACGTTCGGAATTGTCCCGCACCTGCTGGCAGCGGCGCTTGGTTTGGCGGCGATCCTGCACACCTCGGCGGTTTTGTTCAACGTCGTGAAGTTCGCTGGCGTGGCTTACCTTCTGTACCTTGCGTGGGGCAGCCTGCGCGAAGGGGGACCACTGCAGGTCAGCGCCGAAACCACGCGTGAGGCCGGTTGGCGCATTGCGCGGCGCGGCGCGCTGATCAACATACTGAACCCCAAGCTGTCGATTTTCTTCCTCGCCCTGTTGCCGCCGTTTCTGTCAGGCAACCCCGCCACCGCGACAGCGGAAATGGTTGCGATGGGCCTGATCTTCATGGTCATGACATTCGTTGTCTTCGTCATATACGGCTGTTTCGCAGCGCAGGCCCGGCGGTTGATCCTTGGATCGGAACGCGCGATGCGCTGGCTGTCGCGCAGTTTCGCTGGCATTTTCGCAGCCCTCGCCGCCCGCCTCGCGCTGGAGCGCGCTTGAGCGACGACTGGCATGAATTCGAAGGCCAGATCATCCCCATGCTGTGGGGGGATCAGACCTTTACCATCTTGCGGATCCCGGACGACATAATCGCCGCCTTGCCCGCGGGCACAAAGCGGATCGAGGGCGAATTTGCCGACTACCCCGTCAACCTCGCGTTGACCAAGGCGCCCGTGATTGACGGCGTCTTTGTCTACACTGGCAAGAGCTTTCTCAAGGACAGCGGCATCGCGCCGGGTGACGTTTTCGACGCGCGGATCCGGCCCGCGGATCCGGCCGTGATCGACACGCCCGACGACGTGGTCATCGCCCTGCGCGCCGCGGAAAAAACAGGGGCATGGGACGCCCTGACCCCGGGCCGCAAACGCGGGCTTTTGCATCTTGTAAACAGCGCCAAAAGAGCCGACACCCGGGCAAAACGCATTGCCAAACTGGTGGCCGAGTTATGACATCCATCCCCCGCGCGCCCCTTTTGCTGGGACTTGCCGGTCTGTTGCCGTTTCTGTGGGGCGCGGCCACGGTCTATAGCCCCGCGTTGGCCAATTTTGGTGCGCAATTTTTCGGTCCACGTTTCGTGGGCCCCTACGTTCAACTGTTTTACGGCTCCGTCATCCTCAGCTTCATGTCTGGCGTGCTCTGGGGCTTTGCCGCCCGCGCGGATGGGACCCGGGCTGCCACGGGCTACGGCCTGTCGGTGCTGCCTGCACTCTGGGCGTTTTTCATGACTGGCGGTGGCCCGGTCAGTGCCGCGACCAATCTGATCTTTGGCTTTGCGGGGCTTTTGATGCTGGATTACGCGTTTTTTCGTTGGGGCCTGACCCCACATTGGTGGATGCCCTTGCGGGTCCTTTTGACCGGGATCGTTGTGATCTGCCTCGGGCTGACGGTGATCTGACATGAGCGACCGCAAAACACTCGACGTCTATGCCGCCAAGGCCGAGGAGTACCAAGCGCTTGTTGGCAGCGATGCTCCCGACGCTGATTTGCAACGTTTCATTGATGCGCTGCCTGCTGGCGCGCGGGTCCTCGACATTGGGTGCGGGCCGGGCATGGCGGCAGGCTTCATGGCCGCCGCCGGTCACGCGGCCGAAGCATGGGATCCAGTGGCAGAAATGCGCGCACTTGCCGCTGCCCGCCCCGGGGTCACCACGCGCGCGGCGGGCTATGACGATCTCACAGCGCGGGCAGCCTATGACGGCATTTGGGCCAACTTCTCGATGTTGCACACACCGCTGGCCCGGTGGGAGACGCAGTTCGCCGCGGTGCACGATGCTCTGGTGCCCGCGGGCCTGTTTCATTTCGGCACGAAACTCGGCACCGGCGAGGTTCGTGATAGCATCGGCCGCATGTATTCCTACATGGAGGAAACGCCGCTGCGCGATCTTTTTGCTCGTAGCGGTTTTGCCATTGAATTCGCCCGCACCGGCGAAGAGGCCGGACTGTCGGGCGAAGTGGCGCCTTTTATCGTGATCCTCGCGCGCAAGGCGGCTGATGTCTGATCTCTTTGCCTATACGGACGGTGCCTGCTCGGGCAATCCCGGACCGGGTGGATGGGGTGTGCTGCTGCAGGCGATGCGCGGCGACGAGGTTGTGAAACAGCGCGAACTCAGCGGCGGTGCTGCGCAAACGACCAACAATCAGATGGAACTGATGGCCGCGATCATGGCGCTCGAAACCCTCGCCAGACCCTCGGAACTGACCATCGTCACCGACAGCAACTATGTCAAAAACGGGATCACCTCGTGGATCCACGGCTGGAAGCGCAACGGCTGGAAGAATGCCGCGAAAAAGCCCGTCGCCAACGCCGATCTATGGCAACGCCTTGATGCTGCACAGGCACGCCACAGTGTGACCTGGAAATGGGTCAAGGGCCATGCAGGCCATGCCGAAAACGAACGCGCGGATGAATTGGCACGTGCGGGCATGGCGCCGTTCAAGGGCAAATGAGGCAGGTCGCTTGCCCCGTGGTGCTGCATCCAGATGGCGCACCGGCGCGGATTGCCGCATTCCAACATCCGCAAGCGGGTCTGCAATTGGTCAAGGGCGGTTTGCGCGAGGGTGAGCGTGCGGAACAAGGCGCCGCGCGCGAGCTGTTCGAAGAGTCCGGGCTCGAGACGCGTTCGGCAATCCTGCTGGGCGTGTCAGAAGATATCGTACCGGGCGAGCAGTGGCACTTTGCACTGTGCCGGATCAAACCACCCGTGCGGGCGCAATGGCAGCACTTTTGCGCCGATGACGGGGGCCATGTCTTCCACTTCTTCTGGCTGGATCTGACCGACGCACCCGGCACGGCATGCGATGCCCGCTATGCGCGCGCGGTTGACTGGGTCCGCGGAACCCTCAACGGCTGAGCAGATACGACGCATGACAGGAAAACGACCTCACGGTCCTCCTTCTCTGTTTCAAAAAATCCCCCCCCGGAGGGCCGATTTCAGCCCGGCCGCCGGGTCGCTATTTTCGCCTGCGCCAATGGGTCGGTACAATCACAAGCGCCCCGATCGAGGCCGCAATGGCATTGAGCCCCGGGCTGCCAAACCCGATCCGGAACATGAGTGCGACGAAATAGAACAGAAACGCCCCGCCCACGCAGATGATGATCGACTGCAGGATGCCGTTGCGAGTGTAGCCCGACTTTTCCGAGATGTAGCCGATGATACCGGCAAGCACGACCGTGCCGATCAGCGATGGGAACATGGGTTAGCCTCCGATGATACTGCCCGGCGGCAGGGGCGTGCCGCGCAGGAACTCTGCCGCGTCCTGCGCGCCTTTGCCAGCCTTTTGCAGGCGCGTGAGCATAACCGCACCGCTTCCGCAGGCAACGGTCAGTTGGTCGTCGAGGATCGCACCAGGTGCCCCGGCGCCCTCCACCAGCCTTGAGCTCAGAACCTTAATCCGCACACCTGCGTGTTCGAACCACGCGCCCGGAAACGGCGACAGGCCACGGATCTGGCGGTCGACAACCTCTGCTGGTTGCGACCAGTCAAGCGCGGCCTCGGCCTTGTCGATCTTGCTGGCATAGGTGACGCCAGCGTCCGGTTGCGGCTGCGGGGTGAGTGCGGGCAGATCGGAGAGCGTCGCACAGATCAGCCGCCCGCCCATCTCGGCCAGCCGGTCGTGCAGATCGGCGGTGGTGTCTACGGCCCCGATGGGTGTCGCCTCGCGCAAGAGCACGGGGCCGGTATCGAGCCCAGCCTCCATCTGCATGATGCATACACCCGTTTCGGTATCGCCCGCCATGATCGCGCGGTGAATCGGTGCGGCGCCGCGCCAGCGCGGCAGAAGGCTGGCGTGAATGTTGACACAGCCATGCGTCGGTGCGTCGAGGATGGGTTGCGGCAAGATCAGACCGTAGGCCACGACCACCGCTATATCAGCGCTGATTGCGGCGAACTCTGCCTGCGCCTCGGGTGATTTGAGCGACACCGGATGTCGGACGGGCAGTTCCAACGCCGCGGCGGCCTCGTGCACGGGGCTGCGTCGGTCTTTCTTGCCGCGACCGGCAGGGCGTGGGGGTTGGGTGTAGACGCAGGCGATCTCGTGGCCCGCTGCGTGCAACGCGTGCAGCGCCGGGACAGAGAAGTCGGGCGTGCCCATGAAAATCAGTCGCATCGCGTCTACCGCTTCTTGGCCTTGCGCAAGAGCATGTCGCGTTTGACCTTGCTGAGGTTGTCGAAATACATCCGGCCCGCGAGATGGTCGATCTGGTGCAGGACGGACCGCGCCTCGAGACCCTGAAAGTCGCGGCGGTCGACCATGCCCTGATCGTTGAGATAGCGGATTGTGACACTGGCGGGGCGCGTGATCTTGGCTGACACGCCCGGCAGGCACGGCGATGCCTCTTCGCCGCTTTGCAGCTCATCGGCCTGATCGATCACGGACGGGTTGGCGAGCAGGATACGCCGCGAGCGATCGGGCGTGATGTCGACCACGGCAAGCGCCTGCAACACGCCGATCTGGTTGGCGGCAAGGCCCACGCCCTGTCCCGGCATCGCGTCCATGGTGGCGACCATGTCGTCCCAGATCGCTCGGATGTCATCGGTGATCTCATTGACCGGCGCGGCTGCGGTGCGCAGCCGGCGGTCCGGCCATTGCAGGATCGGGCGCACGGGCATGTCAGGCTTTCTCGCCTGCGCTCTCCCGGGCGCGTTCTTTCTTCATCTTCACGGCCTTGCGGGTGATCAGCTGCCGTTTCATCGGGCCGAGGTAGTCGATGAACAGCTTGCCGTCGAGGTGGTCAATCTCGTGCTGCACGCAAGTGGCCCAGAGGCCGTCCATCTCTTCGGTCTGTTCGTTGCCGTCGCGGTCGATCCAGCGCACCGTCACCATCGCGGGACGGGTCACATCGGCGAATTGCTCGGGGATCGACAGGCAGCCTTCCTCGTAGACATTGGTTTCGTCCGAGGCCGCGATGATCTCCGGGTTAAACATCGCGATGGGTCGCGGCGGCGCTCCCTCTTCCTTGACGCAATCCAGCACAATCAGACGGTTCAGCACACCAACCTGAGGGGCGGCCAGACCGATGCCCGGCGCGTGATACATCGTCTCGAGCATGTCATCGGCCAGCGCGCGCAGCTCATCGCTGAGGTCCGCCACAGGGGCCGATACCTTTTTCAGGCGCGGATCGGGATGCAACAGGATTGGACGTTTCATGCGCCCGATGTAGGCGAAAGCCTCTCGCCCTGCAATGCGCACTTGCGCCCACCGGCGGGACGGTTAGCTTGCCCCGCAACCGCCAGCAGGAGACACGAAATGAGCTTTGACGACATCATCGACCGCCGCGGCAGCCATTGTGTGAAATGGGACATGATGGAAAGCCTTTACGGTGTGCCTGCGCACAAGGGGCTGGCGATGTGGGTGGCCGACATGGACTTTCGCCCGCCGCACGTGGTGCTGGATGCGGTACAGGCACAGGTCGATCACGGGATCATCGGATATTTTGGTGATGACAGTGCTTACAAAGAGGCGATCCAGTGGTGGATGGCCGAGCGGCATGGCTGGCAGGTGGACGGCGATCACATCTTTACCACCCACGGGCTGGTCAACGGCACCGCCATGTGCGTGGAGACGTTCACCCAACCCGGCGACGGTGTCGTGCTGTTCACCCCGGTCTACCACGCCTTTGCCAAGGTCATCCGCGGCAACAACCGCCGCGTGGTGGAATGCGAGATGGTGCAGCGCAACGGCCGCTACGAGATGGATTTCGACGCCTATGACGCGCAAATGGACGGCAGCGAAAAGATGCTGATCCTGTGTTCGCCCCATAATCCCTGCGGCCGCGTCTGGAGCCGGGGTGAGTTGGCCGCCGTCGCCGCTTTTGCCAAGCGGCACGACCTGATCATCGTATCGGACGAGATCCACCACGATCTGGTCATGCCCGGCCACACGCACATCCCGATGACCCATATCGAGGGGATCGAGGACCGGCTGATCATGATGACGGCCACCACCAAGACGTTCAACATCGCAGGCAGCCATTCCGGCAACGTGATCATCGCGGACCCGGACCTGCGCGCACGCTTTGCGGCGCGGATGCTGGGATTGGGACTGTCGCCAAATTCGTTCGGCCTGTTCATGGCCACCGCTGCCTATAGCCCGGAAGGTGCGGTATGGGTGGACGATCTGGTGATGTATCTGGACGGCAACCGGCGGCTGTTTGATGAAGCGGTGAATGCCATCCCCGGTCTGCAATCCATGGCGCTGGAGGCAACTTACCTGTCATGGGTCGATTTTGGCGGCACAGGGATGACGCGCGAAGAGTTTACCCGCCGCGTCGAACAGGACGCCTGCATCGCGGTCAATCACGGCCCAACGTTCGGTAAAGGCGGCGACAGCTGGCTGCGGTTCAACATCGCCACCCCCCGCGCCCGCATCGAGGAAGCGGTCGAGCGTCTGGCGCGCGCCTTTGGCGATCTGCAATAGAGGCGCGCCATGTTCAGTATCGAGCACGAGTTTGACAGCACGGTCATCACGCTTGTCGATGAAGGCAGCGCGCCGCTGCAAGAGGACGTGATCGTCAACAGCTTTGCCGAGTGCATCACCGTCGAGCAGTACGATGCCCGCCGTGACGAGGTCGTGCGCGTGACCCTGTCGCCGGAACAGGTGCGCGACCTGGCGGCGGCGCTGGATTTACCCGAGGGGGTCTACCAGTTGAAAGCAGGCGATTAGCGGCAAGTGTGGAGGGGGCGCTGCCCCCGCCCTTCGGGCCCCCCGAGGTATTTTTGGCCAAAAGAAGCGTGGCGGTCTGCGACTTGGGTTGCCTTTTGGTGTTCGCGGATTGATCATCTCAAGGGTGCTTGCGTTGGTCGGATGGCGCGGTTGGATTTGTCACATCCCTTGCCCTGCGCGGCACCGCGTCTGATGTCGATCATCCCCAGAAAGGAGCGCCCCCATGTATAGCGAAGCCCTTGCCCGTGGCGGTATCGCCGTTGTCACCGGCGCCGCCAGCGGTGTCGGTCGCGCTGCCGCGATACGTTTTGCCCAAGCGGGCCTTGGCGTTGTTCTGGCCGATTTGCCCGGAGATGCCCTCGATTCAGCCGCCCGGGAGGTTTCGGCCACTGCGAAGAACGACGTTCCTGTCGTCGCCCACCCAACCGATGTCGGTTCCGACGAAGACGTCGAGGCACTGGCGCACAGGGCATTTGACACGGGCGAAGTGGCCGTCCTGATGAACAACGCAGGCATCGGCGCCGGGGCCAACTCGTCCTGGTCCGGCGCGGACAGTTGGATGCACATTCTCAACGTCAACTTTCACGGCATATTGCGCGGCCACATGGCCTTTGTCCCGCGGATGATCCGGGCCAACCGGCCTGCGGTCGTCATCAACACGGGATCAAAGCAGGGGATCACCACGCCACCGGGCAACCCGGCCTACAACGTTTCCAAATCCGCAGTGAAGATCCTGACCGAGCAATTGGCCCATGAATTGCGCGCGGAACATGCGCCGATATCAGCCCATCTGTTTGTGCCAGGCTTTACCTACACCGGGATGGTCCAGCGTTTGATGCCGGAAAGGCCCGCAGCGGCGGCCACGCCCGAAGACACCGTTGACTACATGCTCGAACGCCTGAGCGCGGGCAGTTTCTACATTCTGTGCCCGGATGGCGACGTCGACCGCGCGCGTGATGCCCGCCGCGTTATCTGGGCCGCAGGCGACATCACCGAAGATCGCCCCGCCCTGTCACGCTGGCATCCGGACTATGCCGACAGGTTCAGAGCGTTCGAGGACAACCATTGATGGCAAGAAGGTCTGGATTTATGACCTAACTTTGTTACGCTCTTAGATCGGAAGCGAAAGGACGGACATGGCTGTCGGCACCAATATACGGACCTATTTTGAAGGCGACTGGCATGACGGCGACGTGCCGGTGATGCGTGCCGCGGATCATGGCAGCTGGCTTGGCACCACGGTATTCGACGGCGCCCGCTATTTCGACGGTCGCGCGCCGGACCTTGCCTTGCACTGTGCCCGGGTCAATCGTTCAGCCGAGGCTTTGATGCTGGTGCCCACCGTGTCGACCGAAGACATGGTCGGCATCATCCGCGACGGGCTCAGGGCTTATGCCCCAGAGACGCCGGTCTACATCCGGCCGATGTACTGGGGCATTCATGGCGATGTCACCGGGATCGTGCCACAACCCGATGAAACGGGCTTTGCCGTTTGCCTCGAAGCGATCCCGATGGCCGCTCCCGGCGCTTCAACATCGCTGGCCCGCACGCGTTTCCGTCGACCCGTGCTCGAGGACAACGTGGTCAATGCCAAGGCTGGCTGCCTTTATCCCAACAACGCGCGCATGCTGGTCGAGGCACGCGCGCGCGGTTTCCAAAATGCGCTGGTGGCCGATGCCATGGGAAATGTTGCCGAAAGTGCGACCGCCAATGTCTTTATCGTCAAGGATGGCGCCGTGATGACGCCCATTCCCAATGGGACTTTCCTCGCCGGGATTACCCGCGCCCGCCACATGGCAAACCTGCGCGCCGATGGCCTCGAGGTGATCGAAACAGTTCTCACTTTCGACGATGTCGCCGCGGCAGACGAGGTTTTTCTGTCCGGCAACATGATGAAAGTCACACCGGTCACCGCGTTCGAAGACACGTCGTACCAGATGGGGCCCGTCGCGCGCCGTGCACGAGACCTTTATTGGGACTGGGCGGCGACCGCATGAAAGGGTCCTTTTCTCTGTTTTAGAAAATCCTCCCCGAAGGGCCGACCTGCCGCAATTGCAACGGCCCGATTTGCACGCGCGGTTCTTGCAATTGGCACCGGTCCCGTGCCACGTCATGGATTGCCAATACCGAAACGGAGGACAACATGCGCAAGTTCCTGGTGGTCCTCGATGACAGTCGCGAATGCCTGAATGCCATGCGATTCGCAGCGATGCGTGCCGCCAAGACCGGCGGCGGCGTGGCGGTTTTGTCCATCATCCCGCCCGAAGACTTCAATCACTGGATCGGTGTCGGCAACGTGATGCGCGAAGAAGCGCGCGAACGCATCGAGGCGCATTTCGAGGTTTTTGCGAAATGGATGCGGGACAAGCAGGGCATCGACCCGATGCTGATCATCCGCGAAGGGCAGGCAGTCGACGAAATTATCGCGCAAGTGAACGAAGACCCGGACATTGGGGTGCTGGTCCTGGGCGCGGGCACTGGCAAAAAGGGACCAGGCCCGCTTGTCACGCAACTCAGCCGGAATGCCGGCACGCTGCCCATCCCGATCACGGTCGTGCCAGGGGATCTCAGCAAGGAAAAGCTTGAGGCAATCACCTGAACCAGGACACGCATTCGGGAAGTGGTCCGCATGGACCGATGCGCATTACTTTAGAATTGTTCCAAACCTTGACAGGCAACGCCGCCGCGCGCATATCGAGCATAGCTGCTAGGAGAGCGCCGATGTTCATCCAAACCGAATCCACCCCGAATCCCGCAACGTTGAAATTTCTGCCCGGTGTCACTGTCCTGGAAGCAGGAACCGCGGATTTCCCAACCGCCGACACAGCCACGGTATCGCCACTTGCCGAGCGTCTGTTCACGGTGGACGGGGTCACCGGTATTTTCTTTGGCACCGATTTCGTCACCGTGACCAAGGCCGACGCCATCGAATGGGACCATATCAAACCGGCATTGCTTGGCGCGATCATGGAGCATTTTCAATCCGGCGCGCCGGTGATGGCCGAAGGCGAAACACCCGTTTCCGGCCACGCTGAGCATGACGGCGAAGATGCCGTTGTCGTAGGTCAGATCAAGGAACTGCTCGACAGCCGCGTTCGACCTGCCGTGGCACAGGACGGCGGCGACATCACCTTCCACGGATTTGATCGCGGCGTGGTCTATTTGCACATGCAGGGCGCCTGCGCCGGTTGCCCGTCCTCGACCCTGACGCTCAAGATGGGGATCGAGAACCTGCTGCGGCACTACATCCCCGAAGTCACCGAGGTCCGCCCTGTCGCCGTCTGAACCGGGCCTGTCAGGGCGGTGCTATTGCGGGGCAGCGCAGCTCAGCTTTGTCGCGCCGCCGCAAACTGTTGCGTATTGTCATTGCAACGACTGTCGACGCTGGACCGGAGGCCCGGTTGCAGCATTTGCCGCTTTCGATCGCAGCGCCCTGCGGGCAACGCCGCCTTTGGGTGAACCTTTGCGCTCTGCAACAGGCGTGGAACGGTGGTCTTGCCCGACTTGCCGGTCGCCATTGGCGGCGCGGTTCGACTATTTGCCGACGCAGGTTTACGTCCCTTTGGGCATTCTCGACCAGATCAACACATTGCCGCCCGCCTTGCATTGCCACGCCGGTTCTGCGCCGCCATGGTTGCACATCGTCGATGATCTGCCGCGGCACGCTGGATCTGCCCGCAGCAGTCTGAACGGAGCGTCCTGATGACAATCGGTCCGCTTGTTCTTGGTTTCGACACGTCCGGCGCTCATTGTGCAGCAGCGCTTGTCCAGAGGGATCAGGTGATCTCGGCAAACGCCGAAGACATGGTGCGTGGGCAGGCCGAGCGGTTGGTGCCCATGCTCGAAGACGTGCTCATTCAAGCAAGCGTGGCATGGCAGGATCTGAGTGTCCTCGCTGTTGGCATTGGCCCGGGCAACTTCACAGGTATCCGCATCGGCGTGGCCACAGCACGCGGCCTGGCCCTTGGTTTATCCTGTCCTGCCATTGGTGTTTCCGGCTTTGAAGCGCGCAGTTTCCTGGGCCTGCCGGCACGGATCAACGGACCCAAAGATCAGGTATATGCGCTGCAGGATGGAACCCCGATACTGACAGACGCCCCCCCCGCGACCGCGTGTGCGCCGGTGGACCTGGCCCGCGCCATTGCTCGGGTCGGTGCAGCACGACCGCTTGGCAGCATCGCGCCTCCTGCGCCGCTTTACATCAAACCGGCAGACGCTGCCCCGGCGCGCGATGCCCCGCCACGCATCCTGCCATGAGCCCCGAAAGCCTTGCAGCACTTCATGCCAGAGCGATGCGCATCGAGCGCGCTTGGACAGCCACAAGTTTCCGCGGCCTTCTTGCAACCCCGCACACGCACCTGACGGCTCTTCAGGACGGGTTTGCACTGTGGCGTGCGATCGCCAACGAAGCCGAGCTTTTGACAATTGCCGTGGACCCGGCGGCGCAAAGACAGGGCCGTGGGACACGATTGATGCACATCTGGCAGGACGCTGCCGCGCGCGTCGCGCACCAAGCCTTTTTGGAAGTCGCAGTCGACAATGCACCGGCGCGCGCGCTTTATGCAAAATGCGGTTTCGCGTGCATCGCAACACGCAAAAATTACTATGCGCGCGGCTCAGGCCGCGTCGACGCACTGATCCTGCGCTGCGATTTGCCGCCTGACAACGCCACCCCCACCGGATGAGCAAGGACAGTGCAATCCACGGTGTCACAACGTCAATTCGGCAAAAAGCGGTTGACGCCCCCACGGGCCTGCGGCCTTATTATCAGCGATCACTGCGATCCCCGGGCCTTGATACGGTATTGCAGCCGCCACGGCCCCAACCATGACAATGGGAGAGACGACCAACATGACATTCATGCACAAAATCCTCGGTGCGACCGCAGCCCTCGCGTTGAGCGCGGGCGCCGCACTGGCCGAACCTGCGCTGATCTTCGATCTGGGCGGCAAGTTCGACAAATCGTTCAACGAGGCGGCGTTCAATGGCGCGCAGCGCTGGGCCGATGAGACCGGCAACACGTTCCGCGAGATCGAACTGCAATCCGAAGCCCAGCGCGAGCAGGCCCTGCGCCGCTTTGCCGAGGCCGGTGCCAACCCCATCGTGATGGCGGGCTTTGCCTTTGCCGACGCGCTGAGCCAGGTCGCAGCGGATTACCCGGACACCAAGTTCACCATCATCGACATGGTCGTGGACCAGCCCAACGTGCGGTCGGTTGTCTTTAACGAACACGAAGGCTCCTACCTGGTGGGCATGATGGCCGCCAAAGCGTCGTCCTCGGGCACCGTGGGCTTTATCGGCGGCATGGACATCCCGCTGATCCGCAAATTTGCCTGCGGCTATGCCCAGGGCGTGAAGGCAGTGAACCCTGATGCAAACGTCATCGCCAACATGACCGGCACCACACCAGCCGCGTGGAATGACCCGGTGAAGGGCTCGGAACTGACCAAGGCGCAGATCAGCCAGGGCGCTGACGTGGTCTATGCTGCTGCTGGTGGCACCGGCGTGGGCGTTCTGCAAACCGCCGCTGACGAAGGCATCTTGTCGATCGGCGTGGACAGCAATCAGAACTACCTGCACCCGGGCAAGGTTCTGACCTCGATGATGAAACGCGTGGACAACGCTGTGTTCGACGCCTTCACAGATGGTGCGGACATGGAAACCGGCTTTAATGTCATGGGTCTCGCCAATGGCGGCGTGGGTTACGCTCTGGATGAAAACAACGCAGCACTCGTGTCGGATGAAATGAAGTCCGCCGTGGACGAAGCTTCGGCTGCGATTGCAAGCGGCAGCCTTGCTGTGCACGACTACATGTCCAACGACAGCTGCCCCGCGCTCAGCTTCTGATCTGACGCTTTGCGACACATGCAAGGGCCGCGCCACATCGGCGTGGCCCTTGTGCCATCAGGGTTTGATCTGGGGGACAGGATGACCCGACGTGACGACGCCGCCAAACCGGCCGCTGCATGCTTTCCTCCGGGGCATGGCTGCGATATGGCGCGGCCAACAGCATCGGGCAGCCTGTGGGGGGGCGCATGACCGCCGAAACAACGCATCCAGCCATCGAGCTCAAGGGCATCTCCAAGGCCTTTGGCCCCGTGCAGGCCAACAAGGATATCTCGATCCGCGTGATGCCTGGAACGATCCACGGCATCATTGGGGAAAACGGCGCGGGCAAGTCCACGCTGATGTCGATCCTCTACGGCTTCTATAAAGCCGACAAAGGCGAGATTTTCATCAAGGGCCAGCGTACCGACATCCCCGACAGCCAGGCCGCGATTGCCGCGGGCATCGGCATGGTTTTCCAGCATTTCAAGCTGGTTGAAAATTTCACCGTGTTGGAAAACATCATCCTCGGTGCCGAAGATGGTGGCCTTCTACGCCCGTCGCTGTCCAAGGCGCGCAAATCCCTGATCGAACTGGAACAGGAATACGACCTGCGCGTCGACCCCGACGCCCTGATCGAAGAGATCGGCGTGGGCATGCAACAGCGCGTCGAAATCCTCAAGGCGCTCTACCGCCGCGCCGACATCCTGATCCTTGATGAACCCACCGGCGTGCTGACCCCGGCCGAGGCGGATCAGCTGTTTCGCATTCTGGGCCGGCTCAAGGACGAAGGCAAAACCATCATCCTGATCACGCACAAACTGCGCGAGATCATGGAGATCACCGACACCGTCAGCGTGATGCGTCGTGGCGAGATGACCGCAACGGTCAACACCGGCGAGACTAGCCCCGAGGAGCTGGCCGAGTTGATGGTGGGGCGCAAGGTGCTCCTGCGGGTCGACAAGGCGCCGGCGACGCCCGGCGACGTGGTGCTGGACATCAAGAACCTGCGCGTGACCGATGAACAGGGCGTGGAACGCCTCAAGGGCATCGACCTGCACGTGCGCGCGGGCGAAATCCTCGGCATCGCAGGTGTTGCGGGCAACGGACAATCCGAGCTGCTCGAGGTGCTGGGCGGCTATGCCACGGGCACCGGCACCATCACGCTGAATGGGACTCCGGTCGATCTGAACGGCGCAGGTGCCGACGGCCGTGCCCGCCGGGCCATGGGCATCGCGCATGTACCCGAGGATCGCCAGCGCGAAGGCCTGATCATGGATTTCGCGGCGTGGGAAAACACCGCCTTTGGCTATCACCACGACGGGGCCTACACCTCGGGCCTGCTCAGCAACAACGCCGCGATCAAGGCCGACACGCAGGCCAAGATGGACCGGTTCGACGTGCGCCCACCGCACCCGCATCTTGCGGCCAAGAACTTCTCGGGCGGCAACCAGCAAAAGATCGTGCTGGCCCGCGAGATCGAGCGTAACCCCGATCTGTTGCTGGTGGGCCAGCCCACCCGCGGCGTCGACATCGGCGCAATCGAATTCATCCACCAGCAGATCGTCGCCCTGCGCGACCAGGGCAAGGCGGTGCTGCTGGTGTCGGTCGAGCTTGAAGAAATCCTCGGCCTCGCCGACCGTGTTGCCGTGATGTTCGATGGCCAGATCATGGGCGAACGCGAGGCCGCGGCCACGGATGAAAAGGAACTGGGCCTTCTGATGGCCGGGATGAACGGATGACCCTTCTCTGTTTCAAAAAAATCCTGGGGGAGTCCCAACGGGACGGGGGCAAGGCCCCCCAAAACAAATGGCGTGTGCGCAGCACCCTATCTGATAGCAGGGGCCACTCATGGACGTGATGCCAAAATGGGCCGAGGTGATCCTCGTGCCGCTGATCTCGCTGATCCTTGCCGCGATCCTGTCTGCTCTGGTGATCATCGCCATCGGCGAAGACCCGGTGGCGGCGGTGCAGCTGATGGTGACCGGCGCGCTCGGGTCGACCTATGGCTGGGGCTATACGCTCTACTATGCCACCAATTTCATGTTCACCGGCCTTGCCGTGGCGGTCGCATTTCATGCGGGCCTGTTCAACATCGGTGGCGAAGGCCAGGCCATGTTGGGCGGCCTTGGGGTGGCGTTGATCTGCCTGCTGATCCCGTGGCCGCATTGGAGCCTCGCGCTGATCGCCGCGGCGGGGGGTGCGGCGCTTTTCGGGGCGGCGTGGGCGGCAATTCCGGCGTATCTGCAAGCCAGCCGCGGAAGCCACATCGTGATCACCACGATCATGTTCAACTTCATTGCCGCCGCTGTGCTGAACTACATGCTCGTGAACGTGCTGCGCCCGGCGGGCGCCATGGACCCGGCAACAGCACGGTTCCCGGAAACCGTGCACCTGCCGTCACTGCACGAAATTCTCGCGCCGCTGGGCATCTCGTTTTCCAAAGCCGCCCCGGCGAATGTGTCGCTTGTCATCGCCGTACTGGCCTGTTTTCTCGTCTGGATCCTGATCTGGCGCACGCCGCTCGGCCTCGAAATCCGGTCCTTTGGCAAGTCGGGCCGCGCGGCGCGCTATGCCGGGATCGGGGCGGTGCGCATCACCATGATTGCCATGCTGATCTCGGGCGGCCTTGCCGGTCTGATGGCCATCAACAATGTCATGGGCGAGGCGGAGCGCCTGGTGCTGAACGCGGTTGAGGGCGCCGGCTTTATCGGGATCGCGGTGGCGCTCATGGGGCGCAGCCATCCTTTGGGCGTGTTCCTGGCTGCGATCCTCTTTGGCTTTCTCTACCAGGGCGGCGCGGAACTGGCGCTGTGGACGTCGATCCCGCGGGAACTGATCGTCGTGATCCAGGCGCTCGTGATCCTGTTCACCGGGGCGCTCGACAACATGGTGCGCATGCCGCTGGAAAAGATGTTTCTGGCCATGCGCCGGTCACGGGAGGCGTAAGCGATGGATTATCTCACCCTGATCCAGATCCTCGACAGCTCGGTGCGTCTGGCCACACCTTTACTGCTGGCCTGCCTTGCAGGTTTGTTCTCCGAACGCGCGGGCATCTTCGACATCGGTCTCGAAGGCAAGATGCTGGCCGCCGCGATGTTTTCCGCTGCGACGGCGGCGATCACGGGATCGGTCTGGCTGGGCCTGCTTGCGGGCATCGCCGCCTCGCTGACCCTGTCCGGTATCCACGGGCTGGCATCAATCACATTCCGCGGCAACCAACTGATCTCGGGCGTGGCGATCAACTTTCTGGCCGCAGGCATTACTGTGCTCGTGGCCCAAGACTGGTTCCGCCAGGGTGGCCGCACGCCGCAGCTTTCGGGTGGCGCCCGGTTCGAAGGTTTCACCCTGCCCTTTGCCGAAAGACTTGGCGCGATCCCGCTGTTCGGACCGGCCTACGAGGAACTTGTGTCGGGCCATTCCATCCTCGTCTACATCGCCTTTCTCGCAGTACCTGCGACATGGTACGTTCTTTTCCGCACCCGCTTTGGCCTGCGGCTGCGCGCCGTGGGCGAAAACCCGGCGGCTGTGGACACCGCAGGTGTTTCAGTGGTCGGCCTGCGTTTTGCCGCTGTGGCCATCTGTGGCGTGCTGTGCGGGATTGCAGGGGCGTATCTGGCAACGGCGTTGCAGGCCGGGTTCGTCAAGGACATGACCGCCGGACGCGGCTTTATTGCGTTGGCTGCGCTGATCTTTGCCAAGTGGCGGCCCTGGGCGGCGCTGTGGACCTGTTTGCTGTTCGGGTTCTTGCAGGCCATCGCGTTGCGCTATCAGAACATTGACCTAGGGGCGATCACCGTGCCGGTGCAGTTGATGGACGCCCTGCCCTACATCCTTGTAGTGGTGATCCTCGCCGGTGTGGGCGGAAAAGCGATCCCGCCGCGCGCAGGCGGAGAGCCTTACGTCAAGGAGCGATAGCGCCAGTCTGCGGGGCAATGCCAGTCCAATTCGCTGCAAAGCAGCATGACCCCTTGATTTCACGCCACAGCGCGGCATAGGGAAGCGCATGCAAGTCTTCCTGCCCATCGCCGAGGTGTCGGTTAACGCGTTCCTGCTTTTGGGACTGGGCGGATTGGTCGGCGTTCTTTCGGGCATGTTCGGTGTGGGCGGCGGTTTCTTGATGACGCCGCTTTTGTTCTTTATTGGCATCCCCCCCGCCGTGGCCGTGGCCACCGAAGCCAACCAGATCGTTGCATCATCCTTTTCCGGTGTGCTCGCACATTTGCGGCGCAAGACGGTGGACCTGCGCATGGGAACCGTGCTGTTGATCGGCGGTCTGATCGGTGCAGCCCTCGGTGTCGTGGTCTTCAACTACCTGAAATCGCTGGGGCAAGTCGATTTGCTGGTGCGACTGTGTTACGTCGTTTTTCTCGGTGTGATCGGCAGCTTGATGTTCGTCGAAAGCCTGAATGCGATCCGAAAGACGCGGTCGGGCACCGCCGTGCCGCAGCGCCGCAAACATGGTGCCATCCACAGACTGCCGTTCAAAATGAGATTCCGGGTTTCCGGCCTTTATATCTCGGTCATTCCGCCGGTTCTGATTGGAATCGCGGTGGGTATTCTGGCCGCAATCATGGGTGTGGGTGGCGGGTTCATCATGGTGCCTGCGATGATCTACATCCTCGGCATGCCAACCAAGGTCGTGGTGGGTACATCGCTGTTCCAGATCATCTTTGTCACCGGTTTCACCACCATGCTGCACGCCACAACCAACTATACGGTTGATGTGGTGCTGGCGGTTCTGCTGCTGATCGGGGGTGTGATCGGCGCGCAGATCGGCACGCGCATCGGCGTGCGGATGAAAGCCGAACAACTGCGCATCCTGCTTGCTCTGATGGTGCTGGCGGTCTGTGGTAAACTGGCGCTTGATTTGCTGATCCAGCCTGCTGAACTCTATTCGCTGGGCGCGGCGGGGGGACATTGATGCGCTGGTTGCTGTGCTTGCTCGTCCTGAGTTGGCCCGCGATGGCCGAAGAGGTGGTGCTGGGTCTGAGTCAGGATGAGATTGCGATCACCACAAGCTTTGACGGTTCCGAAATCCTGATTTTCGGTGCGGTGAAACGCGAAGCGCCGATACCTGAGGGCCCGCCTCTGGAGGTACTGGTGACCGTTTCAGGCCCGTCCGTGCCGGTGATGGTGCGGCGCAAGGATCGGCGGTTCGGCATTTGGGTGAACACCGACGCGGTCGAGGTGGATGCTGCCCCCAGTTTCTACGCTGTCGCTGCCAGCGGCGGTCTGCGCGAGGTGCTGACCCACACAGAAGACCTGCGCCACCAAATCTCGATCCCACGGGCAATTCGGTCCGTCGGTGCGCCCAGCGGCATCACGGATTCCCTAAACTTCAGCGAAGCTCTGATCCGCATCCGCAAGGCGAACGGGCTGTATCAGATCATGGAAAATCACGTGGTTGTCGACGACCAGACGCTGTTTCGCGCGCGTATTGCGTTGCCCGCCGCGCTGACCGAAGGCGACTATGCCACGCGCATCTTTCTGACACGCGACGGCGAGGTCATTTCGCGCTATGAGACAGCAATCGATGTGCGCAAGGTGGGGCTGGAGCGGTGGTTGTTCAACCTCAGCCGCGAACAGCCGTTCTGGTACGGGCTAATGTCCCTGGCAATTGCGATCTTTGCCGGTTGGGGCGCGTCAGCGGCTTTCTCGATGCTGCGCAATTGATGCTCGGTGCGCGGTGAATGTGCGCGCGGCCTTCGCCTACTCCAACTCTGTCGGTGCGAGCGCCAAGGGTGCCGCCGGGCTGGCGCGCAGATCATCGATCCGGAGCGGGCCCGAGGGTTTGGCCAGCCGGTTGCGCACCACCCAGATCAACCGTTCCTGCGCACGCGTGATTGCCACATAAGCCAAGCGTTTCCATAGCGGTTGCCCCGCTTCTGACCGCCCCATGCGCGCGGCTGCGTAAAGATCCGGGGCAAAGACCTGCACATCATTCCACTGGCTGCCTTGTGCCTTGTGAATCGTGACCGCCGCACCATGAAGAAACGTAGCGCCCATGTTGGCGGCAAACGGGATAAACGGCTCTTCTTCTTCGGGTTTTTCGATTTTGACGATGGAGGCCGCGGACACTTGTGGCTCTTCCGCACCCATCACGTGCAACCGTGAGAACCCCGGTTTGCGCCCTTCGCCCAAAAACACCACCTGCGCGCCTTTTATCAGGCCGCGCGCCTCGAGATCGATCCGCTTTTTGCGGTGTTTCAGTGGCAATTCCAGCCCGTCGCAGATCAGCGGCTCACCTGGCAACAGGCGATCCTCGGGCGCGTCGTGAACCGCCCGGAACGCATTGATCAAACGGATTCGAGTGGCGTTACGCCAGACCAGAACGGGACTGCGCGCCATCAGATCGACCTCGACCCGCTGGCCCCAGACGACGCGTTCGTCATTGGACGCCGCGTCTTCGACCAGCCGTTCAAAACGATAAAAGTCGACCTCGGGGTCGGCCAACGCGTGGGCAAGATCAAGGATAGGGTTATCAGCAGCCTGTCTGTGGATGCGCCCCAGTTGCAGCACGCGTTTCTTTGGCAATCGGTCAAAAACCATAGTGCCGGACTGGTTTACAGGCGCGAGCTGTGCCGGATCACCAAAAAGCAGCAGGGTCGGGAAAATCTCCTTTAGGTCTTCGAACTGCTTGTCGTCCAGCATCGAGGATTCGTCGACAAAACCGATGTCCAACGGCTCTTCGCGACGTTTCCAACCGGTAATGAAATCCGATCCCCGCAGCCCTGCCGCCGCCAAGGCGCCGGGGATCGATTTGTTGGTCTGATAGAATGCATGCGCTCGGTCGAGCGCTTCAACTGTAAGCCCTTCGATCTCTGGACGCTCATCATTGCCCGCCAGCCATTCGGCGATGCGCTCGTATTCGGGATCGTAAACCGGAGTATACAGGATGCGGTGTATCGTGGTCGCCGGGACACCGCGAAAGCGCAGCACCGACGCGGCCTTGTTCGTTGGCGCGAGGATCGCCAGCGTGCGTCTATCGCGCTTCTTTCGGGATTCGAAGTCGCCCGAGATGACCTCGACCCCGGTGCCTTCGAGAGCTTTGTAAAGCTCTGCCAGCAGCATCGTCTTGCCCGAGCCCGCCTTGCCCGTCACTGCCATCACCGAGGTGGCCGACGATTTCGGCGGCATCAGCAGCGCGTCATCAAGATCAATCCCGGCGCTGCGCAGCATCGCGCTCACGCTGTCGAAGGCCATCGCCTGATCATCAGAAAGGGCAAGCTGCATGGCGCGACACTATCGCCGTCGCGTGACAGGGACCAGAGCGATCAGGCGCTGAGCGCGAGGTCCGGTGCGACGGATGGTCCAAAGGAACGCTCGAACCACTCGGCCGACTGCGCAAGGGTGAAACCGGCGCGCGCAGTGACCTGCGGCGCAGCATCGCCCTGATAGTGCCAGAGGCCGACGCTGACCTGATCACGCCCCTCACCAGCAGTGCCAAGCACGTCCGGTGTGACCCCGATCAGACGGTAAATGCGGGTCATACGGGCATCGAAGACGCCGACAAAATGATCCACGTTGAAATTCTTCATGATCTCGCCCCCGGCAAGGGTCAGCGCGGCGGCGACGTGACGCCCCGCCCCACGGGCAAGGCAGAAACGTGTGCATTCCCAGATGAACGGGCTGACAATAGGCCCGGTGGTCAGGTGACCGAAATGGTCGTTGACCATCGTGCGGCCAACGGTCGGCAGAAAACGCATGGATCCGCCGTGGCGCCCATCCGGTTCCTCCCAAATGACATATAGCGGGTTCAACGCGTCATAGACGTCTCTTTCGTGCCCGAGGGAATCGACACGGACATCCCAACCAAGCCGGGATTTGAATTGATCCGCGCGGTCTTCGAACATGGTGCGGGCGAGTTCAGGGAATTTGTGCAGATCGGTGGCGTAGACATAACGCAGCATCGGGGCTCTCCTTGGGCAGACCGGGCAGGTGAACCCAAACGCTAGCCATGGCGGCGTTAACTATTTTCTATCTTTGCGTGCGGCGCCGGTCGGAATGCCGCAACAGCCTATGCCACGATCAGGCCCCGCGAAATCGCCCGTGCAACGGCATGCGTTGTGTTTTGCGCGCCCAATTTATGGCGCGCGCTTTCGATGTAGACGCGCAAGGTGTGTTCTGAAATCGACAGTTCGTCCGCGACCTGCGCGCGGCTGTATCCCAGCGCGAGAAATGTCATCGCATCAAGCTCTCTCGGGCTGAGCTGCTGCGTCTGACCCGGCCTGCGGTCGGCTTCGAATTCAAGCGCCTTTTTGTTGAACTCATGCGCGATCAAGATGAGGTCCCTCTGGTTGCCATCGGTCCAGTCCTCCCACGCATCGTCGTCGCAGGTATGGCTGACGGTAAACAGTGCAAATTGCCCGTTTGGCCCGCGGATCGGGACGGTAAAGCCCTGGTTGCCAATGCCATGTTCCAATGCGGCAAGTTGAAACTCGCGCGCCTGTTTGCTGGACCAGTCAAGCCGCTTCCAATTGACCGGGTGAAAGCTTTGAAAACACCCGATAATAACCGGATCGATCCGAAGGTAATTCCGCTCAAGATAGACATACCGCCATTCATCCGGGTAGGTGCCACAACCGTAGTGATCACCGGCGCTGTCGACCCAATGATACACGACGTGATCTATTTCGTAGTGCTCACACAGACGTTCAGTCGCGTGTTGGAGCGCGCCGAGTTCTTCAGCTTGTTCCAGTTCCTCCAAAATGAATTCCAACGGCTGTGTTGCCGTCGCGGCGTTGACCATGTTGAGCTTCCTTCGCAGCAGCGATCTCGGCCATTGCGACAATTGCCGTGTCGTCGAGTTGCTCTGCAAGCGCGGGCATCCCGTTCGAGGTGGCGAATGTCTTGAGGTCGGCGAGAACGTCCAATATCCAATCACTCTTCATGGGTCACACTCACTTCTGATTGGTTAACGAAAGATTAAACCAACTATAGCTTGTATTAACTGCCTTTGAAAATTCACGGTTTTCTCCTCCCCAAAAATAGCGAGGAAGGATCAAATAAGTCACTGAAATTGTGTGAAGCCCAGAAAACACACCGATCGCCCGCAAAACCATTGGGTGATTCGCGGGCGATGTTGTGCACGTTAAGCGTGTATACTATTACTGTTTGGCTTCCAAGACGTCTTCGAGCGTCCGCAAACCGGTCTTGGGTGACTGCACCAGAACCGACATGTTGCCGGGTTTATGCTCGTTGCGCAGCATCTTCATATGCGCCTCGCGCAGGTCGTCCCAAGCAAAGACTTCGGACATGCACGGGTCGAGCCGACGCTCCACCATCAGGTGGTTCGCTGCCGATGCCTGTGCCAGATGGGCAAAGTGAGACCCCTGCAGACGCTTCTGATGCATCCACATATAGCGAACGTCGAATGTGCAGTTGAACCCCGTTGTACCGGCACAGATCACAACCATTCCGCCCTTTTTGCAGACGAAGGTTGATACCGGGAACGTGCTTTCGCCGGGATGCTCAAACACCATGTCGACATTGTTGCCCTTGCCGGTGATATCCCAGATCGCCTTTCCGAACTTGCGCGCCTCTTTGAACCAGTCTGCGTATTCGGGTGTGTTCACCGTGGGCAATTGACCCCAGCAATTGAAATCCTTGCGGTTGATCACGCCTTTGGCGCCGAGATCCATGACAAAGTCACGCTTGCTTTCATCGCTAATCACTCCGATTGCATTTGCGCCCGCCGTATTAATGAGCTGGATCGCGTAGGATCCCAAACCGCCCGATGCGCCCCAAACCAGCACATTTTGCCCCGGCTTCAGATCATGCGGTTCGTGGCCAAACAGCATGCGGTATGCTGTGGCAAGCGTCAGCGTGTAGCACGCGCTTTCTTCCCAGGTCAGGTGCTTTGGGCGCGGCATGAGCTGCTGCGCCTGCACATTGGTGAACTGGGCAAAAGACCCATCTGGCGTTTCATACCCCCAGATCCGCTGGCTGGGCGAATACATCGGGTCTCCGCCGTTGCAGTGTTCGTCGTCGCCATCATCCTGATTGCAGTGAATGACCACTTCGTCCCCGACCTTCCAGCGCTTCACCTTGTCTCCGACAGCCCAGACGATCCCCGAGGCGTCGGAACCTGCGATATGGAACGGCTGCCCATGGCCATCAAAAGGCGAAATCGGCTGACCCAAAGATGCCCAGACGCCATTGTAATTGACGCCGGCCGCCATCACCAAAACCAGCACTTCGTGACTATCCAAGGTGGGCACATCCACCACTTCAAGCTGCATGGCCGTGTCCGGTTCACCATGACGCTCGCGCCGAATGGCCCATGCATACATTTCCTTGGGCACGTACCCCATTGGCGGAATTTCCCCCATTTCGTAGAGGTCCTTTTCGGGTGCGTCGTAGGACGCGATACCGGTATCGAGCGCCATGTTTAACTCCTTTGGTGATGCCGTGCCGCAGTGCAGAATCAATGTGATTACGCTGTGGATATGGCCGTTTGCGCAAGAAAGCAACACTTTCAGGGCCGTATTTGAAATTTTATGACTTTGCGCTCGCAGCATGCGACGCTGCGTTTGCATAAAACTGCAACAGGTCATTTTCAGCCGGGTTCGCGGCCCAACCCTGCTTTTGCGCGATGATCAATCCGCGCTGCTCCATGTGCTGGATGACCCGATCCATATCAGGCCGTTCGATCAAACGCGGGCTCGCCTCGATCGCCGCTTCAAGTCCTTGTTTCAGACCTGCTTGAGAAATGGCGCCTTCCGCGTCCAGCAAAGTGCGCGCCACATAAGTGACACCCATCAACGGCATTTCCGTTGAGATGCGCTGCATCAGATGCTCCGCCAACTCTTCAGGATCCGGACGTTCACCAAAACTGCTGAGATACGTTGGCGCGCCGAAGACGACGCCAGCGCCGCCAAAGCGCAAGAAGCGACCGGTGATGCGCAGCCATAGCTTGCGCAAAATAAACCCAGCGACCACTGACATCCGTGCCCGAAACCTGCGATTTCCGGCAGTGTGCGCAGCGACCAGCACGCGATCTTCGAGCACACGGTCATATGCGATCGCAACCGGCACAAAGGCCACATCGCGTCCGCACTTTTGGTATGCATCAACGACATAAGCCAGCAGTCCCAGCTTTGGCCGCGCCAGATTGCCATCCAAGCTCAGCCCACCTTCGGGAAAGATGGCTTGCGTTACACCGCCCATGGTTGCCAGCTCGACATATTTCGCCAGTACCTTGCGATACAAAGCGCCGCGCGATTTCCGCCGGATAAAATACGCGCCCATGGATTTGATCAGCCGGGACAACGGCCAAACCCGGGCCCATTCCCCAACGGCATATGACAGCGCCGAAGCGCGCGCTGCAAGATACGTGACAAGCACATAATCCATGTTGCTTCGGTGATTCATGACAAAAATCACCGTACTGCCCTCGGGGATACTTTTGATCCTCTCCATGTTGTCGACGCCGGTACGCACTTCGTACAGCTGCGTTGCCAGCCAGCGCGCAACACGAATCCCAAAGCCGAAATACGCAAATGCGGAAAAACTCGGCACGATCTCGCGGGCATACCGCCGCGCTTTTTCAAAGGCGACATCCTCTCGAACGTGTTCATTTCGCGCGTGCTCCACGATCGCCTCGGTCACTTCCGGGTCATAGAGAATGCGCTGGATCATATCGTGGCGGCGCGCCAGCTTGAATGGCTCGATCGGCACGCTCAATCGTTCATTAAGCCGCGCCACGGCGCGTTCCAGACGCCGCCTGAAAAACCAACGCACCGACGGGAACAGGAAATGCGATGCAAACGTCACCGCTGCAAACAGCACAATCAGCACAAAGAGCCAAAGAGGAAGTTCGACGGTCTGCCACATGGGGCAAGAGTGACAGGCCGCCGCGATGCGCACAAACCGGACGGCGCAAATCGCCCGCAAGCGCACAAACTGCCGTGACATATCTGCCGAAATTGCCGCGATGCAGCATGTTGACGGCGACGCAAAATTTCGTATAGCTACAGCAAGACGAAATTTTCTTGCTCAGTCAGTGTTGGATGCCGATATGAATGATGCCGTGAAAAAAGACCGCCCTTGGCTGATCCGTACGTATGCGGGCCACTCCACTGCTGCGGCATCAAACGCGCTTTACCGCTCGAATCTTGCAAAGGGACAGACCGGCCTGTCGGTCGCCTTCGATTTGCCGACGCAGACCGGATATGACAGCGATCACGTGCTTGCCCGCGGCGAAGTTGGCAAGGTCGGCGTGCCGGTGGCGCATCTGGGCGACATGCGCACGCTCTTTGACCAAATCCCGCTGGAACAGATGAACACGTCCATGACGATCAATGCGACGGCCCCGTGGTTGTTGGCGCTCTACATTGCTGTGGCCGAAGAACAGGGCGCTGACGTCAGCAGGCTGCAAGGCACCGTTCAAAATGATCTCATCAAGGAATACCTCAGTCGCGGCACTTACATATGCCCGCCGGAACCAAGCCTGCGGATGATCGCGGACGTGGCCGAATACTGTTATTCCAACATGCCGAAATGGAACCCGATGAACGTGTGTTCCTATCACCTACAAGAGGCCGGCGCGACGCCAGAACAGGAATTGGCATTTGCGTTGGCAACAGCAACCGCTGTTCTGGACGTGCTGAAACCACGCATCGCGGCCGAGGATTTCCCGGCAGTTGTGGGACGCATTTCATTTTTTGTGAATGCCGGTATCCGGTTCGTGACGGAGATGTGCAAGATGCGCGCCTTCGTAGACCTCTGGGACGAGATTTGTGAAACACGATATGGCGTGACCGATCCCAAATACCGCCGATTTCGATATGGCGTTCAGGTGAACTCCCTTGGACTGACTGAACAGCAGCCCGAAAACAACGTCTATCGCATTCTGATTGAAATGCTCGCCGTGACCCTGTCGAAGAAAGCGCGCGCGCGCGCCGTTCAATTGCCCGCTTGGAACGAGGCCCTGGGCCTGCCGCGGCCGTGGGATCAACAATGGTCGATGCGGATGCAACAGATCATGGCCTACGAAACGGACCTGCTTGAATTTGACGATCTCTTTGATGGCAACCCGGCCGTGGATGCCAAGGTCGAAGCGCTCAAGGAGGGCGCACGCGCGGAATTGGCCGGGCTGGATGCTATGGGTGGCGCGATTGCAGCGATTGAATACATGAAAGGCCAATTGGTCCAATCGAATTCAGAACGCCTTGGCCGGATAGAAAAGGGTGAGACCGTTGTGGTTGGCGTGAACAAATATCAAGCGGGCGAGGTTTCTCCGCTGATGACCGGGGACGGCGGGATCATGGTCGTTGATCCAGCCGTAGAAGCGGATCAAATCGCGCGCCTTGACGCATGGCGCGCCGACCGGAGCGAGGATGCCGTCAAGGCAGCGCTCGCGGCACTTCGGACGGCGGCAACATCGGGTGAGAACGTCATGCCGGCGTCCATTGCCGCTGCCAAGGCAGGTGTGACCACCGGTGAATGGGCGGCACAAATGCGCGCCGCCCACGGCGAATATCGTGGTCCTACGGGCGTGGCCGCGAGCCAGTCGAACCAAACCGAGGGTTTGGACGATCTGCGCGACGCGGTGGATGCGGTCAGCGATCGCCTTGGCAAACGGTTGAAATTCCTGATGGGCAAACCCGGTCTTGATGGTCATTCAAACGGTGCCGAGCAAATTGCCGTTCGCGCCCGCGACTGTGGGATGGACATCAGTTACGAGGGAATTCGTCTCACGCCCGAAGAAATCGTCACCGCGGCCCAAAACGAGGCTGCCCACGTGGTGGGGCTGTCAATTCTGTCTGGCAGTCATATCCCCCTTGTCGAGGATTTGGTCCGACGAATGAAAACCGCCGGTCTCGGCCACGTACCCCTGATCGTTGGTGGTATTATTCCAGACGAAGATGCCGCGCGTTTAACCGCAATGGGCGTAGCGCGGGTCTACACTCCGAAGGATTTCGAATTGAATACGATTATGTCGGATATTGTAACTCTGGCAGAACCGAAAGCCGTGGCAGCGGAATAACTTTTCTCGAAATACGCGAAGATGGATTAATCTATCCTTAACTTTTCCCGCAATAGTTTAATTGACGGGCGCCCCTCTGTACGGCGAGCGAAAAAATGCCCATCCTGACCGTATTTAGGACAGCGCCCCCTATTGCAATGCCATAGTCATAGGCCCTAGTCATTGGCTAGCTATTGTTAGGGAAAGTGAAAATGGCAAAAAATCTCGAGAAGATGTCACATAAAGAACTGGAAAAGCTGCGTGGTGACGTGGACAACGCGCTCGCAGCCGCCAGAAAACGCGACAAGAAAGAAGCCCGTAAGGCTGCGGAAGCGGCGGCCGCCGAATTCGGGTTTTCGCTTGCGGAATTGGTCGGCAATGCGCCGGCAAAAGGCGGCGCTGCAGGCGCCCCCAAATTCGCAAATCCCGATATGCCCGGCCAGACCTGGACCGGCAAAGGCCGCCAGCCACAATGGTACAAGAACGCTATTGCTGCAGGCAAATCGCCGGCAGACCTTGAGCTTTGACGGCGAGAACGGCTAGGTAGCGCTGTCCTAAATCCGGAGAGCACGATGACCGTTCACATTGGGGCCGCTGCCGGCCAGATCGCAGAAACCGTTCTGATGCCAGGCGACCCCTACCGCGCCCGCTGGGCCGCTGAGACCTTTTTGGAAAACGCCGAATTGGTGAACGAGGTTCGGGGCATGCTGGGCTTTACCGGCATGTGGCGCGGCAATCGGGTAACGATACAAGGGTCGGGCATGGGAATGCCGTCCCTGTCAATTTATGCCAACGAACTGATCCGCGACTTCGGCGCGCAGACTTTAATACGAATTGGTTCGTGCGGCGGCATGCAGCAGCACGTGGGCATCCGTGATGTGATCATTGCGATGACAGCGTCGACCATTACGTCACCCTCATCGGCAATCTTTCGTGACGTGAATTACGCCCCGTGCGCTGATTATGGGCTGTTGGCTGCAGCCGTAAAAGCCGCCGCAGGCAAAAGCACAAAAACGCATGTAGGTGGCATCTATTCCTCGGATGTTTTTTATGCGGAACGCCCCGATCTGGACGAACAGATGATGCGCCACGGCATCCTGGGGGTCGAGATGGAAGCTGCTGAGCTGTATACACTTGCCGCGCGCCATGGGCGTCGTGCACTCGCGGTGCTCACGGTAAGCGATCATTTGCAAACCGGAGAGGCCCTGCCCAGCGAGGATCGCGAGCGCAGTTTTGGCGACATGGTCGAAATCGCGCTTGAGGCTGCGTTTGCGTGATTTTTTTTCCGTAAGGCCGTCATGAAACCGGCCCTTCGGGGAGGATTTTTTTGAAACAGAGAAGATGGACCGGGGTCACCCGGTTCCATGGGTCCTGTCATAGCTGTTGACGGGTGGGCTGAGCCAGTTTCCCAAACTGCTTGGGTCCGGGGCAAAAACCTCGACCAGGAGCGGGTAGCAGGCCGCAACGTCTGACGTATGCTCGGAGCTACAGTCGCCGCCGGGACAAGCGCTGAGGCCGCCAATCAGGTCAATTTCGGCAAAAAACTCGATGTAGTCACCCGGACGCACCGGGCTTGCCTTCATAAAGTACTGCCCGGTATCGCGGGTGAAACCGGTACACATGAAGACGTTGAGAACATCATGCACGTGCGGTTCCGCCTCTTCGATCGGAATGCTCTGATGCTTGGCCAATGCGCGGGTCAGATTGGAATGACAGCAATAGTGGTAATGCCCGCCCTTGAGCAGATTGCCGGTGTAGGGATCACAACGTGTGCCGATCACATCGTGCACGCCGCCGCCAAACTCGTCGAAACCGTACCATGCCAGCGTGTCTGTGGTGATTGTCGCCATGGGCCGCAAGGTCGGGAAACTGCTCCACAGACGCTCTCCGACATCAACGTGAGTGCCATGTAACGCGCGGGTTTTGCCAGAATAGAACCGTTCGGACAGGTCATGCGCGTTCCACAGATTCATGTCGCCGACTTGTGCGCCTTCGATACTGGTTATGCGGAAGAAGTGGCCCGCCGGGACATCAAAACAGGCTGCGTCACGCGGCGAGACAGTGATATCGGAAACCTTGGTCGCGGTGAGACGCGCAGAGTTGTACAGTGACAGGTCAGGTTTCGGCAGTGTTTCAGGGGGGTAGCAAATGACCGGCGGTACTGCGCGGCGGGCATCGGCATCGGGTGGTATCGGCATTGCATGCTACTTTCGAAAGATCTTTCGGAACCGGTATCCGACGTCGATAAAGACCCTGTTGCCCGTCGGGCGCTCTGCGCGTTCCACAAATACCTGTTGGAATCTTTGCATCGCGGCGTCGGGCGAAAAGGGCGCGACGATAGCGGCCCAATCGTAGTCCAGGGTATCGCGGAGGCCGCGCGCCTTGGCCAGAAAATCATCTCCGTCACGGTAAAGCGCACCAGGTGCGTTGCGTAGCATGACGCGGTGATTGCCATCTTTGCCGCCTTCCCACGCAACGACGGGTCGGTTGTGAAACAGAAATTCGCTGTGCGCGAGACCAAAGCTTTCACCGCGTTTGCGACCGTGGATCATCGCGTCGCAGGTCATGATGAAATTTGATTTGTCCTCGGGCTGTGTGATTGATGGCAAGAACAGAGCGCGCTCGTGGTCGATGAATTTTTCTGTGTTGATAAACACGCACCAGACATCCGGATCGGAAAGAAGCAATGGTATCTGCGCTTTGACAAAATCCAGATCGAAGGTTTCGTATCCGCCATAGCGTCCGTAGACGAACGCATCTGTGGGAATGCCCAACGCGTCGCGTTGCGACCGGCCCGGTGGCAAGGTCACCATGTACGGGACAAATGGGTAATGGCCGCCAGTGCAGTATTCCGAAAGCCATTGCGAGATATAAGCATAACTCTGGCCGTGCGGCTCGAATGTTTGGAATACAGCGTGAACCGCGGTTGGCGTGTCCGGACTGACCAAATCATCCCGACCGCCATATTTTTGGAAATACGTCAGGTCAGCACCGGAACCGGCGAGATCCTCCAATGTGTCGTAGCAGATCAGGGGGAAACGCGCTGCAAACTTATCCACCACCTGCTGGTCGGTGTTTGGGTGTCCCTTGGGATAGGCTACGATGGCTTCGTGGCCAAGGATCGTCTCCGCATGATCGGCATAGTCGTAAATGGCTTGCACAGTGCCGCGCACCCCAAGATCGTTGGAGTGCAGGATAATTTTGGCCATGTTTCTTCCGCCGCGCTTAGCTGGCCTAAACGGTCCGGTCCACCATCATCTTCTTGATGTTCGCGATGGCTTCGGCCGGATTCAGGCCCTTCGGACACGTCTTGGCACAGTTCATAATCGTGTGACAACGGTAGAGCTTGAAAGGATCTTCTAGATCGTCGAGCCGTTCGCCTGTCGCCTCATCCCGGCTGTCGATGATCCAGCGATAAGCGTGCAGCAGCGCTGCGGGGCCAAGGTACCGATCACCGTTCCACCAATAGCTGGGGCACGAAGTCGAGCAGGACGCGCACATGACGCATTCATACAACCCATCCAGCTTTTTGCGGTCCTCGATAGATTGCCGCCACTCCTTCGCCGGGCGGTTCGTCTTGGTCTCGAGCCATGGCATAATGCTGGCATGCTGTGCATAAAAATGGGTGAGGTCAGGGATCAGATCCTTCACCACTGGCATGTGCGGCAGTGGGTAGATCTTCACGTCGCCCTTCACTTCGTCCATGCCATAGATGCAGGCTAGAGTGTTGATCCCGTCGATATTCATTGCACAAGATCCACAAATCCCCTCTCGGCAGGACCGGCGGAACGTGAGCGTCGGGTCAATCTCGTTCTTAATTTTGATCAGACCATCAAGGATCATCGGGCCGCAAGTGTCGAGGTCGACCCAATAGGTGTCCACACGTGGGTTTTGCCCATCATCCGGATTCCAACGATAAATCTGGAACTTGCGCAGATTGGTCGCGCCCTCGGGCTTTGGCCATGTCTTGCCGACGGTGATCCGAGAGTTCTTTGGAAGGGTAAATTGAACCATGGCTATGCTCCTTTAGCCGAGCAGGATGGTGAAGCGGCTGTGTGTTTGTGCGCAGTTATTTGCATCGTGTTTCGCATTCCTAATTGCCCTGTGGGCCAAGGCTGGAAATCCCGGCTTGCAAGACGCAGCGTTGCGTTTCAGGCCGTGCAAGCACCGCACGAACCAGCGCCACTGTCGTTTCGGATACGCCGATCACAGCGTCCTTGGCAAACTCGCCGATTTCGCGGGCAGTGGCATTGTCGATGATGCAATCGGCAAACGGGGTGACAGCCGCATTCGGCACGCTTGGAAAACGGGTCGCCAATGTTTCAGATACAGCAGCCTTGGCACTGCGACGCGCAACGTCGTCACCGGCACGTGTCGCGTTTTCGCAGGCTGTCAGGCCCATGAGTGCTGCCCCTACCAGAGCGACCCACCGCGCCCGCGGCATGCCAGACTGTGCTGAAAGCGACGTCATTTATCAGTACACGCGTGCTTTCGGCGCAATCTTCTTAAGGTCGATGCCGCCGTCATTGTGGCTTGTCAAAGGTTGCAGATGCACGCCCCGATAGCCCAGGCTGGCCGCATTTCCCTTGAACCAGACAAGGCTGTGCTTGCGCCAGTTCTCGTCGTCGCGATCCGGGTAATCCTCATGCGCGTGGGCGCCGCGGCTTTCCTTGCGCGCGGCAGCGGCGGTGATCGTTGCCACGGCGTTGGGCATCAGGTTGGTCAACTCGAGTGTCTCCATAAGGTCCGAATTCCACACCAGAGATGTGTCCGTCACTTTGATATCGCTCTGCTTTTCGGCGACCGCCTTCATCTTTTCCTCACCCTCGGCCAATGTCTTGTCCGTGCGGAATACGGCGGCGTCCTGCTGCATCGTTTTCTGCATTTCCAGGCGAAGTTCGGCAGTGGGGACATGTCCATTTGCGTACCGGAGACCGTCAAAGCGGCTGAATGCAGCTTCGACTGACCTTTGGCTGGGCGTCGGCACCGGCGCCTTGGCGTCCACCACCTCGGCCGCACGGATTGCCGCAGCGCGGCCAAAAACCACAAGGTCGATAAGCGAATTGGACCCCAATCGGTTTGCGCCATGCACCGACGCGCAGCCTGCTTCGCCAACAGCCATCAGACCGGGCGCAACATTGTCGGAGTTGTCCTTGGTCGGCGCCAGCACCTCACCCCAGTAATTCGTAGGGATGCCACCCATGTTGTAGTGAACTGTGGGCAGGACCGGAATTGGCTCTTTGGTCAAATCCACACCGGCGAATATGCGCGCGCTTTCCGAGATGCCGGGCAACCGCTCTGCCAGTGTTTCGGGTGGCAGGTGGTTCAGGTGCAGATGGATGTGATCGCCATCCTGCCCGACACCACGGCCTTCGCGGATTTCCATTGTCATGCAACGGGAAACCACGTCGCGGCTGGCAAGATCTTTGTACGTGGGTGCGTAGCGCTCCATAAAGCGCTCGCCCTCCGAATTGGTCAGATACCCGCCTTCGCCGCGCGCACCTTCTGTAATCAGGCAGCCCGACCCATAGATTCCCGTGGGATGGAATTGTACAAACTCCATGTCCTGCAGAGGCAGGCCCGCCCGCGCTGTCATGCCTCCACCGTCACCGGTGCACGTGTGCGCCGACGTCGCCGAGAAATATGCCCGTCCATAACCGCCTGTGGCCAAAACAACCATCTTGGCCGCGAACAGATGCATTGTCCCGTCGTCCAGCTTCCAGCACAGAACACCTTGGCACACACCGTCGTCCGACATGATCAGATCAATGGCGAAGTATTCAATGTAGAATTCCGCGTTGTTCTTCAGGCTTTGACCGTAAAGCGTATGCAGGATCGCGTGGCCCGTCCGGTCTGCTGCGGCACAGGTCCGCTGCACCGGGGGACCCTCGCCGAATTGCGTGGTGTGCCCACCAAATGGACGCTGGTAAATCTTGCCTTCTTCGGTACGCGAAAACGGCACACCGTAGTGTTCGAGCTCGTAGACCGCTTTAGGCGCTTCGCGGGCGAGATATTCCATCGCGTCTGTATCACCCAACCAGTCCGACCCTTTGACAGTGTCGTACATGTGCCATTGCCAGCTGTCGGGACCCATGTTGCCCAAGCTGGCCGCAATGCCGCCTTGCGCCGCAACAGTGTGCGACCGGGTCGGGAAAACCTTGGAAATACAGGCCGTCTTTAACCCTTGTTCGGCCATGCCAAGCGTGGCCCGCAGCCCAGCGCCACCGGCACCGACGACCACGACGTCATATTCATGCGTCTCGTAATCATATGCAGCCATTTGATTGGCCTCCTGTATTTCCGCGCGGCGTGCACCGCGCATCATCATTCCGTTGTCAAAGCGCCATACGCAGCACTGCCAGCACGGCAGCAGCGATCAACCCGTATCCAAAGACGCGCACCGCAATCAGGCTCAACTTGCCCTTGATACCGTGAACATAGTCTTCAATTGCTTCGATCGATTCCTGCATGACGTGCCAGATAACAGCTGTTAACGACAGCATCGTCACCAGCGCGATCAACGGTCGGTTGAAGAATGCAAGCACTTCGGCGTGATTGCCGCCCAGCACGGCGGCAAATGTGATCACAACAACAGGGATCGCTCCCATCAGCAGGATCGAGCTGACTAACATCTGCCAATGGTGTTGCGTGCCCGCGCGGCTCGCGCCAAGGCCGGTCACTCGTTTTCTGTCTGTAAGATAACGCATTGCAGTCTCCTCAAACCAGCGCAACCACGCCGAGCGTGATGATGGTGAGCGCCGTTGCACCTGCAAACATGCCTATTGCCATGCGTTCCGACGCTGCGACGTTCAAGGCATGTCCAAAGTCCCAGATAACGTGCCTGAGCCTGCCCAACATGTGGTAAAAAGCCGCCCAAAGCGCGACACTGAGCACGAACATGCCCAAGACGCTTTGAAGCGCCCCGTCAATGACAGCGAAAGCGCTGTCTGACGATGCGGCTGCGAAAAGCCAAGCAACCAACAGGAATGCCGTGCCAAATGTGATGATGCCGGTGATGCGCACCAAAATCGATGAGATCGATGTAAGCTGTGGGCGATAGTAGGGACCTATCATAAATGGCGAGAGTGGGCGTGTGCCCGGTTTGGCTTCCGACATCTTGGCTCCTCGCGTGGCTCAGTTACGCATGTCTTATACCTTTTTGGAAAAGAGTCACGCGTTTGCGCCGATATCTACACGCGGTTTTTTGGCGCATCCGCAATTTTCCGCGATTTTGTGATCACAGTAAAATACCTTGTGATCACGCTACCCCAGATTGGACTCCAGCGTACGCGTTCCAGAAGTTTTTTCGCCGAAAAAGTTCAGCGCATTTTTTATAAACACAATGAAACCAGACACGTACTACTGCGGCATCAAAACCCAGTAATCCAGATCCAGCAAGACGTGCGGAAGGTACTTGCCATCGGCACCACGCAAATTGCCCGGATCTCCGCCTTTGGTGGCCACCAACCTGAGGCGCACAGCCCCAACGCCCGGTCGAGACGTGTCAGCCTTGTCCAGAACTTCGCTCCATGCACGCACGGTGTCACCGGCAAGGCACGGATTGGCGTGTGCGCCGGCGTTCAGGCCAACGACCATCTGCGCATTGGCCAAACCGTTGAAACTGAGCGTGCGTGCGATGGAAATAACATGTCCACCATAGATCAGACGTGTGCCATCCGGACGGGCGGACGTGTCAAAATGAACTTTGGCTGTATTTTGCCAAAGACGCGTGGCCATCATGTGTTCGGCTTCTTCTATCGTCACGCCGTCGACATGATCAATTTGCTCGCCGATATCGTAGTCTCCCCACCGGTGCTCTTCACCGGCAAGATCAAAATCATAGTTCGAAAAGTCGAGCCCGTCGGGCACAATCAGCCGGTCCGCCGTGACGGCGGATGCAAGCTCCGGCACCACTGTCTCGGGCGCGGGCGCATCCGTGTCGCGCTTGCGCACCATCACCCAACGGACATAGCTCAACACCTCTTTTTCCGACTGGTTCAGACCCGTTGTTCGCACCCAAACAACACCGGTGCGCCCATTCGAGTTCTGCTTGAGCCCAATCACCTCGGAACGCGACTTCAACGTATCGCCGGGCCAAACCGGGCGCAGCCACCGGCCTTCGGCATACCCAAGGTTCGCAACTGCATTCAGGGAGATGTCCGGTACGGTTTTGCCAAAAACGGTGTGAAACGCGACCATGTCATCGAGTGGCGCAGATGGCAGGCCGCACGAGCGGGCGAACACATCTGAAGAATAGAGCGCATGCCG
>JBCBAV010000013.1:0-41723 GCA_038532285.1 Pseudomonadota bacterium | reverse complement strand
AACTGGCCGAAGTGATGGACGCGGCCGAGGCCGTTAATACCGCAAGCGAGGGCACATTCGACACCACGATGGGTCCGCTGATTGAGCTGTGGGGCTTTGGCGCGCCAGGCAAGGCGCAGATGCCCAGCGATGCGGCGATTGCGGCGGCGCAGGCCCTTTCCGGTCATGCCAACACTCTGCGCATCGGTGCCGGCGCGATGGAGAAACAGCAGGCCGACGCGCAGGTCTACCTCGCCGCGATTGGAAAAGGGTACGGCGCAGATCACGTCTGTCGCGCGCTCGAGGCGCTGGGGATCACCGACTACATGGTTGAGATTGGTGGCGATCTTTATGCTGCGGGTCGCAACCCGGATGGCATGCCGTGGCAGATCGGCGTCGAAACGCCAGATGCGCTGGACCGGTCGGTAATGGACGTGGTCGGTGTGTCCGGGCTCGGGATGGCGTCGTCAGGTGACTATCGCAATTACTACGAACAGAACGGCCAGCGCTATTCGCACGTCATCGACCCGTCGACCGGCCGTCCGATCACACACACCACGGCCTCGGCCACGGTGCTCGCGGAAAACGCAATGCTCGCGGATGCATGGGCGACTGCGATGCTGACACTGGGCCGCGACCGCGGCATGGCGATTGCAGAACGCGAAGGGCTGGCCGTCATGTTCATCGAGCGTGACACTGACGCGACCGACATGCAGTTCAAGATGTCCCGCAGCCCCCGGTTCGAGGCGCTGACCGCGTAACACAGAGGAGCGCAGCCAGATGGCGACGTTCGCACTGACATTTGTTCTTTTGCTTTTGATCATGCTGGGCATGGCGCTTGGCGTGATCGTGATGAACAAGCGGATCAAGGGCAGCTGCGGCGGACTCAACGCCATTGGCGACGCGGACCAATGTCTGGTCTGCAACAAGGAAATCGACCCCGACTCGCCCCTGCGCGAACGTCTGCAATGTCCGCGGGCCCGCAAGATGATGGAACGCGCAGGCCTTGAGGTCGACGCGCCCTAGCCGCCCGCGCGCATCGGGACAAAGCCAAGGATTAACAGCCCGCAGGCTGCAAGCAGCCCGAACACCCACAACTGCCAACGCGGCCCTTCGGCCTTCCACACGCGGCGATAGCTGTGCCCCATCAGGCAGGCGACCACAAAGATCAGGGTGGCCGTCAGTGGGGTTAATGTCAGCTCGGGCAAAATTTTCTCCTGATCGCGGTTTCTTCGGCTAACCTAGGGGTCCAAGACCTGAAAAGGAGAGCCTCATGCCCGCCTCATACCAAGCGCCCATGCGCGGTGACAGCGCCAAACAAGCCTCAAGCAGTCAAAGCACGTCCAGCAATTTGGGTGCAGGCACGGTGACGGTTGGCAACCTGTTGGCCCAAAAGGATGGCACCGTGATCTCCATCGAACCGGGCGAGACGCTGCACCACGCGGTGGAACTGCTGCGGGACCATCGCATCGGCGCGCTTGTGGTGACCGAAGACGGCGCATTGGCCGGTATTCTGTCGGAACGCGACATCGTGCGGAAGCTGGCGGAAACGCCGGGTCAGACCCTGCCGCAAAAGGTCGGGGACGTGATGACGCGCAAGGTCGAAACCTGCGGGGCCGATGAACCCGTGATCTCGGTCTTGAAACGCATGACAGCCGGGCGGTTTCGCCACATGCCCGTGGTTGACGGCGGTCGCCTTGTCGGAATGGTCACCATCGGGGACGTGGTGAATTACCGCCTGAACGAACTGGAATACGAGGCGCTCCAGCTCAAGCAATTGATCGTCGGCTGACCTTGCGCTTGTGCGCCGAAAGGCGCATGGGCGTGGCATGCAGTCTCCCGCCACGTCACATCGCCCGGGCCGCGCCATCGGGCTCAAGCTTTGCGCTGTGCTGCTGTTCACCATCATGGCCGCGATGATCAAGGCAGCGACGACCGAGGTACCTCCCGGACAGGCCGTGTTCTTTCGCGCCTCCTGCGCCATTCCGGTGATCATTGGCTGGGTCTGGGCTCGCGGCGAATTGCGCCACGCGCTGATCCCGCAAAACTTCATGGGCCACGTCTGGCGCGGGCTGTTCGGGACGTCGGCGATGGCGCTGGCCTTTGCTGCGCTGGGCATGCTTCCACTGCCCGAGGTGACGGCCATTGGCTACGCCACCCCGCTTTTTGCGGTGATCCTTGCGGCGGTTATGCTCGGGGAACGGGTGCGGTTTGTGCGGATCGGCGCTGTGGCGCTCGGCCTTGTCGGCGTGACCATCGTGATCTGGCCGCGGCTGTCCGTTGGCGCGGATGCGCTCAGCACGGCGGGCACCATCGGGGCCATCTGCGCCCTGGTGTCGGCCCTGTTGCGCGCGCTTGTGCAGATCCACGTGCGCACGCTTGTCAAAACGGAACACACGGCGGCCATCGTGTTCTACTTTGCCGTTACCGCGAGTTGCCTCAGCCTGCTGAGCTTGCCGTTCGGATGGGTGATGCCAAGCCTCTGGGCCTTTAGCCTTGTGGCCGGGGCCGGGATGATCGGCGCCGTGGCGCAGATTCTCGTGACCTCCGCGTACCGCTTTGGCCCCGCGTCGATGCTGGCGCCGTTTGATTATGTGTCCCTGATCTTCGCTGCGATCATCGGCTACACGATCTTTTCGGAGGTTCCGACAGGGACGATGATCATCGGTGCGGCGCTGGTGACACTGGGCGGTGTGCTGATCATCTGGCGCGAGCGGCAACTCGGGATGGAACGCGGCAACGCCCGGTCCGTGAGCGATCCGAAGGGGTAAAAAACGCCTGCGCAAGTACTATGCGCAGGCGTCCTATTTCGTCTTGGGTCGTAGGGTTATGCCCGCACAAGCGCCTCGTAATCCTCGGCCACCTGTCGGCACAGTGCCCCTACTTCAAAGTTGTAGTCACCAATCTGGCCGACTGGGGTAACCTCTGCTGCGGTGCCGGTCAGCCAGCATTGTTCAAAGCCTTCCAGTTCCTCAGGCATGATCACGCGTTCATGGACCGTGATCTGGCGGTCTTGCAGCCTGCTGATCACCGTCTGGCGCGTCAGCCCGTTCAGGAACACATCAGCCTTGGGCGTGTGCACTTCGCCATCCTTGACGAAAAAGATGTTGGCGCCCGTGCATTCGGCGACATAGCCGCGATAGTCCATGAACAGCGCGTCCGAGCATCCTTTGGCTTCGGCGGCGTGTTTCGACGTGGTGCAGATCATGTAAAGGCCTGCCGCCTTGGCGTGGACAGGTGCGGTTTCCGGGCTGGGGCGCTTCCACTTGGCGATGTCGATCTTGGCGCCCTTGTACTTGGCATCGCCATAGTAGCTGCCCCATTCCCATGCCGCGATGGCGACCTGTACGGGGTTGCGCGCTGATGCGACGCCCATGTCCTCGCCCGCGCCGCGCCAAGCGACCGCACGGACATACGCATCGGTCAGGCCGTTGACGGTCAGGACCTCTTGCTTGGCGGCTTCCAGCTCGTCCACGGTGAAGGGGATTTCGAAATCCAGTTCGGACGCCGAAAAGTGCAAACGCTCGGAATGCTGGCGGCTGAGAAAGATCTTGCCGTTGTAGGCCCGCTCACCTTCGAACACCGACGACGCATAGTGCATCGCGTGCGTCAGTACGTGCACCTCGGCCTTGCGCCAATCGACCATCTGGCCGTTCATCCAGATTTTTCCATCGCGATCGTCGTAGCCAGCCATCAGAGCCTCCCAATTTGCGAAAATTGCGTTGATACGTCCGATGTGGACATAAAGTTGCGCAAAACCTGCGATTCGATATCGCTTCGCTCTTGGAATGTCAACAAGACTGACATAAAATACGTGGCGAGGGTAAAGTCAGGCGGCGGTGCGATGGCAGACGGACGAACGGGACACGGCGAAAGCCTGCTATATCTGACGGATGAACAATTGCGGCAGGGGATCGAGGCGATGTTCTTTGCTTATCGTGGCTTTACCGCGGACCCCGACCGCATCTTGGGCGACTTGGCGTATGGTCGCGCGCATCACCGCGCCGTGCATTTCATCAACCGTGCGCCCGGGACCACGGTCAATAACCTGCTCAACATCCTGGGCGTCACCAAACAGTCGCTCAACCGCGTGCTGCGGACCTTGATCGAAGACGGTCTGGTCGAAAGCCATGTTGGCAAGGCCGATAAACGCGAACGCCACTTATATCTGACCGAAGCCGGTGCCGCACTGGAACAGAGGCTTTCGGATGCCCAGCGCGCCCGCATGCGAGCCGCCTTTCGTGATGCCGGACCCGAAGCGGTGGCAGGCTTCCGCACCGTGCTCGAAGCGATGATGGACAGCGAATTACGCGGCGCTTACACACGTCTCAAGGAAAGCGGGACGTGATGGAATTCGACACCCACCTGTTGATCGTCGACGATGATGAGCGCATTCGCACGCTCTTGCAGAAGTTTCTTATGCGGAACGGTTTTCTGGTGACGGCAGCCCGCGACGCGGCCCATGCACGGCGGGTGCTGGCGGGCCTCGACTTTGACATGATCGTTATGGACGTGATGATGCCGGGTGAGGATGGGCTGAGCCTGTGCCGGTCTCTGCGCGAGGTCATGGCGACCCCGATCCTTTTGCTGACCGCCAAGGGGGAAACCGACGACCGGATCGAGGGTCTCGAGGCGGGTGCCGACGATTATCTCGCCAAACCCTTCGAACCCAAGGAACTGTTGTTGCGCATCAATGCGATCCTGCGGCGTGTCCCCGACGTGGCCCCCGAAGAAGCGCAGCCCAAGATCCTGTCCTTGGGTCCCATTCGCTATGACACGGAACGGGGCGAGATGTGGCAGGGCGAAGAATTGGTGCGTTTGACCGCGACTGAGATGCAACTGATGAAGCTGTTTTCCGCCAATCCGGGCGAAGCGATCAGCCGCGCCAAGCTCGTCGAAGACCTGGGCCGTGACAGGGGCCAGGCACAGGAACGTGCCGTTGACGTGCAGATCACACGGCTGCGGCGCAAGATCGAGGCCGACCCGAAACAGCCCCGTTACCTGCAGACCGTGCGCGGGGCGGGATATATGCTCGCGCCGGACTAGACCGTAGCGCGGGGTTCACCCCGCCACGCTTTGGGAAACACCATGACAACTGCACTTCTCACCCACGCCGATGGCTTGTTGCACCACGTGCCTGCCGGGATGCCTGAGCAGGTCGCGCGGCTTGCTTATGTCCAGCGCGCGCTGGAAGACCTCGATCTGCTGCGTGTCGAACCGCCAATTGCAGATGACGCCGACATCGCGCGCTGCCATCCACTACGCTACATCGACGACATCCGCGCCCGTATCCCAGATGACGGATTCGTGGGGCTGGATATCGGAACGGATGACGAAACCTTTGTGTCGCCGACCTCGGCGGGTGCCGTGTGGCGCGGGGCAGGCGGCGCGGTCAAGGCGGTAGACATAGTGCTGGCCGGTGAGGCCAAAAACGCCTTTGTCGCCATGCGCCCGCCCGGGCACCATGCCGAGGCAGAAAAGCCCATGGGGTTCTGCATCTTTGGCAACGTGGCGATTGCCGCCAAACGCGCGCTGGATCATCACGGCCTCGACCGCGTGGCCATCGTGGATTTCGACGTGCACCACGGCAACGGCACCCAAGCGTTGCTGCAGGATGATCCCCGCGCACTGGTCGTCACGTCCCAGCAGATGCCGCTCTGGCCGGGAACAGGCGAAGCATCGGATCGCGGCCCACACGGTACCGTCCTGAACCTGCCGCTTGCCCCCGGCACGGATGGCAATCATGCCATCGCCGAATACCGGACCAAGGTGTTGCCTGCACTACACGCGCACGCCCCCGACCTCATCCTGATCTCCGCCGGGTTCGACGCGCATCAGGACGATCCGCTGGCACAGCTCAACTGGTCCGCCGACACCTACACTACCCTCACCGACATGCTCTGCGATGCGGCGCAAACGCTTTGTGGCGGTCGGGTGGTCTCGGTCCTCGAAGGGGGCTATGATCTGGATGCGCTGGCCGCTTGCGCCCGCGCCCACGTGCAATCGCTGATGAAGGCCACCACATGACCGACCGCCCCGTTGAAGAAATGAGTTTCGAAGAAGCCATGGCCGAGCTGGAGCAGGTCTTGGGGCAGTTGGAACGCGGAGACGTGGCGCTTGAGGCGTCGATTGCGCTTTATGAACGCGGTGCGGCGCTCAAGGCGCGGTGCGAGACCAAGCTGAAAGAGGCCGAGGAAAAGGTCGCGGCCATCACGCTGGATGCTGACGGCAATCCGACGGGGTTGAAACCTGTCGACGGCCTCTGAATGTTCCCCGAACGGCTCAGCGCGGCCGGCGGTTTAATCCAGGCGCATTTCGATCTCGTTCTGGGGGCATTGGACCCGCTGCCCATGGTGCAGGCGATGGCCCATGCAACGAATGGCGGCAAGCGGCTGCGCGGGTTCATGGTGCTCGAAAGCGCACGGTTGCACGGCGTGAACGCCGGGCAGGCCATCTGGCCTGCCACCGCGATCGAGGCGCTGCATGCCTATTCGCTGGTGCATGATGATCTGCCATGCATGGACAATGATGACCTGCGCCGCGGTTTGCCTACTGTTCATGTCAAATGGGATGAGGCGATCGCAGTACTTGCAGGCGACGCATTGCAGACGCTCGCGTTTGAACTGGCGTCGCATCCCGAAGCGGGCGACGCAACCGTTCGCGCCGATCTGGCCTTGTCGTTGGCGCGGGCATCCGGTGCGCAAGGCATGGTGCTGGGTCAAGCATTGGACATTGCTGCGGAAACGGCTGCTTCGCCACTGACCCTTGCGGACATCACCCGACTTCAACAAGGCAAGACCGGCGCCCTTATCGAATGGGCCGCAACCGCTGGGGCACGATTGGCACAGGCGGACACCGCGCCGTTGCAGGCTTATTCGCGCGCGCTGGGCCTCGCCTTCCAGATCGCTGACGATGTGCTGGATGTCACGTCCGATGCGGAAACCATGGGCAAGGCAACGGGAAAGGATGCTGACGCAGGCAAGGCGACGTTCGTGTCCCTCCTGGGTTTGCAAGAGGCGCGCCGCCGCGCCAATGCGCTGGCGACAGAGGCGTGCGATGCTCTGTCCCCTTATGGTGACGACGCTGACACGCTGCGCGCCGCCGCGCATTTCGTTGTGTCGCGCAAGACCTGAACCATGGCCACCCGTCCCGAAACGCCCCTACTGGACACGATCCAAAACACCGCTGATCTGAAGCTGCTCAGCGATGCACAACTATTGCAACTGGCGGCCGAATTGCGCGCAGAAACCATCTCGGCGGTTTCTGAAACCGGTGGCCATCTTGGCGCCGGGTTGGGCGTTGTGGAACTGACCGTGGCCATTCACGCCATCTTCGACACGCCAAAGGACAAGCTGATATGGGACGTCGGTCACCAGGCCTATCCGCACAAGATCCTGACCGGTCGCCGCGACCGCATTCGCACCCTGCGACAGGATGGCGGGCTGAGTGGCTTTACCAAGCGCAGTGAAAGCGCACACGACCCCTTTGGCGCCGGTCACAGTTCCACAGCCATCAGCGCGGCCTCGGGGTTTGCGCATGCGGGAAATACGGCCATCGCCGTCATCGGCGATGGCGCAATGAGCGCGGGACAGGCGTTTGAGGCGCTGAACAACGCATCCCAATCGCCAGGTCGGCTGTTCGTCATTCTCAACGACAACCAGATGAGCATCGCGCCCCCGGTCGGCGCCATGTCGCAATACCTTGCGGGCTTGCAGGGCGAGCCGACGCATACAAACCTGGACACAAGCAAGGGGACCATTTTTGACGCGCTGGACGTGCGTTACCTTGGTCCCGTTGACGGCAATGATCTCAACGCGCTTCTGGCGATCCTGCGGCATGCCCACGCGCATGCGTCCGGCCCTGTTCTAATCCATGCCGTCACGCAAAAAGGCAAAGGCTACCCGCCCGCCGAGGCCGCTCAGGACAAATGGCACGGGGTATCCAGGTTCAACGTGCATACCGGAGAGCAAGCCAAATCGCGCCCCAACGCGCCGAGCTACTCCAGCGTTTTCGGCAACACCCTGACGACGCTGGCGCAGGTGGACCCGAAGATCCGCGCCGTGACCGCGGCGATGCCGGACGGTACAGGCCTTGTCGGTTTTGGAACGGTCTTTCCGGACCGTTTGATCGACGTCGGTATTGCGGAACAACACGCGGTGACCTTTTCGGCCGGAATGGCCGCAGGCGGATTGCGCCCATTCTGCACGATCTATTCGACCTTCCTGCAGCGCGGGTTTGATCAGGTGATTCACGATGTCGCGATTCAGGGTCTGCCGGTGCGCTTTGCCATCGACCGTGCCGGGCTGGTGGGTGCGGATGGCGCAACCCATGCCGGGGCCTTTGACATTGCATATCTCGCCAATCTGCCAGGGTTTACCGTCATGGCGGCCGCGGATGAAGCAGAGCTGGTGCACATGATCACCACCGCCGCGGTACATGACAGCGGTCCCATCGCATTCCGCTTTCCCCGTGGGCCCGGCGTCGGTATCGACCTGCCAGAGGGTGAAGTGCTCGAGATTGGCAAGGGGCGCATTGTGCAACGTGGCGCGCAGGTGGCCCTGCTCAGTCTGGGCGCGCGGCTGGGTGCTGTGCAGCAGGCGGCGACCGAACTTGGGTCGCAAGGCATTACACCGACCATCGCCGACGCGCGTTTTGCCAAACCGCTTGACCGCGACCTGATCCAGTCACTGGCCACCAACCACGAAATCCTGATCACGGTCGAAGAGGGTGCGGTGGGTGGCTTTGGCAGCCACGTTGCACAACTGCTCCTCGACACCGGCGTGCTCGATTCCGGCCTCAAATTCCGTGCGATGACCCTGCCGGATCGCTTCATCGACCACGGCCCCGTGCCCACCATGTACAAACGCGCAGGTCTTGACGCGACCGCCATCGTGGCGCGCGTGCAGTCCCTGCTTGCCTGACCGGGCGCGCTGCGCCACGGTATGCCCATGGATATCCACAGTCGCCCCGTTCATATCTTTCGCTGGATCGTCTTTTTGCTCGCCGCGTTCTACTGCGTCGAACAGATGGTCATGGGCCGGTGGAGCGGGCCGGGCGGGCCGTTCCGCTATCTGACCATCTGGGCGCTGTTCCTGTCGTTTTATTCCGCTTCGCGCATGCTGGCGCTGACCGAACACCGGATCACCCGCCAACACGAGGTCACTGCGACCTGTGCCGCAGTGCTGAACGTGATGGTCGTATTCCTGTACTGGCGGCTCTATTTCATTGATCCGAACCTCGTGAACAACGACGGCAAGATCGAGTGGTATCGCGAATACTATCTTCACGCGCTTGGTCCAGCTTTGCAAATTATCGATGCTACATTGATTGCTCGTGCGTTCCGAAAGGTGTGGCGGGCTGTGATCCCGCTCTTGGCGATCATCATGGCGTATGTGGCGTGGGCCGAACTGTTTGTGCAAAGGTTCAATGCCAAGCCTGTGGGCAGCGTGACCAGTGGGCTACCGTACCCGTTTCTGAACGACCTGGAATGGGACGCACGCCTGCAATTTTACATGATGAACGGTGCGACTGCGCTGGGGCTCTTGGTGGTGTTTGGGCTGGTGGGGGCCTTGCTCTACCGGTTTGTCCTGCGTCAGGTGCCTGCCTGAAACAGCCACGCGGCAACCGCAACCATGCCTGTGATCGTGACATAGCCCCAAAACACGTACAGCCCGTCGCGGGTGAGCAGGCCAAAGCTCATTAGAGCAAGCGCACCTGCGCCAAATGATGTGACCATCGGCAACAATTCGAGAAACGGCCATACCATCGGCACCAACATGCACATCGCAAGCGTCAGCCATCGCAGCGGGCCGACGACGAGGATGGTCAAACGCGGATGCGAATGGCGATCAATCCACGCCGCGGGTCGGCGCATCCGGTCTATGGCCCGGTCAAAACGCGCGCGTGACACGGTGCGATTGCGCAGCATGGGCGGCAGCCACAGGTGTCGGCGGTGCAAAACGGCCTGGACCATCACCAGCAAGATCACGATGGCGGAGAACGTCGGCAGGCCGGGGATGCCCGATAGGGGCGACACAAGGATCAGCGCAATTGCCAGCACGACGGGCATGATTGATCGGTCGCCGGTGGCGTCGAGAATGTCCTGAACGCTCACTCTGTCGCCATCACCCGCGCGGGCGAGTTGGTCGATCACATGGCTCAGGGTTTCGTCACTCATCTTCCAGCAGGGCAGCCAGCCCCTCGCGATAGGTCGGGTAAATGAGCGTCACGCCCAACTCTTCCTTGATCCGGTCGTTCTTCACACGCTTGCTTTCGGCGTAAAAGCTGCGGGCCATGGGCGACATGTCGGCTCTCTGGAATGGTTCTTCGGGGGGCAGGGGCAGGCCCAGCAGTTCGGCAGCGTGCGCAATCACGTCTTGCGGCGGCGCGGGATCGTCATCGCAGACGTTGTAGGCCGCGCCGGGATTGGGGCGGTCAATCGACGCGGCGAGGATCTGCGCAATGTCCGACACGTGGGTGCGCGAAAACACCTGCCCCTCCTTGATGATCCGTCGCGCGGTGCCATTGCGCACCTTTGAAAACGGGCCGCGCCCGGGCCCGTAGATCCCGGCAAGGCGAAAGATGTGCAGCGGCAAGCCGGGAATGGCGCACCATGCTTCTTCGGCGTCCTTGCGCCACTGCCCGCGCTGGGTCGACGGGGCAAGCGGTGTTTCCTCGTCCACCCACGCGCCCTGATGATCGCCATATACGCCCGTGGTCGACAGATAACCGACCCATTGAAACCGATCCGCACGCGTCGCGATCTCGTCACCCAACGCGCGCAGCACGGGGTCACCGCCCTGATCCGGTCCAGCCGAGATCAGCAGATGCGTCGCCACATCCAGATCCGCGGTCAGATCATCGCCGGGAAACTGGCGTGCCTCAATTCCGCTTTCACGCAACTGCATCGCCTTGTCAGCGCTGCGGGTGGTGCCAATCACGCGCCAATCGCGCGGCGCCAAGAGCCGTGTCAGCGCCCGCGCGGAATAGCCGTGGCCAAAGGACAAAAGGGTGCCGGTCATGGGCCATAGGTGACGCCTTGTCTTTGATCTCGCAAGCCCCCTTGCCTCGGAAACCGATGCGAGGCCAAATGGCGCCATGTCTGATGAACCCAGCCTGTCGCGTGCCTACCAGTTGGAAAGCCCGGGCGACTCCGTCCGCCTGTACCGTGAATGGGCCGACAGCTACGACACAGGTTTCGTCGTGGAAAACGATTACATCCTGCATCAGGAAGTGGCGCGGCATTTCACCAATCTGGGCGGGTTTGGGCCGGTTCTGGACGTGGGCGCGGGTACGGGCATCTGCGGTGTGGCATTGCGCGACCGCGGGATCGAGCCGGTGGATGGGACAGACATCTCGGAAGAAATGCTGGAGGTCGCCAGGGCAAAGGGGGCGTATCGCTCTTTGTTTGCAGCGAACTTGCTCGAAGGTCTGCCCACGCCCAATGGTCTCTACCAAGGCGCTGTCAGTTCCGGAACGTTCACCCATGGCCACGTCGGCCCCAAAGGTATCGACCCAATCATTGCGGTTTTGCGCGATGGCGCGCGCGTGGTCATTTCGGTCAACGCCGCACATTATGCCGAAGCGGGGTTCGAGGCCAAACTGGCCGCGTTAGAGCCTCATATCAGCGCATTGACCCTGACCGATGTGCCGATTTATGGGCCGAAAGGCACGGGCGCACACGCGCACGACCGCGCCCTTCTCGTCGCATTCCGCAAAGGTGCGCAGTAAACGCGTACCTTACGTATACATCTGTTTCTTGCGCGCCCGCGCCTCGTCCGTCGCGCTGCCCGACCCGTCGTGATAGCTGCCGAACCAGCGGTCCCACGGCATCTCGACCGTGCCGTAGTTGCATTCGAAATACCTGTGATGCAGCTGGTGGAAATAGACCCCCATGCGCATCTGCGGGTTGTCATTCACCACCAGTTTCTCGAATCCCGAATGCGAAAACACCGGGTGTGTCGATTGCACATAGCCGTGAAACCAGACGTGCAGCGGGTGGCTGGGCACGATGAGGTGGATGGCAAAGTTGGAGTAGAACAGCAGGTGTTCGATCGGGTGCATCGAAATGCCGGACCATGGACCGACGTTCACGTTCCGATGGTGCAAGGCGTGGGCCAATTTGTACAAAACCGGCCAGTGCAGCGCCCGGTGGATCCAGTAGAAATGAAAGCTGGACCAGATCGGGATCAGCACGAACCAGAGCACGAACCACACCGGGTTTTCGGGAAAGAAAAACACCGGCGCCACGCCATTGGCCATCGCCCAGAACACCAGCACCTGTGCGACGCTCCACAGGGTGATGCCGCTGGCGATGTGCCAGAACATGTTGTCATACAGCTGATTGCGGAAGGTAAAGGTGCCGTTGTCCGTCGCCTGATCGCGCGGGTCGAACTTGGACGCATTGCCCTGTCCCTTGCGCGTGATCAACCAGTAATGCAGCGTCCCCGCGATGAGGCATTGCGGCACCAGATTGGCCAGCCACACCCGCGTCACCCAGCCCCATTCCAGTGTCACCATCGTCTCGAGCGGCGGTAGGATCAGGAAATAAGCGCCAAGGGCGAGGACAAAGCACAGCGTCGTCGTCGAAATCTCGAACCAGAAGGCCGCGTACCAGCGAAAGATCGCCATGGGCCGGGGCGGCCATTGAAACAAAGGGTTCTGCGCCAGCGGCACCTGCGGGCGGTGGTTCCAGCGCGCGGCTTCGCGCGTCTCGCTGGCGTTGGTATCAGTTGGCATAATCCGACCCCTCTGCGTCCAGTATGGCCTTGAGCTCCTTGAGGTGCCGATCCGACGCCTCTGGGTACTCCTCGATCTCGCGCGCGGTCTTTTCCGCGACTTCGTCGCTGAGCACACGCAGCGGCAGCCCGGTCTGTTTGGCTAGGATGTAGGTCTTGCACGCGCGCTCGAAGTAGTAGAGCCGGTCGAATGTCTCCGCCACGGTGTCGCCGATCACCATGACCCCGTGATTGCCCATCACCATGACCTTCTTCTTCGGATCATCGAACAGTGCGGCGCATCGCGCGCCCTCATCCTCAAACGCCAACCCGCCATAGCTGTCGTCCACCACCACGCGGTTGAAAAAGATACACGCGTTCTGGTCGACCGGCGGCAATGTGCTGTCGGCAAGGCATGCCAGCGCCGTGGCATATGGCGAATGCACGTGCATGGCACATCGCGCGTGCGGGCACAGTCGATGCAGCCCACCATGCAGGCCCCACGCCGTGACATCCGGCGCATCCGGGCCTTCCAGTGTGTCGGGATCATTGGCGTCGCAGATCACCAGGTCGCTTGCCTTGATGCGCGAGAAATGGGTCTGGTTCGGGTTAACGAGAAACCGCGTGCCGTCCTTGTTGATCGCCAGCGAAAAGTGATTTGCCACCGCTTCGTGCAGGTCATAACGCACGGCCCACCGAAATGCGGCTGCGAGGTCCACGCGATCCTGCCAGTGGTCCATGTTCGGTCTGATCTGGGTCACGGTCATGCAGCGGCCTCCCTGGATGTTGTGTTAAACGTGGCGCAACCACGGCGCGCAGATCAAGCGTAAACCCTGTCCTGATTGCGACAGCGCCTAACCCATGCGCCACAGGCCATGCACGGCAAAACCTGCCAAACAGGTGAATTTGATCCCCTCCATCACAGCGAAAATCAGGTGCAAAGAACTGTCTGTGACCGTACCGCCCGCAATGATGATATCGCTGCGTGCCTCAAGGATTGGCTGCAGCCACAGCTGTTGCGCTGCAAAAATCAGGGCGGCGGCAAGCATTAATACCGGCGGACGGTGCACCCGCGTGACCCACGCGAGTGCTATGAGCCCCAGCAGCATCCATTCGACGTAACCGATCCAGGTGAATTGTGCCCGGCCCACCTGAAGTGCCACCGGCAAGGTCAGCGCATCGACCGTGAATTTTGCTGGCGCCGCAATCAGGTTGCCAGACAGTGATACGCCAGCCCACAAGGCGGCCAAGCCAATCATGACGCGTTTTCCCAACGACAGTGACACGGCAAGCCCCGGTAACCAGCTCCTCGTAAAACAGCGCGTTCTACGGCTCGGGTGTCAAGCCTCACCGGATCAGGAAATCGTTTGCAAAACACGTGTTGCGTGCAATGCTGATACCGCGCGCCAGCTATTCCAAGATATCTTGCCAGCCTGCCCGGTCCCGCATTTTGCGGGACGATCATCTGTTTCCGGGAGGACCACATGAACATTCACACAGACACAACAGGCCCAAGCGCAGCTCTCGACAGCAGCCATCTGGGCGTCGATTTCCCCTACAAGGCCCGCTATGGCAACTTTATTGGCGGTACGTTCGTCGATCCGAAATCGGGTCAATGGTTTGAAAACGTGACCCCAATCACCGGCGAGGCGATCTGCGAAGTGGCACGGTCGAATGCTGACGATATCGAAGCAGCCCTAGATGCGGCACATGCTGCGGCGCCGGCCTTTGGGCGCACGTCGATCACCGAACGCTCGACCATGCTGTTCCGCATCGCGGACCGGATCGAACAAAACCTGATGACGCTGGCGGTGGCGGAAACGTTGGACAACGGAAAACCAATCCGCGAATCGGTGAATGCCGATCTGGCGCTGGCAATCGACCACTTTCGCTATTTCGGCGGCGTAATCCGCGCTGATGAGGGGTCAATTGCCGAGATTGACGCGCAAACCTACGCCTATCACTTCCACGAGCCGCTGGGCGTCGTGGGCCAGATCATCCCGTGGAATTTCCCGATCCTTATGGCGGTCTGGAAACTTGCGCCCGCACTTGCTGCAGGCAACGCGGTGGTACTGAAGCCCGCCGAACAGACGCCTGCTTCAATCATGGTGCTGATGGAGCTGCTCAGCGATCTGATCCCCGACGGTGTGGTCAACGTGGTCAACGGCTACGGCGAAGAGGCGGGCGCTGCCTTGTCGTCCTCCACCCGGATCGCCAAACTTGCCTTTACCGGTGAGACGACGACCGGCCAAAAGATCATGAAAGCGGCGTCAGAAAACCTGATCCCGGTGACGCTCGAACTGGGTGGCAAGTCGCCCAACATCTTCTTTGCCGATGTGATGGATGCCGATGACACTTTCCTGGACAAGTGTCTCGAAGGGTTCGCCATGTTCGCGCTGAACCAGGGAGAGGTGTGCACCTGCCCGTCGCGCGCACTGGTGCATGAAAGCATCGCCGATGCATTCCTGGAAAAGGCTGTGGCACGGGTGAAAAAGATCGTGCAAGGCAATCCATTGCAGATGGACACCATGGTGGGTGGACAAGCCTCGACCGAGCAGATGGAGAAGATTACCGGCTATCTCAAGCTTGGCAAAGAAGAAGGCGCCAAGGTGCTGACCGGCGGTGAAGTGGCCAGCCTGGGCGAGGGTCTGAACGACGGCTACTACATCCAGCCCACCGTGTTCCGCGGTGAAAACTCGATGCGCATTTTTCAGGAAGAGATCTTCGGCCCGGTGCTATCGGTGACAACGTTCAAGGACGAAGCTGAGGCAATCCAGATTGCTAATGATACGACCTATGGCCTTGGGGCAGGCGTCTGGTCGCGCAACGGCAATATCGCATTCCGTATGGGCCGCGCGATCGAGGCGGGGCGCGTTTGGACCAATTGCTACCACCACTACCCGGCGCACGCCGCATTTGGTGGCTACAAGAAATCCGGTATCGGACGTGAGAACCACAAGATGATGCTGGATCATTACCGCAACACCAAGAACCTGTTGGTCAGCTATGACGAAAACCCAATGGGGTTTTTCTAAATCACTGGCATAGATCGGGCCCGCCGCGCGCGGGCCCGGTCACCCTGCCGCCCGCTCGACACCTTCGACAATGGCGGCACGCAACTTGCGTTCCAGCGATCGTTGTTTGTTCTCCGAATAGAACTTCAGCCCGAACATGTCCTTGACATAAAACGTGTCGACCACCTGTTCGCCATAGGTCGCGATGACAGCGTTGGCGACATAGACATTCGCCGCCGCCAGCGTGCGCGACAGGTCGTGCAACAGGCCTGGACGGTCGCGGGTGTCGACCTCGATTATGGTGTAGATGTCCGACCCGTCGTTATCAAAGGTGATGTGCGTGGGCACCTGAAACGCCTTTTCGCGTTTCTTGACCTTGTCGCGGTCCTTGATTGCTTCGCGGGTGACCACCTCACCGGCGAGCGTGCGTTCGATCATCTTGCGCAGACGGGGCAGGCGGGCCGGATCGTAAGGGTTGCCATCGGCATCCTGAATCCAGAACGCGTCGGTCACAAACCCGTCCTTGGTCGTATAGCTGCGGGCATCCACCACGTTTGCCCCCACCAAGGCCAGCGCGCCGGTCAATCGGGCAAAGATGCCCGGGTGGTCTGACATGACAAACAGCGCACGCGTGGCATCCCGATCCTCGTCGGGGTGCAGATCCATGACAATCTCGTCTTCCTTCAGGTCGCGCAGCAGTCCGGCAAAAACAATGTGCGCAGTGACATGCAGACCCTGCCAATAAGGCTCGTAGTGGCGCGCAGCCTCCTCTTGCAGGTCCTTGCGCGGCCAGTCGGCCAGCGCTTCTCGCAGCGCTTTCTTGGCCTCGGTGCCGCGACCTTCGCGGGTCAGCGCTTCCATCCCGTCTTCGAGCGCGCGCTTGGTCTGCCGATACAGCGCGCGGATCAGCACCGCTTTCCAGTTGTTCCACGTGCTCGGACCCACACCGCGGATGTCACACACCGTCAGCACACAGAGCAGGTCCAGCCGCTTGACCGTCCGCACTGCCTTGGCGAAATCCCGCACCGTCCGCGGGTCGGCGATGTCACGCTTTTGCGCCATGTCCGACATCAGCAGGTGATAGCGCACCAGCCATTCGGCGGTATCGACCTCGTCCGGTTTCAATCCTAGTCGCGGCGCGACTTTGCGCACGATCTGCGCGCCTAGAATGGAATGATCCTCGGGCCGCCCTTTGCCGATGTCGTGCAGCAACAGCGCGATGTACAGAACGCGGCGGTTCACCCCGTCCTTGAGCACCTGCGAGGCCACCGGCAGGTCCTCGACCAACTCGCCCTTTTCGATCATGGCAAGCTGCGCAATGCATTGGATCGTGTGCTCATCGACGGTGTAGCTGTGATACATGTTGTATTGCATCATCGCCACGATCGGTTCGAATTCGGGGATAAACGCAGCCAGAACACCCAGTTCGTTCATCCGCCGCAACGCGCGTTCCGGGTTGCCGTGTTTCAACAGCAGCCCGAGGAACAGACGCTGCGCTTCGGGATCGTTGCGCATCCCGTCGTCGATCAGGTGCAAATGCGCCGCCACCAACCGCATGGCGTCGGGGTGGATCAGCATGCCAGTGCGCAGCGCCTCTTCGAACAGCCGAAGAATGTTCAGCTTGTCGCTCAGAAAATCGTCAGGATCCGCGATGGCCAATCGGTTCTGGATCACCTCGTATCCGGGCCGCACCCGCGGCTTGCGTTTGAACAGCCGTTCCAGCAGCGGCTCGTCCTTCAGGTGCACCGCCTCCAGTGCTGTCAGAAAGATCCGGGTCAGATCCCCCACCTGCGTGGCATGACGGAAATAGTCCTGCATGAACCGTTCCACCGCGCGGCGCCCGCCGCCATCCTCGTACCCGAACGCCTCTGCCACTGCGACCTGCATGTCAAAGGTCAATTGCTCGGTCGCCCGGCCGGACAGCAGATGCAAATGGCACCGCGCAGCCCACAGGAAATCTTCGGCGGCGACAAAGGCGTCGAACTCTTCCTCGGTGAACAGGCCCAGCGGCACCAGTTCGGCGGCGTCCTGCACCTGATGGATGTACTTGCCGATCCAGAACAGCGATTGCAGATCGCGCAGCCCGCCTTTGCCCTCTTTGACGTTGGGTTCGACCACGTAACGCTGGCCCTGCTTGATGTGGCGCGCGTCGCGCTCGGCCAGCTTGGCCTCGATAAAGGCCCGTTCGGTCCCCGAGAAAAGGTCATCTCGCAGCCTCTGATCCAGCTTGTCTGCCAGAGCTTTGTCACCAAACAGAAACCGGTGTTCGAGCAACGCCGTTCGGATGGTGAAATCCTCGCCCCCCAAGCGCAGGCAATCGCGGATGGTGCGGCTGGAATGACCAACTTTCAGCTTCAAGTCCCACAGGATGTACAGCGTGGCTTCGATCACCATCTCGGCCCAGGGCGTAATCTTGTAGGGCGTCAGAAACAGCAGATCTACGTCTGAAAAAGGCGCCATTTCGCCCCGGCCATAACCTCCGACGGCCATCACGGCCAGCCGCTCGCCTTCGGTGGGCGTGGGGTTGGGATGCATCAAATCGGTTGCAATGCACAGTGCTGCGCGCACCAGACCGTCCGTCAGATGTCCGTAGGCCGATGTGGTCTTGCGTGCGGCAAACGGCGTCGCGACAAAGGCAGCCTCGATCCGCGCCCGCCCCGCCTTTTGCGCCTGCTTGAGGTGGGCGATCAAAGCTGCGCGCGCCTCGCTTCCGCTCACGCCATGCTGAGCGCGCAGCAATGCGTCGAACGCATCCTGATCAAATATCTCGGCCGCCGGACAGATAAGGCTGTCGTCGGTCAGCGGTGCGGGGATGATCGCCCCTTGCGTGCTACCCGACAGCGCGCTGGCAGGCTCAGAACCCGGCACCACCAAACCCGTTTGGTGCGGCGCTGATCACAACCACCTTGTTGTCCTGAATGGTCGCAATGGCCAGCCCACGCTGATTCGTGCCGTCAGGTCGCAGCCGAAAGATACCTGACGCGCCCTGAAAACCCGCTGATTGCGTCAGCGCGGCACCGGTCAGCGCGTTGGACCGTCCCTGTTGCACAAGAGCGCCGATCGCGGCGATCCCGTCATAGGCCAGACCGGCAAGCGGATGCGGCGCAGTGCCATAGCTTGCCTGGTACCGGTTGCGGAACGCACTTGTCCGTCCCGGATCGGGCAGCGCAAACCAGCCGCCCTGCAACCCCGGCAGATCCAGCGTTTGCGGCGGGATGTCCCACCGGGCCAGCCCCACATACTGCACGGTTTCGGGGTTCACGCCCGCTTCGGGCAGCAATTGGGACATCAGCGGCAGTGCACCCGCGCTGGGCGCGGTCAGGAACACGCTGTCCGCCGCACTGTTGTTTACCGCATCACGCACCCGTGGCGCAGCCGATACGACACCCTCCTGCGACAAGGGGTAATCAACAGAGGCGACAATGGTCGCCGCACTGCGGGACGACGCCGATTGGATAGCGTTGCGTGCAAGCTGCCCGGCTACATCGCTGGAATGGCTGACCACAATGCGGCTCTTGCCCTGGCTGGCGGCATAGGTCACCAACCGCTCCGCAGCGCTGTCAAAGGTGGAGCCAAGGATAAAGACGTTGCCACCAGCGATCGTTGCATTGTTGGAAAAGGCCAGAACGTTCACGCCGCTCTGCGCCACAGCCACGCCCGCAGCGTTTGCGGCCTCGCCATAAAGAGGGCCAAGGATGATCCGCGCGCCGTCGGACACGGCCAACGCCGCCTGACTGGCCGCTGTCGCCGGATTGCCCGCGGTGCCATAGACACGCAAATCAATCTCGACGCCATTCAGGTCGCTGATCGCAAGCCGCGCCGCATTTTCGAGGTTCTGCGCCAGCAGTTCGTCGCCCCCGGCACCTGACCCCCGCGGCACCAACAAGGCGACAGGCACCGGCTTCGAGGTGTTGATCGCCGGGCCACCGAGACCACCCAGCGAAATCGCTGACGGGTCACAGGCCGCTAACGCAAACGCGGCGACAGGCAGGAGGATGGCGCGGCGGGCAGCCTTGCGTATGGACTGGAAAATGGCAAACATGGTCAGGGCTTCTCCCGCTGGCAGGACCCGCGAAACTGTTTGCGGGTCCACAATCGTGTAAGCGCGGATAATAAACGGAAGGTCAGGCGGGTCCAGCGTTGAATTATCGCAAATCCAAGCTGTCGCCGGGTATCTGGTTTGTCGGTGTACCCATCGGGACCGCGCGCGACATCACATTGCGTGCGCTCGACGTGTTGGCCTCTGCCGACGTGCTGGTGGCCGAAGACAGCCGGTCCCTGCGCAAACTGATGGACATACATGCAATCCCGCTTGACGGGCGCCGCATCGAGGTTCTGCACGACCACAGCAAAGACGCGACGGTCGCGCGTCTGGTGGAAAAGGCACAAGAGGCAAGCATCGCCTATGCCTCGGAAGCCGGCATGCCGGGTATCGCGGATCCCGGGTTCGAACTGGCGCGCGCAGCGCATCTGGCAGGTGTGACTGTCACCTCGGCCCCCGGTCCATCTGCCGTGATCACCGCCATTGCCAGCGCCGGGCTGCCGACCGACGCATTCCTTTTCGGCGGCTTTCTGCCCTCTGCCCGAGGCGCCCGGGAGAAAGCGCTGCAAGCTCACAAAGACGTGCCTGCAACGCTGGCCTACTACGAATCGCCAAAACGCCTTGCGGTCATGTTGCGCAGTGCGGCGACGGTTCTTGGCGCGGACCGGCAGGCCGCTGTGTGCCGCGAGTTGACAAAACGTTTCGAGGAAATCCGCTCCGGTCCCCTTGAGGCATTGGCCGACCACTATGCGGGCGCGTCGGTAAAGGGAGAAATCGTCGTCCTGATTTCGCGCGCCACGCCAAGGCATCTCAACGATTCAGAAATAGATTCGGCGTTACGCTCTGCCCTGTGTGACATGTCGGTCAAAGACGCGGCGGCGTTCGTCGCACAAAGCTGCGATATCCCGCGGCGACGCGCCTACCAGCGCGCACTGGAACTTGATCGGGGCACCGTGCCCGACACCTAGGAGGGACGATGGCCTATCACGCGCGTACATTCGACATCGCGGCATCCGTTGCAGCCAAGGCCGATCGCGGCCGACGGTCTTACCATTCCGGCTGCGCTGCCGAAGAACAGGTTTGCGCCCAATATCAACGCACGGGGTATTCCCTGTTGGCCAGCCGGTGGCGCGCGGGCCGTGGCGAACTGGACCTTGTGTTTGCGGCACCCGAATACGTTGCCGAGGATATCGTTGTGGTCGAGGTCAAGAGCGCGCGGGATTTTGACACGGCACTGTCCCGCATCACCCCGGCCAAGGCGCGGCGCTTGTTCACAACCACCGAACAATTCCTCGACACCCAACCCAAGGGCAGCTTGACGGACTGTCGCATCGACGTTGCTGCCGTGAATCAGGGCGGCGCGATTGAAATTCATGAAAACTTCTTTGCCGGCGGCATCTGACGACCGCGTCTGATGCGTCTCCTTACGACACACGCTACCTTGCCCCTCTGCGCAAGCTGGGTCATCTAGTGTCGAGCCGCTCGCACTGCGCATGTTGATTTGCAGGTAGCACCATGCGGCCAGGACGCGGGGAGCAGCACATGAAAATCGCATTCCAGATGGATCCGATCACCGGCGTGGACATCAACGCCGACAGCAGCTTCCGCCTTGCCGAAGCGGCACAGGCGCGCGGGCACCAGCTCTTTTACTACTCCCCCGATCATCTCGCGTATGACGAGGGGCGCATCACCGCACGCGGCCACGACATGACCGTGCAGCGCGTGGCGGGTAACCCGGCTGTGCTCGGAGAGTTCCGCACCGTCGATCTCGCTGATGTCGATGTTGTCTGGCTCCGCCAAGACCCACCATTCGACATGCACTATATCACCTCGACCCACCTGCTCGATCGGCTGCGCGGTACCACTCTTGTCGTCAACGATCCGTTCTGGGTCCGCAACTACCCGGAAAAGCTTTTGGTCCTCGACTTCCCGGACTTGGCGCCGCCGACGACAATTGCCCGCGACCTCGCCACTATCAAAGCGTTCAAGGAGCGCCACGGCGACATCATCCTCAAGCCGCTTTACGGCAATGGCGGCGCGGGCGTGTTCCGCCTCGACGCCGAGGACCGCAACCTGACGTCGCTGCACGAGCTGTTCACCGGCTTCTCGCGCGAACCCCTGATCGTCCAGAAATTTCTGCCCGCTGTGTCCAATGGTGACAAACGGGTGATCCTCGTCGACGGCGACCCCATAGGTGCGATAAACCGTGTGCCTGCCGCCGGAGAGACCCGGTCGAACATGCACGTGGGCGGACGCCCCGAAAAGATCGGCCTGACCGATCGCGACCATGAGATCTGCGCGGCCATTGGCCCGCTGCTGCGCGAAAAGGGCCAGGTGTTCGTGGGCATTGATGTCATCGGCGATTACCTGACCGAGATCAATGTGACCTCGCCCACCGGTATCCAGGAACTGGAGCGATTTGACGGTACAGATGTTGCCGGCGCCATTTGGGATGCGATCGAGGCCAAGCTGTCGCGATGACCGCCCGCAGGGTGGGAAGAGCGGCAGCTCAGGCCGGGTGCAGCGCGCTGCCGAGGCGAAAGCCCACCGCTTCTGCCACATGCGGACGCTGCACCGTCTGCGCGCCATCCAGATCGGCAATCGTGCGCGCCACCCGCAACACCCGATGGTAACCGCGCGCCGACAGCCCAAACCGTTCCGCCGCGCGCAACAGCAACTCACGCCCCTCGCCATCCGGCTGCGCAATCTCATCCAGTTGCGCCCCCACCAGATCGGCGTTCTGGCGCAGCCCGCTGCCCTCGTATCGCGCCGCCTGCACACCCCGCGCGGCCTCGACCCGGGCGGCGACAACCGCCGACGCCTCGCCGCGCGCGGGCATATCCAGATCGTGAAATGACACCGGCGGCACATCCACGCGCAGATCAAACCGGTCCATCAGCGGCCCGGAAATACGCCCCAGGTAATCCTCTCCGCAGATCGGCGCCCGCCCACAGGCCCGTGCTGCGTCGCTCAGATACCCGCATTTGCAGGGGTTTGCCGCCGCTACCAGCATGAACCGACAGGGATATTTCACGTGGTTATTGGCCCGCGCGATCATCACCTCTCCGGTTTCGATCGGCTGTCGTAGCGTCTCCAGCACCATGCGCGGAAATTCTGGAAACTCATCCATGAACAGCACGCCATTGTGCGCCAGCGACACCTCGCCCGGCTTGGCCCCACGCCCGCCACCGATGATTGCCGCCATGGATGCGGTGTGGTGCGGCTCACGAAACGGGCGTTCCATCGAAATCCCGCCCGCATCCAGAAGCCCGGCCAGCGAATGGATCATCGAGGTCTCGAGGGCCTCCATCGCCGTGAGTTTCGGCAGGATGCCGGCGAGCCGCCCTGCCAGCATCGACTTGCCAGAGCCCGGCGTGCCGACCAGCAACAGATGATGCCGCCCCGCCGCCGCAATCTCGAGCGCGCGTTTTGCGCGCTCCTGTCCCTTCACATCTGCCAGATCCGACACCGGTGCATCCGCCACCACGCGTCCCGCCACCGCAGGCTCCAGCGGCGATTGCCCTGTGAAATGCCGTACCACATCGCCGAGATTGACCGCCGCCAGTACGCGCGCCGCATCAACCCAGGCCGCCTCTGCCCCTGACCCTGCGGGACACAGCAGGGCGCGTTCCTGCTCAGCCGCCGTCATCGCTGCGGGCAGGGCGCCCACGACAGGCACCAACGCGCCATCAAGCGACAACTCGCCCAGCGCAACGGTCTCCATCACCGCATCTTCCGGCAGAATATTCAGTGCGGCCAGCAGCGAAAGCGCGATGGGCAAATCGAAATGGGACCCCTCCTTGGGCAGGTCGGCAGGCGACAGGTTGATCGTGACCTTCTTTGACGGCAGCGCTATTGACAGTGCATTCAACGCAGCGCGCACCCGGTCGCGTGCCTCGGACACGGCCTTGTCCGGCAGGCCCACGATGGAAAAGCCCGGCGTGCCCTGGGTGACTGCGCACTGCACCTCGACCTCGCGGGCCTCTACCCCCTGAAACGCAACTGTATAAGCCCGCGCCGACATGCCCTCACCATCAAACAAATATGGTTAATCGATAGGCGCAGACGGTTTACGGATGGTTAATGGCTCGGCTGTGGCACAGCATCAATCAGGCAAATCGCGTCCCGGGCCATGGCGCCGTATCGAGGTCCATTGCATAGGGCACAGGATCATACGACACCTGCGCGCCCTCATCCCGCCACGCTTGAAACGCGTCATCCCGGATCGTTGCGCGGCAATAGTCCCGCGCCGCCTCCGACACGGGCAGATCATACCCCACGATCCGCGCGCACACCGGTGCATAGAACGCATCCGCGAGCGAATACGCCCCAAAAAGCCACGGGCCACCGCTCGCAAATCGCTGCGCATGGGCCCACAGCACCTCGATGCGCGCCAGATCCCTTGCCACGGCCTCGGACACATCAAACCCGACTTTCACGTTGATCAACTGCATCGGGCACGCCCCGCGCAACGCGGCAAAACCGGATGCCATTTCCGCCACCAGCCACCGCGCTGTGGCGCGCGCCGCGGGATCAGCGGGCCACAGACCCGCATCCGGGTGCCGCTCCGCCAGCGTTTCAGCCATCGCAGCGCTTTCGCCGACAACGGTTCCGTCGGGCAGCCGCAACACCGGCACCAACCGCGCGGGCGCCATGTCGGCCAGGTCCTCGGCCATCCGACCCGTATACAACCCCACCATGTGGGTCCGATAAGGCAAGCCGAACTTTTCCAGCATCAGCCACCCGCGCAACGACCAGCTCGAAAAGGTCCGGTCACCGATAAAAAGATCATAGGTCATGACGCGCACGCTAAGCGCGGTCATCGCTTGCCGACAAATGCCGATTTGTGCGCCACAAGATCACGGACAGTCATTGATCCGTTCCGCACGGCCCTCGTTCGGGTGCAGCACCGTCAGGCTTAACGGGTCTATCTTGTAGGCCAGCACCTCGGCTGCGGTGATGCCCAGCGTGGCTTGCAATTGCGTCAGGATCACCCCGAAATGCGCCACCACGACCACGTCTTGCGCGCCATGAGACCCAACCCGGCGCACCGCCGCCGCCACCCGCGCTGCGGCGGCATTCCAGCTTTCGCCGCCGGGCGGGGCATGATCGCCAGGTGTTTCCCAATAGGCGCGGCTCAACGCCTCGTCCCGATCCGACACTTCGGAAAAATGCACCCCGTCCCATGCGCCAAAGTGAAACTCGCGCAAGCCCGGATCATGCATCAGCCGCCGCCGCGTCCCGGCAATGGCATCCGCTGTGCGCACCGCACGGTCCAGATCCGACGACACGACCAGCGCGTTTTCGGGCAATGCTGCGGCCAACCGCGACACCGCATCCGTATCTGACAGATCCGCAGGCACATCGCGCCATCCGGTAAATGTCTTCTGGTGCGTCGGCCCATGCCGGATCCAGTGCCAGCGCGTCACGGCATCTCTCCCTTGCGCACGTGCGGCAAACCGGCCAGCACGTGGACCACGCAATTGGCCTGCGCCGCCAGCGCGATGTTCAACCGCCCCTGCGCCTCCCGAAATTGCCGTGCCAGCGCGTTGTCGGGCACGATCCCCTGACCAACCTCGTTGGACACGACCACAACGGGGGCAGGGGTCGCCACACAGGCCGCCAGCAATTCCGCCTGCGCGGTCCCGAGATCATGCCCGCCCAGCATCATATTGGTCAGCCAGAGCGTTGCGCAATCCAGCAGCACCGCGTGGCTGGCATCCAGCTGTGCCAACGCCGCCGCAACATCCAGAGGAGCCTCGATCGTTGTCCATCCCGCGCCGCGTTGCGCGACGTGTTTGTCAATTTTTTGACGCATTTCCTCATCACGCACCTGTGATGTCGCGATGTAGACCCGATCCAAATCACTGGAAACAATCATTTTTTCGGCAAACGCCGATTTCCCCGAAGCAGCCCCTCCTAGAACAAGGCTCAAACATGGCAACATTTTTTCATCTCACGAGTGAACCGATCTCCGTTTCGCCGCGTAACAAAGACAAGTGCGCAGAACAAGAACACCATCCAGGGAGACGACAAAATGGCTTTGGATAATGTAAGAGACATGTCTCTGTCGCGGACCGCCATGAAAGCTGAACTGCTGGACGCGGAGACCGAACTGAGGCTGGCCTACGCATGGCGCGACGACCGTGACGAGGCTGCGTTGCATCGCCTGATCACCGCTTACATGCGCCTTGCGATTTCCATGGCGTCGAAGTTCAAACGATACGGCGCCCCGATGAACGACCTCATCCAGGAAGCGGGCCTTGGCCTGATGAAAGCCGCGGACAAGTTCGATCCTGATCGCGGCGTGCGCTTTTCGACCTACGCCGTGTGGTGGATCAAGGCGTCGATCCAGGATTACGTGATGCGCAACTGGTCTATGGTACGCACCGGCTCCACCTCATCGCAGAAATCGCTGTTTTTCAACATGCGCCGCGTGCAGGCCCGGCTCGAACGCGAAAGCGCGGCCGCCGGCGAGACATTGGACAAACACCAGTTGCGCCAGATGATCTCGACAGAGATTGGTGTGCCGTTGCATGACGTGGAAATGATGGAAGGCCGCCTTTCGGGGTCCGACTATTCGCTAAACGCGACCCAGTCCGTCGACGACGAAGGGCGTGAGTGGATTGATGCGCTCGAGGACGACAGCGAACAGGCCGCCGAAACGGTCGAACACCGCCACGACAACGATCATTTGCGTGAATGGCTCCTGCAGGCGCTGGGCGCGCTCAATGAACGCGAACGGTTCATTGTCCGCGAGCGCAAGCTGCGCGACGAACCCCGCACGCTCGAAAGCCTGGGCCAGGAACTGAGTCTGTCCAAGGAGCGCGTGCGACAGCTCGAAGCCGCAGCATTCGGCAAGATGCGCAAGTCGCTGGAAAATCAAAGCCGGGAAGTCCACCACTTCCTCGTATGATCCGCGCCTGTTTCACGTCTCTCTCCCCGCTGGCCGCGCTGATTTTCAGCGCGGCCATTTGCTGTGCCGCCCCCGATTGGGACAGCGTCACCGCGGATGTGGTGATCCTCGGCGAATACCATGACAACCCCACCCACCACGCGCACCAGGCCGCGGCCATTTCCGCCCTTGCCGCCCGGGCGATTGTTTACGAAATGCTGACGCCGGACGAGGCGGCAACCCTCGCCTCTATAGCTCGCACGCCGGACGCCATGCGCGATGCAACGACGGGTTTCGACTGGTCCAACATCGCCGACTACACTGAAGTGCTCGCGGCCAGCCCGGTGATCATCGGCGCCGCTTTGCCGCGCTCCCGGATGCGCGATGCGTTTGCCAACGGCGCAGCGTCCGTGTTTGGTGACGATGCGGCAGCGTTTGGCCTCACAACTGCCCTGTCTGACGATGAACAGGCCATCCGCGAGCAGATGCAATTCGACGCTCACTGCGCTGCGATGCCACTGGCCATGATGGGCGGCATGGTCGCCGCACAACGCCTGCGCGACGCCCATTTCGCCCGCACCGTGCTGGACGCTCTGGCAGCACATGGCGCGCCCGTAGTGCTGATCACCGGCAACGGTCATGCGCGCACCGATTGGGGCGTGCCTGTATATCTCGCCCAAGTGCGCCCCGAGCTCAACATGTTCAGCCTCGGCCAGGGCGAAGGCGGCGCGCCACCCCCCGGCAGCTTCGATCACATCGACACATCCGCCGCCATCCCCGATCGCACGGACCCCTGCGCTGCCTTTGGCCAATAGGTCTTCTTCTGGCAAAAAATACCTATCGCGCCCTCCAATATGCACCACAGGTTCATTTCTTACGACTGACGAAAACGCTCCTTTGCCGGGTGGCGCACGACGCCGCCCTCTGGCGCCCGCACCCCCATCCGCCTATGGTGCCCCGACCGAACCAGCAAGAGCGCGCAGAATGCTGCAGGACAAACGCATCCTCCTGATCATCACCGGCGGCATCGCGGCATACAAAAGCCTCGATCTGATCCGCCGCCTGCGCGAATGCGGCGCGTCCGTCACCCCGGTGCTCACCCGCGCCGCCGAACAATTCGTGACCCCGCTCGCCGTTTCGGCACTGGCGGGGGAAAAGGTCTACCGTGACCTCTTCGATCTCACCGATGAGGCCGAGATGGGGCATATCCAGCTGTCGCGCGCCGCGGACCTGATCCTCGTGGCACCTGCCACCGCCGACATCATCGCCAAGATGGCGCAGGGCCGGGCCGATGATCTCGCCTCGACCCTGCTTTTGGCCACCGACACGCAGGTGATGCTGGCGCCCGCGATGAATGTCCGCATGTGGGACCACCCCGCAACCCAGCGCAACCTCACGCAGGTGCAAGCCGACGGCGCGCGCATGGTCGGCCCCAACGATGGCGACATGGCCTGCGGTGAGTTTGGCCCAGGCCGCATGTCCGAACCGCTGGAAATCGTGGCTGCGCTCGAGGCGCAGTTCGGCACCGGCCCGCTCTCGGGCCGCCACGTGCTGGTCACCTCCGGCCCCACGCACGAACCCATCGATCCCGTCCGCTACATCGCCAACCGCTCTTCTGGCGCGCAAGGCGCGGCCCTTGCCCGCGCGCTCCTGTCGCTGGGGGCCGAGGTCACATTCGTCACCGGCCCCGCCGACGTGCCACCGCCCGCCGGGGCCAAGGTGATCCCGGTGCAAACAGCCGAGGACATGGCGCACGCCGTGGACGAGGCCCTGCCCGCCGACGCCGCCATCTTTGCCGCCGCTGTTGCCGACTGGCGTGTGGCCAGCGCGTCCGACCGCAAGCTCAAGAAAACCCGCGACGGCCTGCCCACGCTCACCTTCGCCGAAAACCCCGACATCCTCGCCACCGTGTCCCAGCGGACCACAGACCGCCCGCCGCTGGTCGTCGGCTTTGCCGCCGAAACCGACGACGTGCAGTCCAACGCCACAGCCAAACGCACGCGCAAGGGTTGCGACTGGATCGTGGCCAACGACGTCTCGCCAGAAACCGGGATCATGGGCGGCGCGGAAAATGCCATCACCCTGATCACCGCCGACGGGGCAGAGCCGTGGCCCCGCATGACCAAGAACGCCGTGGCCCAAAAAATCGCGCAGCGTATCGCGGTCACGCTGAACATGGGCTAAGGCCGCTGGCCCCGTCGGGATTTGAGTTTATTTGGCAAGATGAAGATGCAGACACCACCGCTCCAGATCATGCGCCTGCCCGGGTTCGACCCGGATATCGCTCTGCCCGCTTATGAGACCGCGGGCGCCGCCGGCGCCGACCTGCGTGCCAACTTCGAGGATCGCGCAGGCGTCAGCCTCGCCCCCGGTGCCCGCGCGCTGATCCCCACGGGGCTTGCCATGGCGATCCCGCCCGGGTTCGAGGTGCAGGTGCGTCCGCGCTCGGGCCTCGCGCTGAAACACGGCATCGCGCTGGTCAACAGCCCCGGCACCATCGACAGCGATTACCGCGGCCCGGTGGGGGTGATCCTGCTCAACACCTCCGACACCGCGTTCACCGTCGCCCATGGCGAACGCATCGCCCAGATGGTCATGGCCCCGGTGGTGCAGGCGGCGATCCACGAGGTCGGCAGCCTCGATGCCACATCCCGCGGCGCGGGCGGCTTTGGCTCCACGGGCCGCGCATGATCCTTGTCCTGATCCTCGCCGCCACCCTCTGGGGCCTTGGCCGGCTCATGGGTGCGCCGACCTCGGCGCGCTGGCTGATGATTGGCCTGCTCTATGTCTCGGTCCTCGCCCTGCAGATCGCCCTGCCGCCCACGCACCCTCTGCGGCTGGCCACCGGGGAAAGCCCTGCGCTCTGGCTGCTGATCGGGGCTTTTGCCGTCCTCGCATGGCTCTACAGCCAGGGCCTTACATGGCTGCGCGGTGCCGCAGGCAAGTCCAAGGACACCGCCACAGAGACCCCGCCCCCTTCCGGCCCGTTCTCCGACACGGAGCTCAACCGCTATGCCCGCCACATCGTCCTGCGCGAGTTGGGCGGCCCGGGGCAGGTCGCACTCAAGAAGGCCAAGGTGCTGGTGATCGGGGCAGGGGGCCTCGGCGCGCCCGCGCTGCAATACCTCGCCGCCGCCGGTGTCGGCACCATCGGCGTGATCGACGACGACACCGTCGACGGCTCCAACCTGCAGCGGCAGGTCATCCACCGCGACAGCGACATCGGCATGCCCAAGGTTTTCTCGGCCCAGGCCGCGATGGAAGCACTCAACCCCTTTGTCACCGTGCGCCCCTATAATCGCCGCCTGACCGAAGAGATCGCCGCCGACCTGGTGACCGACTATGACATCATCCTCGACGGCACCGACAATTTCGACACGCGCTACCTCGCCAACGCCGCAGCCACGCGCGCAGGCAAGCCGCTGATTTCCGGCGCGCTCAGCCAGTGGGAGGGGCAGCTGAGCGTGTTTGACCCGGCAAACGGCACCCCCTGCTACCAATGCATCTTCCCGCAGGCCCCCGCCCCCGGCCTCGCCCCCAGCTGTGCCGAGGCGGGCGTGATCGGCCCGCTGCCCGGCGTCGTGGGATCGATGATGGCGCTGGAAGCCGTGAAACTCATCACCGGCGCAGGCACCCCCCTGCGCGGCCAAATGGCGATTTACGACGGGCTCTACGGCGAAAACCGCACCATGCGACTGAAAAAGCGCCCCGATTGCCCTATCTGCGGATGACACCGCGCCGCACAGGAGACGACGATGACCAACCCGCTGCTCACACCCTGGGACACCCCGTTCGGCCTCGCCCCGTTTGACACCATCACTGACGGTGATTTCGCCCCGGCGCTGGACACCGCACTGGCCAACCACAGCGCTGAGATCGACGCCATCGCGGCCAACTCCGACGCCCCCACATTCGCCAACACGATCGAGGCGCTGGAAGCCGCGGGCGAAGACCTCGACAAGGTGCTGGGCGTGTTCTTCAACGTCGCGGGCGCGGACAGCAATCCGGCACGCGAGGCACTGCAACGCGACTTCTCGCCAAAACTCGCCGCACACTTCGCCGATATCGCGGGGAACAAGGCACTTTTCGCTCGGGTCCAGGCCGTGTGGGACGCCCGCGACACCGCCGACCTGACCGATGAACAGGCCCGCGTGCTGATGCTCACCCACCGCGGCTACGTCCGTGCGGGTGCCGCACTCACCGGCGATGATGAGGCGCGGATGAAAGCGATCAAGGGGCGGCTCGCCGAACTTGGCACTGCCTTCACCCAGAACCTGCTGGCCGATGAACGCGACTGGTTCATGCCACTGACCGAGGCGGACATGGACGGCCTGCCCGATTTTGTCCGCGCCTCGGCCCGTGCCGCGGGCGAGGAAAAGGATGCAGGTGGCCCCGTCATCACCCTGTCGCGCTCGCTCATCGTGCCCTTCCTGCAGTTCTCGCCCCGCCGCGAACTGCGCAAGAAAGCCTTTGCCGCATGGACCAGCCGGGGCGCCAACGGCGGCGCAACCGACAACCGCGACATCGCCGCCGAGATTCTGAAATTGCGCGAAGAACGCGCGCAGCTTCTGGGCTATGACAATTTCGCCACCTACAAGCTCGAAACCGAGATGGCCAAAACGCCGCAGGCCGTGCGCGACCTCCTGATGGCCGTGTGGGAACCCGCCCGCGCCCAGGCACAAACCGATGCCGCAGCACTCGAGGCGATGCTGCACGCCGACGGGTTTGACGGCCCGCTGGAACCCTGGGACTGGCGCTACTATTCAGAACGCCGCCGCAAGGATTTGCACGACCTCGAAGAGACGCAGGTGAAACCCTATTTCCAGCTCGACCGCATGATCGAGGCCCAGTTCGACTGCGCCACCCGCCTCTTCGGCCTGTCCTTCGAACCGCTCGACGTCCCCCTCTACCACCCCGACTGCCGCGCATGGGAGGTCACCCGCGACGGCCAGCACGTGGCGGTGTTCATCGGCGACTACTTCGCCCGCGGCTCCAAACGCTCGGGTGCGTGGTGCTCGGCCATGCGCAGCCAGGCCGAGTTCCCGAAACCCACGACCCCCATCGTGGTCAACGTCTGCAACTTCGCCAAATCCGACCCCGCCCTGCTCAGCTACGATGACGCGCGCACCCTGTTCCACGAATTCGGCCACGCCCTGCACCAGATGCTGTCGAACGTGACCTATGACAGTATCTCGGGCACGTCCGTCGCGCGTGATTTCGTCGAATTGCCCAGCCAGCTGTACGAACACTGGCTCGAGGTGCCGCAGGTCCTGCGCGACTTTGCCATCCACGCCGACACCGGCGAGGCGATGCCGCAGGACCTGCTCGACAAGGTGCTGGGTGCGGCCACCTACGACATGGGGTTCCAGACGGTCGAATACGTGGCTTCCGCCCTCGTCGATCTGGCCTTCCACGACGGCGCCGCCCCCGCCGACCCGATGCAGAAACAGGCCGAAGTGCTCGAAGCCCTCGGCATGCCCCGCGCCATCACCATGCGCCACGCGACCCCGCATTTCGCCCACGTGTTCGCGGGCGACGGCTATTCATCGGGCTATTACAGCTACATGTGGTCCGAGGTGATGGACGCCGACGCCTTCGCCGCATTCGAAGAGGCAGGCGACCCCTTCGATCCCGACCGCGCCGCAGCGCTCGAAACCCATATCCTCAGCACTGGTGGCTCCGTCGACGCGGGCGATCTCTACCTCGCCTTCCGGGGCCGCATGCCCGGTGTCGACGCCCTGCTCAAAGGCCGCGGCCTCGCCGCCTGATCAAAAGGGGGGGGTGCGTACCGCACAGGCCGCGCCCGCTTCAACTTGCCCGACAAACTCCCCCCGGAGGGCCGGTCCGCACTCCAACCCGCACGCTCAAGTCGCGCGCGATCCACTCTTCATTTCGCCAAATAAACCGTCCCCGAAGGGCCGGGTAACCACCCGCGCGCCCTTCATCTTGCTAAATAAACTCCCCCCGGAGGGCCGCTCAACCACCCGCGCCGCCGCTCCGGATCAATACCCCGCGTCCCGATCCACCACGTGCAAAAAAGGCTCCCCGGCTTCCCCACGCCGAATATTCTCGGCCAGGGTTTTCACCGAATACGCAGGCCGGGTTTCGGACGCGATATGCGGGGTGACGGTGATCTTGGGGTGGTGCCAGAATGCGTGCGCGGCGGGCAGCGGCTCTTCGCGGAACGCGTCCAGCGTCGCGTGCGACAGGTGCCCTGCATCCAAAGCAGCCATCAACGCGTCATCGTCAATGAGCGGCCCGCGCCCGGGGTTCAGCAGCGCCGCCCCCGCGGGCAGCATCGCGAGCGTTTCAGCATTGATCACCCCGTCTGTTGCGGGCGTGTCCGGCAGCAGCAGCACGCAGTACTGCGCGCCCTCCAACGCAAGTGGCAGGCCGGCCTCGCCCGCAAAACAGGTCACACCCGGCACGTCCTTGGCACTGCGCGACCAGCCTGCGACTTGAAACCCGATGGCCGCCAGCGCCAGCGCGCAAGCCGTGCCCAACGCCCCCAGGCCAAGGATCGCCACCTTGGCGTCAAAGGACAGCGGCGGCGCCACGGGCTCCCACGTGCCGGGGGCGGCGTTGATATGCGCGTCCATCCCCAGATGCAGGCGCATCACGTGGCCCACGACCCATTCCACCATGCCTTGGGTCAGCGCCGGGTCCACCATTCGGCACAGGGGCACGGTCAGGGTCGGGTTGCCCACGACCGTCTCGACCCCGGCCCACAAGTTCAGCACCGCCTTCAGCCGCGTGTAGGGCGTGAAATCCTGCAACGCCGAATTCGGTGCATAAACGATGTAATCGACCTCTGCCGGGTCCATCTCCGTTGCCACATGCGCGTCGATCCCCGCCTCGGCCAAAGCCGCGGGCAGCAGATCGCCGTAGACATCCCACCGCTCGGCAGTGGCGGCAAAAAGCACATTCACGCTCATGTCGCGAACGCCGCATCCAGATCGGCCATCCCCTTGATCTCAATGGGATTTCCCGACGGATCGGTAAAGAACATGGTGGCCTGCTCCCCCGGCTCCCCGGCAAACCGTACCTGCGGGGCGAGGATGAAATTCACCTGACCCTCCAGCCGCGCGGCCAGCGCGCGCCAGTCGGCCATCGGCAACACCGCCCCGAAATGCGGCATCGGCACCAGCGCATCGCCCACCTTGCCCGTGGGCGCGCTGGCAAAGGGCGTGCCCAAATGACAGCTCAGCTGATGCCCGAAGAAATCGAAATCCACCCACGTGTCTGTGCTGCGCCCCTCGGCACAGCCCAGCAGATCGCCGTAAAAGGCGCGGGTGGAATCCAGATCGGTGACGTTGAAAGCGAGATGAAACAGGGCCATGCCCGATTGCTAGAGCGTGATTAACCCGGCTGCAACCGGCGTCGGTATCTCATGCGCCATGCGCCTTCTCCTGCTTGTCCTGCCGATCCTGCTGCCCGCGTGGCGGTTTTTCAAAACGGTGGAGGCATCGCCGCGCATCGAATGGTCGGCGGGGCAGGGCTGGCAGCCGCTGTTCCCGCCGCCCGCGCGTGTGAACCTGTGGCAGATTCTGGCACGCCTGTTCTGGAACCCGCAGCGCAACGACGCGCTCTTTATGGTCAGCTGCGCCGAACGGCTCGATGATACCCCCACCGACCACAGCGTTGCCGAGATTCGCGCCCGCGTCCGCCGCGTGGCAGGCGGCACAGGCGCGCCGCTGCAATTCCGAGTGATCTTTGTCTGGGATCAGGACGCCACGCCCGAGCACGAGGTCGCCTACCTCTCGGACCCGTTCCCGCCATGACCCTCGATGCCGCCCTGCGCGCGTCCGAGGTGCTGCTGGCGCTCGCGTTTCTACAAAGCAGCGCCGAACACATGTTCGGCCCCCTGCGCCAAAAGGCGCTGATGGCGCCGCGCTTTGCGGCCGCCAGTCTGTTGCTGATAGGCGCGGTCCCGCACCTCGCCCTGCTGGCGCTGGTCGTACACGCGTTTGTCATGCTCCACCGTTTCGATGGCCCGTACAACGGCGGCAGTGACCGCATGGGGCTGCTGGTGCTATTCGGGCTGACGCTGGCGGCGTGGGTGCCCGCGGCGGCCCCCTTCGCGCTGGGCTATGTCGCGGTGCAACTGGTGCTTTCGTACTTCATCTCGGGCAAGGTCAAACTGCAAAACCCCGCATGGCGTAGCGGTACAGCACTACGGGATGTCTTTGCCTTTTCCGCCTATCCGGTCGCCGAAAACCTGCGCGCGCTGGCCGGGTACCCCCGCCTGCTGCGCGCCGCGTCATGGGCAGTGATCGCGCTCGAAGTCCTCTTCCCGCTCGCACTGATCCATCAGGGCACGCTCTTCGCTGCGCTCATCGCGGCCATGCTGTTTCACGTCGCCAATGCCTGCCTCTTCGGCCTCAACCGCTTTGTCTGGGCGTGGGCCGCGGCCTACCCGTCGCTGATCTGGCTGCAAGGCGCGGCGTTCGGCTAACCGCTCTTCAGCCCCACCGCCGCCTGCGTGTACCCGCCTGCGGCCCCGTCGATGAAATGCACATGATCGTCGCGGTCAATCGCGGGTACGATGCAGGTCATCATCGCTTCGTCCTGCGCGTGCAGCCCATAGCGCACGACACCGCGCGCCCGCTCCAGCACCGCGCGCAGCGCCTCGACCGTGGCGGCATCGCAATCCAGCGTCATCTTCAGCCCGTCGTCAAACTTGCGGAAATCCGCGTTCATGCCCACGACGCGCCGGTAATGCGCGGGGTCAAAGCCGCCCAGCTTGATGTTGAAGCGCAAGAACAGGAACGCAATCGCCACCTGAACCGCGATTTTCCACCGCGCGGTGCGCGCGCCACCGGCACCGGGCACCTTGGCCTCGAGCGTGGCACCGCCGCGCGGCCATTGCAGGCCCGGACCTTCGTCCGGGACCGGGTGCCCGCCGCGATCCAAGTTTCGGACGAGGGCCAGCACCTCCTCGATCACGGCGGCCACATCCGCCTGTGCGGCGTCCGGCTCCGGCGCGATCAGCACTGACAGGATGGTGCCCTGCCGCGCCTTCATGTGGCTCCACCGGCAGCTCAGACCTGTCAGGTCGGGGGCTGTGCCCGGTGCGGCCAACGGAACCGTGCGCACACCCGCCTTCATCTGATCCTCGGCCCAGGCCACACCGCCGCCCGCGAACATCGCGTAATCCACCGCCGGACTGGCCTGATAGCGCGCCACCGCCACCTCGTGCCCGGCGGCCCGAATGTCGGCCATGGAAAACAGCCCCACCCGCAGATCGACGCCAAAATCCTCCTTGGCCCACACCTGCACGGCGGCCAGCGCATCGCGTGCGGTGTCGGCAAACTCCGCCGGATGGGCAAACCCGGCCCCGTCACCGCCAAAGACATAGGGAAAGGCGCGCCCGCCGCTGGCGTTGATTTGGGCCGAGATCACGGCAGCGCCCACCATGTTCACGGTCTTGTACCGCCCCTCGGCCACCGCGCGGGTCGATCCCACGATATCCGACACGCCGACGACCCAGTCATCGGGCAGGGGGGTATAGGCTGCATCCATCGCCAGCGCGGCAAACCGGTCCTGCCGCGGCACCTCTTCGTAAAACATCGCACCCACCCTGTTGCCATTTGGCCAGCCTTAGCATGGCCAACAGGCGCCTGTCTCTGCAATGCAGCGCAACCCCCCTTTCCCCGCCATGGGATTCGGGTGTAAGGCGCGCCCACACACCCAAAGGAGAGAATGATGGGCTATCGTGTCGTCGTCGCGGGCGCCACCGGCAATGTGGGCCGCGAAATGCTGAATATCCTGGCCGAGCGCCAGTTTCCCGTGGATGAGCTGGCCGTTCTGGCAAGCCGCCGCAGCCTGGGGACCGAAGTGTCCTTTGGCGATCAGACATTGACGACCAAAGACCTCGACACGTTCGATTTCACCGGCTGGGACATGGCGCTGTTTGCCATCGGGTCCGACGCGACCAAGAAATACGCGCCCAAGGCGGCCGCAGCCGGCTGCGTGGTGATCGATAACTCGTCGCTCTACCGCTACGACCCCGACGTGCCGCTGATCGTACCCGAAGTGAATGCCGACGCGATCGAGGGGTATGCCAAGAAAAACATCATCGCCAACCCCAACTGCTCGACCGCGCAGATGGTGGTGGCGCTCAAGCCCCTGCATGACCGTGCCACGATCAAGCGCGTGGTGGTCAGCACCTACCAATCCGTGTCCGGCGCGGGCAAGGAGGGGATGGACGAGCTCTGGGATCAGACCAAGGCGGTCTACAACCCCACCTCGGACATCGAGGTGAAGAAGTTCCAAAAGCAGATCGCCTTCAACGTGATCCCGCATATCGACAGCTTCATGGACGACGGGTCGACCAAGGAAGAATGGAAGATGGTCGCCGAGACGAAAAAGATCGTCGACCCCAAGATCAAGGTAACGGCCACCTGCGTGCGCGTGCCGGTGTTCGTGGGCCATTCCGAAGCAGTGAACATCGAGACCGAAGAGTTCCTCGATGAAGACGAGGCCCGCGACATCCTGCGCGAGGCCCCCGGCATCATGGTGATCGACAAGCGCGAAGACGGCGGCTACGTCACGCCGATCGAGTGTGTTGGCGATTTCGCGACCTTCATCAGCCGCCTGCGGCAGGATTCGACAATCGACAACGGCCTGAACTTCTGGTGCGTCAGCGACAACCTGCGCAAGGGGGCCGCGCTGAACGCGGTGCAGATCGCCGAGCTTCTGGGCAACCGGGTGCTGAAAAAGGGCTGAGGCCCTGATGCCGGAACTGACCCCGGTCACCTGTCATATCAGAGCGGGCCGCATCTCTGCGGCCGGTTTCTTGCCCTAAAACGGCTCGATCACCTCGAAATCCTCCGGGTCGTCCTCCAGCAGATGCTGCATCCGGTGCGGATGGCCGGGCATCGCGGCGTGAAACCGCCGCACCAGCCGGGCGTAGCCAAAGCCCAGTTCCGAGCTCTTGCACATCCGCTTGCCCCCGGCATCGACCACCACGAGCCCGCCACCGGCGGGTTGTACCGCAAACCCCTTGGCCGCCAGCGCCCGGTCCAGATCGTCCCAACTGGTCGCGGCGGCAAAGTCCCCAGCGAGGAGCCGCTGCAAGCGCGCGACGAGCCCCTCATCCGCGCATGTGCGCGTCTTCGGTACAGCCCGTTTCAACTCTTCTTCCAGCGCCTGTCGAACCAGATGCCCCAGCGTGACATCCCGCCGCCGTGCCAGCGCCTCTGCCGCAGCGCGCAGGGTCGGCTGCAAGGCAATGTCGATTCGCTCGAACTCCATGCCCGCACCCTGCGCCCGCGTGGTTAACGCCCGCCTAACGGTACGATTTCCCCTTTGCGTCCCGGCTCCAATCGCGGCACCCTGACGCCAGTCCAGATCAAAAGGCCTTTTTCCATGCGCGCATTGACCCTCTGCCTTGCCCTTTTGCCCCTGCCGGGGCTTGCCGACATCCTGCCGATCACCGCACCGATCACCGATGTCACGGTCTATGCCAGCGGTGCGCTGGTGACCCGCACCGGCACGTTTGACCTGCCCGCAGGCGATCACATCCTGCGGATCGAAGGGTTGGACCCGGAGCTTGCGGTCAACAGCATCGACGTGGACCTCAACGGCGCCCGGATCACGTCGCGCACGTGGCTGGCGGATGGCAGCGGCCCCTACCGCGCGCCGCGCACGCCCGACTGGCTTGCCGCCCGCGCCGCCCTGGATGCCGCCGAGGACGCGCTGGCCGCCCACCGCGACGCGATCACCCGCGCTCGTGCGCAGGCGCAGGCGGCACAGGACCAGATCGACTTTCTCACCGGGCTGGAACTGCCCGACAACGCCGCCCCCGATGCCGATGCGCTGCGCGCCATCGGCCAGCTGATTGCCAGCGACGGCACCGCCGCGCGCGCCGCCATTGCCGAGGCACAGGCACAGGTGCGCCTACTGGAACGGCAATCGCCCGACCTGATCTTTGCGCTCGAACAGGCGCAGGCCGCACTCGACGCTGCCACCCCGCCCAATAACCGCCCCGCCACGCTGGATCTCGCGGTCACCGTGCCTGCGGCAGGTCAGGGTGACATTCGGCTGGCCTATGTCTCGCAGGGCGCGGGTTGGCAGCCGTTCTACACCGTCACCCTCGGCGACGACGACAGCGTGCAGATCGACCGCAGCATCGGCATCTCGCAATGGGGTGCCGAACACTGGACCGATGTGGCGATCACGGTGTCGACCCTGAACCTCGCCGAACGCACCGAACCGGGCCGCCTGCCCAGCCTGCGCCGCCGGATCGAGGACAAGGCCGCCCCCGCCGTCACCCTGCAACGCTCCCTCGGGGCCGCCGACATGGTGCTCGAAGCCCCTGTAATCGTCGAAGAAGCCTCCGGCGTCGCCGTCGACCTCAGCGGCGTGGGCGTCCGTTACGTGCTGCCGGGCCGCGTCACCGTGCGCGCGGACGAGGACGTGCTGCTCGTGGCGCTCGACACGCTCACGCTCGACGGCACGCTGACCGCCCGCGCCGTGCCCCTGCGCGACGAGACGGCCTATCGCGAAGTGGCGCTGACCAACACGACCGGGGAAATCCTGCTGCCCGGGCAGGCGCAGCTCTATGTAGGTGCGCAGAACATCGGCACGACCCTGCTCGACCTGCTGCCGCCCAACGCCGACACCGAAATCTTCTTCGGCGCCATCGAAGGCCTGCGCCTGACCCGCACCGTTCTGGACCGCAACGAAGGCGACCGCGGCCTCATCTCCCGCTCCAACGAACAGCGCGAGCGGATCCGGCTCGAGATCGAAAATCTCACCACACGCGCATGGCTGGTAGAGCTGCGCGAAGCGGTGCCGTTCTCCGAACAGGAAGACCTCGTGATCAACTGGACCGCGACACCTGGCCCGGATGTCGACGGCATCGACGACCGGCGCGGGGCTCTGGGCTGGGATCTGAACGTGGCGGCGGGAGAGACGGCGCGTGTGACCGTGGATACGGTGTTGACCTGGCCCGAGGACAAGGTCCTGCGGTAGGGCGCCTGTGGCAGAGCGACCCTCCGGGGGCGGTTTACTTGGCGAAATGAAGATGGATGGTGCTGCGCCGGGCCCGAGCGAAGAGAGGCCGCGAGGCCTTGATGAGCGGACGGCTCAGAACCGTTCGGCGCGCAGCACTTCGCAGTCGCTGACACTGACCACGCCGATGTGACGTTCGACCACGGCAAAGGCGGCGTCCAGCATGTCATCGAGCCGTTCGGGGCGGATGATGCACACCACCTGCACCATGCCCGTGCCGCGGCTGATCTGGCCCTCGCGGCTCCACGCGCCGGACCGGCCCGACCCGCCCAGCACCGGCAGGATGGTAAAGCCGGTCACGCCTGAGTCTTCCAGCGCGTCGGTCAGGCGCGATTGCATGACCTGTTCGATGATGATCGCCACGCGTTTGGCCTTGTGGGTCTGCATGTCGCTATCCTTGCGTCACGGCCTGCGCAACCGCCACGTACATCGGCAGGCCCAGGGTCAGGTTGAATGGGAACGTGACGCCCAGGGACAGCGTCAGGTAGATCGACGGGTTCGCCTCGGGCAGGGCCACGCGCATGGCGGCAGGTACCGCGATGTAGCTCGCCGACGCCGACAGCGTCATCAACAGCGCCACGCCCCCGGTGCTGAGCCCCAGAAGGATGCCCGTCGCCAGCCCCAAGGTCGCGCCCACCAGCGGCATCACCATGCCAAAGGTCAGCACCCCGGGCCGCAGCACGCCCGACCCGCCGCGCAGGCCCCGGCCCGCCACCAGACCCATGTCCAAGAGAAACAGGCACAGCACGCCCTGGAACGGCGACACGATGAACGCCTCGATCTTGGCCAGCCCCTCGGCGCCGGTGACCCAGCCGATGAGGAAACTGCCCACCAGCAGCACGATGGACCCGTTCAGCATGATCTCCCGCATCAGCGCGCCATCCATGCGCCGGCTGTCGCCCCCGCGCGACACCAGCCACAGCGCCGACAGGATCGCCGGCGCCTCCATCGCGGCGGCGACGGCGACCATGTACCCTTCGGAGGTGATCCCCGCGCTGTCCAGCACCGAGGTGCCTGCCACAAACGTCACGATCGAGATCGAGCCGTAGTGCGCGGCCACCGCCGCCGCATCCAACCGGCTGAGATTGCCCATCACCTGCAACAGGCCAAAGGCGATGATCGGCAGGATCGCCGACAGCGCGATCCCCGCCAGCAGCGACAGGGCCAGCTTGGCGTCAATGCCGTGATCGGCCACACTCACCCCGCCTTTGAACCCGATGGCAAACAGCAGGTAGATCGACATGCCCTTGGCCACGGCCTCGGGGATATTCAGATCGGATTTGGCCAGCGCCGCCGCCACGCCCAGCGCAAAGCTCAGGATGATCGGCGACAGCAGGTTTGCCGCGGCAAGGCTCAGGATCTGGTCCATTGCGCCCTCCGGGTTACAGCGGCTTGAAATGCTTGGAGTCGAAACAGAATTCTGACAGCGACGCATCACCGATATCGGTCCAAAGACCGTGCAAGCTCAGCGATCCGTCATTCACCCGCGCCTCGACAAAAGGAAAGCTCATCAGGTTTTCCAGCGATGTCACCACGGCCAGTTCTTCCAGCCGACGGGCCTGATCCGCCGGATCCTCGATCCCGTCAAGCTCGGCGTATTTCGGGCTCAGGATGTCGATCCAGCGTCCGACAAAGCTGCTCTTGTCTTCCAGTTCCGGCGCGCGTCCCGCGCACATGTCCAGGCAGCCCCGGACGCCGCCGCAATTGGAATGGCCCAGCACGATGATATGCGCCACCTTCAGCACGTTGACCGCGTATTCGATCGCGGCCGACGTCCCGGCATATTCGCTGCCCGGCGCATAGGGCGGCACAAGGTTGGCGATGTTGCGGTGGATGAAATACTCGCCCTGGTCCGCGCCAAAGATCGACGTGACATTGACCCGGCTGTCGCAGCAGGAAATGATCATCGCCTTGGGGCGCTGCCCCTCTTCGGCAAGGCGTTTGTACCACGCCTGGCTTTGCGTGTACGTCGTGGCCTTCCACGCCTGATAACGCTGCAGAAAATAGTCGGGCAACGGTTTGACGCGGTGCATGGGCGGCCTCTCAGTCGATCTCGGTCG
>JBCBAV010000012.1:0-43947 GCA_038532285.1 Pseudomonadota bacterium | reverse complement strand
GCCCCAGAGCCTTGGCTGCCCCCGAAAAACTCTGCAGATCCGACACCGCGCGCAGCACGGCAATGGGTTTCAATTCGATCATGTGCGAACATTATTCCGTTTTGCGGAATAATAAATGCCCAAACACGTCCATTCACTTTCATAACCGGCGATGTATCTATGCAGCAACTCACCTTTCAAAACAGGAGCCCCTGCCATGATCACCGATATCAAAGGCCTGCACCACGTCACGTCGATGGCCGGCGACGCCAACGCAAACAACCGCTTTTTCACCGACACGCTCGGCCTGCGCCGGGTCAAGAAAACCGTGAACTTCGACGCGCCCGAGGTCTATCACCTCTATTTCGGCGACGAGGTCGGCACACCCGGCTCGGTGATGACAACCTTTCCCTTTGGCCGCATGCCCCGCGGTGCCCGCGGCACCGGCGAGGTCGGCGTGACCGAATTTGCCGTGCCCAAGGGCAGCCTCGGCTTCTGGTCCGATCAACTGACGGCCAAGGGCGCCACCGGCCTCGCGGCTGAAACCGCCTTTGGCGAGGCGCGTTTGCGCTTTGACGGCCCCGATGGCGATGACTTTGCGCTGGTCGAGGCGGATGACGCCGGCCGCACCCCCTGGACCGGCGGCGGCGTGTCCGCCGATGCCGGCATCCTGGGCTTTCACGGCGCGCGCTTCCGGCTGCGGGATGCTGCGGCCACGGGCGAACTGCTTGGCTTCATGGGCTACCAGAAGGCCGACACCGAAGGCGATCTGACCCGCTACGTGATCGAGGGCGGCAATGCCGCCGACACCATCGACCTCGAAGAGCTGCCGACCGCCAAGGATGCCGATCAGGGTGCAGGCTCGGTGCACCACATCGCCTTCGCGGTCGAGGATCGTGCAGCCCAGCTGCGCGTCCGTCAGGCGCTGATGGACACCGGCTATCAGGTCACCCCGGTCATCGACCGCGACTATTTCTGGGCGATCTACTTTCGCACGCCCGGCGGCGTGCTCTTTGAAATTGCCACCAACGAGCCCGGTTTTGACCGTGACGAGGACACCGCCCATCTGGGTGAAGCGCTCAAGCTGCCCACCCGCTACGAACCGATGCGCGCCAAGATCGAGGCGCTTCTTCCGGCGATCGCGGCATGACCGTGCCCACCGACAGCTACCGGGCGCGCACCAGCGCGCCCGCCCCCGCGAAACCGCTGGTGCTGGCCCTCCACGGCACGGGCGGGGACGAGGATCAGTTCTTTGACCTTGCGCACCAACTTGTGCCGGGGGCGGGTGTGATCTCACCCCGCGGCGACGTGTCTGAGATGGGCGCTGCGCGGTTCTTTCGCCGCACCGGCGAAGGCGTCTACGACATGGATGACCTCGCCCGCGCCACCGCCAAGATGATCGGCTTCATCGAATTGCAACGCGGCATACACCCGGGGCACCCGCTGTTTGCCTTCGGCTATTCCAATGGCGCGAACATCCTTGCGTCCGTCTTGTTTGAACGCCCAGCTCTCTTTGACCGCGTTGGTCTTCTGCACCCGCTGATACCTTGGCAACCGCATCCACATCCGGGTCTTTCTGCAAAACCTGTGCTCATCACTGCCGGCCTTCGTGATCCAATCGCCCCATGGTCCGCGACGGAACAATTGATTGCCTCGCTGCGCACAATGGGCGCGACTGTAAATTCTGAACTTCACAATGGCGGTCACGAGTTGCGGCCCGAGGAACTTGCCGCTCTTTCCGTCCATTTCGCGGCTGACGCTTGATGCGGCGCTGTGCGCATTCAGACGTCAGAAAGTTTCCACCCAAGGTCGCACGGCGACTTCGTTGCTCCAGCAACTGCGGTCCTGATCAATCAAATGGCGGTAGGTTTGTGCAATGGCATCCGGACGTAACATCGATCCGGGTCGGTCTGACGGCTCCGTACGTCCGGGATTCAGGATCCCGCCATCGATATTGATCCATGCCACATGAACGCCTTTGGGATGCAACTCGCGCGACATGCTTTGCGCCAAACCGCGCTGCGCAAACTTGCCCATGGCAAATGTTGCTGATTGCGGGAACCCTTTGACCCCCGCTGACGCGCCGGTGAACAGAATTGTGCCACGGACACCATTGATCTGCTCCGCCTTGAGCATGCGCCGGGCGGCATGTTTGCCGACGATGAAACTGCCGATGGCAGTGACATCGACTGCACGGCGTACATCTTCTACGTCAAGCTCCGCCACTGATCCGCGCACACGGGCGGAAGGGTTGTAGATCACCACGCGAGGCGCCGTAGGCAAGGCATCGAACATTGATGCAACGGCGGCCTCGTCGGTACCATCCAGCATGACCATGTTGGCACCGGTCTCTTCGGCCACGGCTTCCATCTTGGTTTTGGTCCGGGCGCAAAGCGTCACCTGATGATCGCTTGCCAGAACGCGTGCGAGCGAGGCGGAAAGCCCGTCGCCGACCCCGACGATCACGGCATGTGATTGTGTCATAGCGTATCCTTTCGGTTTCATTTCGCAGGTGGACATTCTCTTTCTGGTAAGACGGTCAGACCGTACCGCTGTTGTGCAGTCACCGAGTTTCGCCAAGTCGATGATGAAAATGTGCGGGCCGGGCCGCTGGTTTGGCAAGTGTTGAAACCGCGCCAGTAACAAGATGGGAAGCGTCATACTTCGGGATTGCTGTGTCGGTTCCGCAAATCCTTTTGGAAATCCGCTGATCGATCACGCTGACAAACCGTTATGTGTGGCCTTGAGCGCCTGTGTCTCCACGGGTCGAGGCGACATTTTCCGATCGTACCCGCGCGGAGAATACCCAGCCCTTATTGGCCAACCAGACATCCCGCTGAGTTTCTTTCCTGAAAAATGCCGAAAAACAACTGGGTATCTGCGTGGCACATGGGCTTTGGTTCGATCCTTGGCACAGGGAAAATGATGGTACGTTGAGGCCGGGTAGGCGATATTCGCAGCGCGTCCGTTTTTTCCCTTCCGGCGCGGCTGCCCAGATCGCGCCAAGAAACCTCCTGCAATTTTACCTCGACTGCTGCGGCTCCCGACACATGAGACGCTGTAGAGCGTACGCCAACTGCAGGACGAATGTCGGGGTGACCCGTCAAGGTGTCGATCGGGCAGTCGGTACGGGCATTGCAACCATCTGTTGCGCAAGGCCGATCAGGCCCTGCGCTTGGTGCGCTGACAAAGCGTAGCCCTTTTCCGCCGTGGCAAGGTGGGCCTCACCGACGACACCGCTTTCGGACAAGTCAGTGGCGATCCAGCCGTAAGACGTGGGGCCGATGGGTGCAATTTGTGAGGTTTCTGCACTCGACCGAAAATCCCGCGCGGCGGACATGTTCACCGTTTCAGGGCGGAAGGCCAGCATGAGCGATGTTTCCCGGTCCCCGCCATGAATGCCGTGTGCACATTCCTGTGCGCTGAACATGCCTTCGGGAGCGCCAAACGATCCCCATTGGGTCTTGACCGCCAGCATGCCGGCCTGCACCCGCAATTCGCGGGTCAGGATTGAGACCAAATCAAGGTTACCGCCATGCGAGTTCACGATGAGCAATTTTTGAATGCCGGCGCGCGCCACTGACATGCCGATCTCGGTCCAGGCCCGTAAGGCTGTTTCGGCCGACAGGGTGCACGTGCCGGCAGCCCAAAGATGTTCGTTGGATTTGCCAATGGCCTGCACGGGAAGGATCACAAGGTCGAGGTCGTCCGGACATGCCTTTCGCGTTGCGTTCAGCATGCCTTCGGCGATCAGGGTGTCTGTGCCCACCGGCAAATGCGGCCCGTGTTGTTCGATCGCGGCAGTTGGGAGAATTGCGATTGTTTTCTCGGGATCAATCGCGTCGAATTCGCGCATCCGCAGATCGACCCAATTGCGCGCGCTCATGCGGGGTCCTTGTCGGCATACGTCGCTTCGAGCCGAGAAGCGAGGTAGTCCGCGGCGCGGATTGGTGGATATTTGGCTGGGCCGGTGCCCGGCAAAGCGGTGACAATAGCATCCGGATTGGCTTCGCAGAAAAACGCGACAGACTGGCGCTGTCGCTTTGGCGGTAAAACCCTGTGCGGGGTCGAAACATAGGTGTCGTTGGTCCAGCGCATCATGCAGTCTCCGATATTGACGACATAAGCATCCCGCACCGCGGGCACATCTGTCCAGTCGCCGTCGCGGGGGCGCACTTGCAGGCCCGGCTCGCCGTCGGTCATCAAAAGCGTGATCGCACCATAATCTGTATGCGCCCCGGCACCTATTTCATTCCCTGCACCGGTCGCAGGCGGGTACCGCAAAAGCCGCATGGCTGACAGTGGTTCGTCAAAGTGCTTTGCAAAGTGATCGGAAGGGAGGCCAAGGTCCTCGGCCATTACGCTGAGCAACGCCAGCGATTGCGACTGGCAGGCGTTGTAATAGGCCAGCATGACATTTTTGAAACCAGCTATGTCGGGCCAACGGTTCACACCACGGAATGGCTCGTTTGCCAGAACGCGAGGATCTTCGGGGCGTAAGTCATAGCCGATATTGAAGGTTTCCTTGGTGTCCACCTCCGGGCGTGTTTCATCCAAGGACTCGTCCCCCGGTTTGGCCCAGCCTCGAAAATGCGGTGTGTCCAGAATTGAGAACTTGGCTTTCTCGTTCCGCGACAGGTCAAAAAACGCATTCGAAAGACGGAAGACATCGGCCCTGAGATCTGCGGGAATCTGCGGGTTGATCAAAAGGAAGAAGCCGATCTCGCGTACGGCTGTCCCGAGGGCGGTTGCAAAAGCTGCGCGGTCTTCGCCAGCTTCGGCCCAGTCCAGGATCGGGATCATGTCGTCAGCCTTTGCATTCTGCTGGCCACTTGTCGCAAGTACCGCGCACGCGACGCGGTTGTGGAACTGTCCATCAGGTAATGCGCTGCAAACACGGTTCGGCATTGTTTCGCGCAGACAGCGCGTACGCCGCGGGTCAACATCTTGCGTCCGGGTGCGCCAACAACGGTCGTTAACCACCACGATGCGCCGCAGGTGGTGAAGACACCCAAGCGCTTGATATGGGTCAGGCCGGGGCGGATGTTGTCGCCTTCGCCTTGGGGCATCACAAATGCGACCCCGGGCAGCAAAACCCGATCAAGCCAACCCTTCAGCATGGCCGGTAGCCCGTACCACCATGTCGGATACACGAAGATGAGCGCATCGGCCCATTGCACATCCGCCACATCCTGCGCCACCGGGTCGGCGTTGCAGCTTTCGTCCAGATAGCAATCCAATTCTTGCGCAGACAGAACCGGCATGAAGTTGGTCCGATAAAGATCGCGCACGCGGTATTCGATACCGACCGTCTCGAGGTGCTGTGTCACGGTCTGCAGCACAGCAGCGTTAAAACTGTCTTCTTTTGGGTGGCAAAACAGGATCAGCGCGCGCATCAGAACATCGCCAGCTCTGCGTCGATACGTTCCAAAAACCGCTCGCGCGCGCCGGCGGAGGCCCTGTTCATGTCGTAAAGCGCCAGGTATTTCGTCGATCTGGGCTGGCACACGTGTCGTACCGCGCGGGTGACGCACTTGCGGGGCGGGTCTCCACATGCCATCGCGCGCCAGCGGGTGCCACCGTACGTGGTGATTGCGGCGAGGCGGCGGATGCGCGTGAGGTTGGGCATAACTTTGCCATCTTCGAGCCGGAAGGACACGCCAGGCAGAAAAACGCGATCCAAAAAACCCTTGAGGATGGCAGGAAACCCGAAATTCCAAACAGGAAAGACCATTACCAACGCGTCAGCAGATCGCAGGCGGTCCACATACCCTTTCACCGGTTCAATGTTGCCGGGTATGTCATGGTACCCGCGTCGGTCCGCTTCGCTCATCACTGGATCAAAGCCTTCTGCGTAAAGATCGCAGTCATCAACTTCCCAACCGCGCGCCTGCAGGGTCCGAAGTGCTCTGGTGTGCAAGGCTGCATTGAAACTGTCAGACACGGGGTGCGCGGCAAGAACCAGAGCCCTGATTTTTTGGTTTGAAACAACGGGTGCGGGTGTCATTCCGCAACCTGTAATTTTGGATAGGCGTACATGCGGCTGTAATCCCAGTTCGGGTCGTCCCAGGCGATCATCTTGCCGGGGTTCAGAAGCCCTTTGGGGTCCGCTTCCTGTTTGAAGCGAAGTTGGCGGTCGTCCACGGTCTGGCGCCCGCCTTCTTCCAGTGTATATCGGTGCGGGTTGAAGATCATGGCGCCCGCGTCCTCGTGCATCTTCACGATCTCGTCCAGCCGTTCTTCGGTGGTGAACTTTACCAGCGAAAGACCCGCGAACATGACTTTGCCGCCTTCTTTCAAGACCTCGAGATGTTGCAGGACCTCAGGTGACAGTGCATCGCGCATCTGCTCAATCAACTCGATATGCCTTGGATAGCCATAGCGGACCTGCAGATAGGTGATGGCCGGATCGACCTTGAGCGCGCGCAGCGTGGTATGGTTCCAGCCGTACTCGAAAACTGTGCCGGGACCGCGGTCCCACGAGTGGTCGTCACTGCGATAGATCAGTTCCAAACCATCGCGACGACCCAAGAAGGTCGCAAACCCGTCCATTGAATGTGGCGCGACCATCAGACCAATCAGATGGTCATCTGAATCGACATGTGGCGCAACGCGCTGGAAATAGTCTTTTGCTGTTGGTGCTTCGAACACTGTGGCCAGCTTGATCAAGATGCCGTCCTCGTTCGCCAGTTCCTCGGAAAAGCGGGCCGCGGCCATGAAATCCTTGGTCTTCACGAACATTTCGACCCAGTCATAGGCCGGGGCCAAAGGCAACTCGATCTCGGTGATGATCCCGTTTGTCCCGTAGGCGTGGGAAACCCGGGCAAGCTCTTCGCCGCGAAACTCCAGTATGCGCGGCTGTTGTTCCATTGTGACCACCCTTAGGCGGATGATATTGCCCAGATCCCGAAGGCTGCCCCAAGTGCATGATCCGACCCCGCCGGACCCACCCGCGATGAACCCTCCAATGGTCGCAGTGGCCCAAGTGCTGCTGAACATGCGGATTTCCTGAGCCGAGTCTGCTTTGCACGCAGCATCGAGGTCCTTCAAGAGGCAGCCCGGTTCAACAACAACGCGGCCCGGGTGGATTTCCTTCACCTGGTTCATGTGTCGCAAATGCATGACGCAGCCACCTTCCAGTGGCATGGCCTGTCCGTAGTTGCCGGTTCCGGCACCCCGCGTCGTGACCGGCACATCATGCCGGTAACAAACCTTGAGCACTTCTATCACTTCAGCTTCGTCTCTGGGCCGCACAACAAAATCTGCCACCACGTGATCCAGTCGTTCTTTGAGAACGGGGGAGTACCAAAAGAAATCGCGTGACGAGGCGCGAATATTTGCCTCTTTTTCTTCGATGTCCAAATGCGCCAGTGCGGTCCGAGCAGCGTCGATGTTCATGTTGTCTCCCACAAATGATCGAGGGTGGAATAGTCGGGTAATGTCCTGTCGATGGGCACGCCATTGCGAAGCACGATGCGGTCGGATTGGGGCCGCGCAAAGAGTTCCGTCCATTCCCGGGCGTTGAAAATCACCAGATCAGCGATGTCTCCGGGACGAAGCCCTTGGACGGGAAAGCCACAGGTTTCGGTTGGCTGCGTGACAAAAGATCTGGTCCAGTCCGTCGCAGAATGGTCGAGATGCGCAATTCGGGTGGCTTGGCGCATCACTTCGAGCATGTCCAGATCGCCATAGGCATAGAACGGATCGCGTGTATTGTCCGACGCGAAGGAAACCGGAATGCCGCGCGCCTTCATTTCGTGCACCAGGGTGACACCCCGGCTGCGCGGGGTGCGACCTGTGCCCGCGGTTTGCCTGTCTTGCAGATACAAGTTGCACATGGGCAGGCTCACGACGTGCAGGCCGGCTTTGGCGACGAGATCCAGAGTGTCCATCGCGCGGTTTTCATCCTGCGTGGACAGCGAACAACAATGGCCCACCACGATACGCCCCGAGAACCCCGCTTCCAAAGCAACTTCGGCGATCAGGCGCAGCGTTTCCGAAGCCGCATCCATCGTTTCGTCGACGTGGAAATCTGCGTCGAGCCCGCGCGCTTCGGCCAGTTGAAAAAAACCCGACAGGCGATTGCGCAGGTCCGGCACTGGATATGTAACCATGCCCAGAACCCCGCCATGCTCGGCAACCAGATCAGCCGTATCGCGAAAGTCCCCGTCGACCGAAAAATGGTCGCAACCGATCAGACATACGCCTTGCAGGTCAATCCGGTCGGCCCATTCTGCTTTGATCTGTGCAAATAGGGGCCACGTGATCTGCGGTTGAGGCGGGATACTGTCGAGATGGGTGCGCATGGCCCGTGTGCCATGGGCATAAGCGCAGGCGAGCCCAAATTCGATGCGCGGGCGCAGATCTTCTACTGACCAGTTGGAGTGGTCCGCGCGCACTGTCGTCAGCGCGCCAAGAAACGAACCGTCGGGATTGGACGCGCGCGGCCAGATATGGCCTTTGTCCAGATGCACATGCATGTCGGTGAAACAGGGCATCACCATGGCATGCGCCATGTCAACGGATACGCCGGGCATGTCCGCGACCTTGCCGTTTGCAATGTGCAAGTCGGTGGTGGTCAGGTCGCCAGACCGTCCCAGCAAGCAGGCCGGCACCGTCACGTTCTTCAAGGTGATATGTCCGCTGGGCAAAGCGCGAAAGTCCATCAATACTCCCGTTTGACTGCGCTTTCATGCCACTTGCGCAGCAGCATGTGCGACAGCAGCGAAAGCGCCGCGAATATGAACACGCCCATGGCCGCAACGATGGCAAGCGCCGCAAACATCCGTGCGATGTTCAATCGATACCCGGCCTCCTGAATGCGAAATGCGAGTCCGGTGCCAACACCGCCGGTGCCCGCGACCAACTCCGCCACTACAGCTCCAATCAGGGACAATCCGCCAGCGATCTTTAGCCCACCCAAAAAGAAAGGCAGCGCAGACGGCAGTTGCAGCATCCACAGTTTCTGCCAACGCGATGCGCCGTATATGCGGAATAAATCGCGCAGGTTGTGATCAACCGAGTTCAGGCCCAGCGTGGTCGAGCTCAGCACCGGAAAGAATGCCACCAACCATGCGCACAGCAACATGCCCACCGTCTTGCTTTCGACATAGATAAAAATCAGCGGTGCAATAGCCACAACCGGCGTCACCTGCAGGATTACGGCATAAGGATACAGCGACAGTTCGACCATCTTGTTCTGATTGAACAGAATTGCGAGCCCCGCGCCCCCAACAACTGCAATGGCGAGCGCCATCAACGTGATCCTACCCGTCAAAAGGGCCGAGTCCCACAAGATGACCCAGTCACCAGAAAGGCTGCCCCAGACCCTTGCCGGGCTGGGAAGAATGAAATGTGGAATGTCATTCCAGACAACGATCCGGTCCCAAATCCAGATCATCAGGACCATCACCAGAATTGGCAGCACCCAACGCGCGGTGCGTTCAATCTTGCGTCGCCGGGTGCGGCGCGCTTCCTGCGCGTCGACAGCATGCGTTTCGGGGGACGCAGGTTCATCCAATTCGGTCACGGTCATGCCGCGGCCTCCATGGCATTTTCGAGTGCCTGCGACGCAGCACGGCAATGCGCGGCATATTCCGCCGAAGTTCGGAACACCGCATCTCGCGGATAGGGTTCGCCGACATGCAGTTCCTCGATCACGCGTCCCGGGCGCGCTGCCATAACGACAATGCGATCCGACAAAAACACGCTTTCAAACACGGAATGCGTGACAAAGATGACGGTGCAGCCGATCCGCGCCTGCATTTCCAGCAGGTCATTGTTCAACTTGAACCGGGTGATTTCATCAAGCGCGGCAAACGGTTCATCCATCAAGATCAGCTTTGGCTGGGTAACCATGGCCCGCGCGATGGACACGCGCATTTTCATGCCGCCGGACAGTTCCCGGGGGTACGCGTTTTGAAATTTCTCAAGGCCAACAAGTTTCAGCGCCGCGAGGATTTCATCACGGACAGACGCAAATGTTCTGCCCTCGAGCCGGAACGGAAGAAACACGTTTTCCGACACAGTCGCCCAAGGCATCAGCGTCGGTTCCTGGAAAACGACACCCAAATCTCCCCGCGCACGCTGACGGGCCCACTCTATCCGGCCCACTGTTGGCTCGGACAATCCGGCGATCAGGCGCAATGCCGTGGATTTTCCGCAGCCAGACGGCCCAAGAAGCGAGATAAAGTCCCCTTCACGCACGGTCAGTGACATGGCACGCAACGCCTGAACGTTGCCGGGAAACACCTTGTCCACGGCGCTGACGCGCAAAAGATCCACGCGGTCTGCGAAAGGGGCAATGTAAGCCATAAGTTCTTCCTGTGCGAACCGGTCGCGGGCGCAAGGTTCGCCACCTTCATGTCACGGCAATCAGGGCTTTTTGTCCATCCCGACCTTTTTGTTTGTGAAGTCGAGGGTGTAGGCGGCCTTCCAATCGAGATTGCCGGCAATCACGCCCGCATCGACCATTTTCTGGTAAAAGTCGCCGATAATCTCGTCCGACATTGCACCGATGCCCAAGTCGAGCGTCTTACCGCTGTCGACGATGCCTTCATCGCGCATCATGTTCTTGGCAAAGTCTATCTTGTCTTGGGTCATGTCAGCATTTGCTTCGAGGATCAAAGCGTCTGCCGCAGCGCTGTCCCCGTAGAGATAGTTGTACCAGCCGGTCAGTGATGCATCGACAAAGCATTCGACCTGCTTGGGGTTGGCATCGATTGTCGATTGCATTGTTTCGATGGTGGTTGCGTAAGAAGAGTATCCGTTATCGGCAATCAGGAACACGTTCGGTTTGAAACCTGCTTCCTTCTCCACGAGGTATGGTTCGGATGACAGGTACCCCTGCATGGCCGTATCCGTGTTGGCGATAAAAGGGGCCGGGTTGAAGGTGTATGGCTGGCGTTGCTCGGCGGTGAACCCGTGTTCGGCGATCATCCACTGATAATAGCTGGAGTACCCGTTATCGCCGATCAAAAGAGTTTTGTCCTTAAGCTCTGCCCAGCTTGTTACGTCAGGATGCGCAACAATCACCTGAGGATGTTTCTGAAAGATGGCGGCCACCGCAACGACGGGAATATCCTCGGCAACGGCGTTGAAAGCTTGCAGCATGTCGCCGCCCATATGGAACTGAATTCGGTCAGCGAGCAGCAATGCACGGTTGTTCACCTGCGGACCACCTGACACGATCGTGACATCAAGCCCGCAAGCCGCATACGTCCCGTCGGCGACAGACTGATAAAAACCGCCATGTTCTGCTTGAGCCAGCCAGTTGGTACCGAACGTTACAGGCGTCAGGTGACCGTCAGCAGTTGCTGCCAAAGGCAGCGCGGCGATCGTAGCGATGAGAGCAAGTTTTTTCATGAAGGCGTCTCCAATCCGGAATGGCGTCGTATGAAACAACAGCATGTCGCTTCGGGAAACGAAGAAAAGCAGCGATCCCCGAAAATACTGCATAGTGCCGTGATTTGACCGGGGACGCCCAAAAAACGTGCAGTTGATATGGAGCTTTGACGCTCGATTGCGTTGGCACTCACTGCTTTGCCGGTGCATCCACACCACGGGTTTGGCGGCGCATTGACTATATGAACAGCGCTTGAGCAGCGAAATTGGGTTTTTTGGTTTTCGGCACCCAAATCGCTAGGTGCGACGAAGGATATGCGCATGGACATGCCTGCCACATGCAGCGTTTGAAACCAGCTTCACGCCAGCTTCACCCACGCGGCGTTTCGTTTTGAGCTTCTGACGCAGGCGTCCACAAAGGCCACGCCTTTCAACCCGTCCCCGACGCTGGGATAGGTGACGTCGTGATCAGGTTTTGTGCCGGCCTGATGCGCGCGGATGGCGGCTGCCGCTTCGCTGTAGATATTGGCAAACCCCTCAAGATAGCCTTCGGGATGCCCCGGAGGAACTCGGCTGACCCTTGCCGCGGCATCGCCCGATCCTGCGCCGCCGCGGGTTATGAGCCGTTTTGGTTCTCCGAATGGGGAGTGCCACAGGTAGTTGGGATCCTCCTGCGCCCACTCCAACCCGCCGGTTTCACCGTAAATACGAATGCGGAGCGCGTTTTCGTTGCCCGGAGCGACCTGGCTGGACCACAGCATACCGCGCGCACCACCTGCAAATCGCAGCATTACATGGGCGTTGTCGTCGACTTGTCGCCCCGGCACAAAAGCCTGCAGGTCAGCTGCAAGCTCTTCTGCCGTAAGTCCGGTGATAAAGCACGCGAGATTGTAGGCATGGGTCCCAATATCGCCTGTGGAACCGCCTGCGCCGGAGCGTGCAGGGTCCGTGCGCCATTCGGCCTGCTTGAAGTCCTGCTGCACCGTCAGCCAGTCCTGCGGATACTCAACCTGAACGACCCGTACGTTGCCAATTTCTCCTGACTTTACCATTTCACGCGCCTGGCGGACCATCGGATAGCCGGTGTAATTGTGGGTCAGGATAAAAAGCGCGTCGGCGTCTTCCGCTGCCTTCACCAGCTTTTTTGCATCGGCCAGCGTTGACGTGAGCGGCTTGTCACAGATCACATGTATCCCGCGTTTCAAAAATTCGCGGGCTGCCCGATAGTGAACGTGGTTCGGAGTAACGATGGCGACGGCCTCAATCCCCTGCTTCAGCCGTGCCTCGCGAATGGCCATTGATTTGAAGTCGTCATAAACGCGGGGCAATCCCAGCGCAGCGCCGCTTGCTCGAGACTTCTCCGGTGTCGAGGACAGCGCCCCCGCAACCAGTTCATATTGGTCATCGATCCGGCTTGCGATGCGATGAACGCCCCCGATGAACGCGTCATTTCCGCCGCCCACCATGCCAAGTCTAATACGTGCCATCCTAACCAATCCCCAGCATTCTGCGGTTGGCGGCCGCATCCGTTCCACCGTCGGCAAAGTCGTCGAACGCAACCTCAGTTGGTCGAATTATGTGCTCGCGGACAAAAGCTGCGCCTTCGCGCGCGCCGTCTTCGGGATGCTTGATCGCGCATTCCCATTCGACGACAGCCCAACCATCAAAGCCGATTGCCGTGAGCTTGGAGAAAATGGCCCTGAAATCCACCTGACCATCGCCAAGTGACCGAAACCGGCCAGCGCGGTTGACCCACGACTGGAACCCTCCATAGACGCCCTGTCGCCCGGTTGGATTGAACTCTGCATCCTTGACGTGGAACATGCCGATGCGATCCGCATAAATATCGATGTGGTCCAGGTAATCCAAACATTGAAGCACGTAGTGCGACGGATCATACAGCATGCGGGCCCGCGTATGGTTTCCGGTCCGCTCCAAAAACATCTCGTAGCTGACGCCATCGTGGAGATCTTCGCCCGGATGGATTTCGTAGCAGACGTCGACGCCGCAATCGTCGGCGTGGTTCAGAATGGGTTTCCAGCGCGCTGCGAGTTCGTCAAAGGCCGCTTCGACCAATCCGGCCGGACGCTGTGGCCAAGGATAGACATATGGCCATGCCAGCGCACCCGAGAAGGTCGCGTGTGCCGTGATCCCCATGTTCTTGGAAGCTGACAGCGCCATTTTGACCTGATCGACTGCCCATTCCTGTCGTGCCGATGGGTTGCCGCGCACAGAGTCTGCTGCAAAACCGTCAAAGGCGGTGTCATAAGCCGGATGTACAGCCACCAATTGACCTTGCAGATGCGTAGACAGCTCGGTCACGTCAACACCATTGGCCTGTGCGACCCCTTTGAATTCGTCGCAGTAATCTTTGCTTTTTGCAGCGGTCGCGAGGTCAATCAATTGGCCATCCCAGCTGGGAACCTGCACGCCGACATAGCCACAATCCGAGGCCCATTTCGTGATGCTGTCCCATGAATTGAACGGCGCTTCATCGCCTGCAAATTGCGCAAGAAATAGCGCCGGCCCTTTAATCGATTTCATTTTGTCCTCCCATAGGTGCTATTTCATTGATGGCAGATTATCCCGTAGCACGATGTCGATGCGGATATTTTCCTGGCTTTCTATAACCGGCGTCTTGTCAACTTTTGCCCTCAGAACGCGCAAAGCGCTTCTTGCCAGATGTCCTGTATTCTGGGTGATCACAGCGTCGATAACGCCTTGTCGCAAAAGCTCTGCAGAATTCTCCGTCAGTTCGTGGTCGACCAGCACGGGCCGAACCGGCAGGTCAGCCTCCGAAATGGCACGCGCGATCCCCAGGACACTTGCGCCGACGGAATAGATGCCGATTGCATCCCTGTTCTGCTGCAGGGCGCGAAGTGTGACCTGTTCTGTGTGCGCGGGATCTTCCTGGCCTTCCAAGCTTGGGAGCGGCTCAAGGTGTGTGAACTCCGAGTTCATAACCTGATCGAATCCATGCCGTCTTTCGATCATGTCGCGCGACTGTTTGTTGGTGATAACGACCAGTACCTTTCCCCGTCGACCACCCGTGAAACGGCCCAAAAGCGTGCCCGCCGTGCGCCCGGCGGCAACGTTGTCGATTCCGACGAAATGATCGCGTTCCGAATTGGGCTGGTCCGCAACAAGTGAGACGACGGGAATGCCCCGCTTGCGCAAGTCGGCAATGGCATCGCGGACAATCGGGGTTTCCTTTGCCATGATGGCAAGCCCATCCACCTCGGCGGGATCGAGGCGCGCGAGCGTCGCGGCCAGCTCCGTATGGTCGTGGTTGGGCACGCGGATCGTGCGCACCTCGGTGCGGTTCTGGGGGGCGTTTGTGATGATCTCGGAAATGCCCTGCTCCAGGCTTGCAAGGAATTGTCCCTTCCAGTCGGGAAGTACGAACACGAAACGGTAGGTCTTCTGTCTGGCCAGGTTGGCGGCAGCCGTGTCGCGGACATACCCCAACGTTTCTATTGCTTCCTGCACTTTTTGAATTGTGACCGTGCGGACGCCAGGGCGCTCGTTCAGCACCCGGTCCACTGTCGCCAAACTCACGCCTGCGACGCGGGCAATGTCGTTGACCGTTGGTTTTGCAACAATTGTGAGACGTGGTTCAGTCAGTTCAAGCCTCCATCTCACGTGCAAGCGCTTCAAACAGAAGCGCAACGGCTTCTGCGCCCGGGTCGTTGTGACCCTTGAGGTTTTCTTCGGGGACGTATGCGGCGCGGCCCGCCTTGGCCCGGTGAATCGCTGCGGTGTTGTTCGCGCCCATCCGGGCAGCCGCAGCCGCGTTGGACATTCCTTTGGGCAGGGCCTCGAGCGCCGGCGCTAGTGCGTCGATCATCGTTCGATCTCCCACTTTGGCCCCACCAACCTGGCTCACGCGATTGAGGCCTTCGGCCAGCGCAGCCTGTACGCTTGCTCCGTTGGCACATGCATCGCCCGTCGCATTGAAGTAGATTGCGAGGATCACGCCTGACGAACCACCCATTGTTTGGCTGAGTTCGTTTCCAAGCGCAGGAAAAAGCTGTGTGAGGTCCGCAAGTGGCATCCGGTCAAGGCTTGATTTGAGCGCGCGTGCGGCTGTGGCGAGTGTACTGCCTGTGTCACCGTCGCCAGATTTTGCGTCCAAGGTATTCAAAATCCCTTCGGATGAGATCAAAAGATTGGCCACATTCTCGATGATGGCGCGGGTCCTCGCGTTTTCGGACGGAATGGGCTCAATAGGGGTCAATCCGTCGGGAAGGCGCACCACCGGCGGCTCCACAACCGCCGACATGCCAGGCCAGGCAGCAAGCGGAACAGGTTGGTCGAGCGCGGCCTTTTCGTCGGCTGTGACCTCCATTACCGAAACCGAAAAGCCGTGCATATCAAGCGATGTCATCAGCGGCGCCGGACCTATCAGATATTGCGGCAAGCCCGAGGCCGTGAGCGCATGGGTCAAAACCGACATCTCAAGCGATGTTGTCGAGCCAAGGTTGTTTATGATGGCCACAACCTCCCCGCTTGCATGACTTTTTAGCTTCTCGACTACTGTTTTCATGGCGGTCCCTGCAGTCGTGAAATCGACCTGTTCGATGCCTGGCTCGCCATGAATACCCAGCCCCAGCTCTGCTTTGCCTTCGCCGATGCGCGCTTCTTTTTGCGAGCCTGGAACCGTGCAGGTGTCGAGGCTCATACCAATTGAGGCGACCTTGCCGATCACCGACTGCGCTGCTGCGGTAACCGTGGCCAGATCCGCGCCGTTTTCGGCCGCTGCCCCGGCAATCTTATGGACAAATAGTGTCCCTGCGACCCCACGTGGTTGCGGTAGATGGGGCAACGCAATGTCGTCATCGACCACCACCATCTCGACCTTGCGACCCAAAGCGCGGGCGCGCTCGGCGGCGAGACCAAAATTCAGCCTGTCGCCAGTGTAGTTTTTCACGATCAAAAGGCATCCTTGGTCGCCGGTGACGGCAAGAATACCGGCAAGGACCGCCTCGACTGAAGGCGATGCGAAGACCTCGCCGCAGACTGCCGCTGTCAGCATGCCCGGACCGACAAAGCCCGCATGGGCGGGCTCGTGCCCGGAACCGCCACCCGACACCAAAGCGACTTTCGATTTGTTCCAGTCAGAGCGGAACACAACTTTAATGTGCGGATATCCGTCGAGCCGCGACAACGACCCGCCCGACGCGGCAAGCAAACCGTCAATTGCCTCTGTGACCAAGTCCTGTTTGGCATTGATAAATTGTGCCATCTCAATTCTCCCTTAAGCGACCCGATCGCCCAACGCATCGAAATACAGCGGACGATGGGGCGCGATCTTTATTGTTGTTTTCGCGGCATAGTCTTGGTGCGGTTCGCTGAGCGTGGTGATTGCATGTCCGCGCACGTCCAGGTGAAGCCGGATCTGATCACCAAGGTGTTCCGAACGCAGCACAGTTGCCTCGATCCCGTCGCCGCCCGCGTCTGATTGCACAATGTTCTCAGGTCTTAGCCCGATTTGCGTCCCCTTGTGCGTTCCAGGGAAGAGATCGGCAGGCAAGATGTTGATGCGGGGCAAACCGAGGCGGCTGGCGACGTAAACACTCTTGGGGGTCTCGTAGATTTCTCTGGGCGTGCCGTATTGCACCAGCCTGCCATTTTCCAGAACACCAATATGTGTGGCCATGGTCATGGCCTCGATCTGATCATGAGTGACGTATAGAAGCGTAGATCCCAAATCCGACTGGATTCGTTTCAGTTCGACGCGCAGGTCGGCCCGAAGTTTCGCGTCGAGCGAGCTGAGCGGTTCATCCATCAAGTAAATCTGCGGATCTCGCACCAGCGCCCGCCCGATCGACACACGCTGCATTTCGCCTCCTGAGAGCGCGGTCGCCTTGTTGTCGAGCTTATGCGGGATTTGCAAAATCTCGGCGATTTCCTGCACCTTCCGCGCTATAGCATCCTCGGGTGTTTTGAGGATGGGCGAGCGCAAAGGGAACGCCAGATTGTCTCGAACCGTCAGGTGCGGATAGAGCGAGTATTGCTGGAACACCATGGCCACGTCTCGCTGAGCGGGCGTATCTGCGGCTACATCGCGCCCACCGATATGGATCTTGCCACGGTCCAGTTTTTCCAATCCCGAGATCAAACGAAGGGTGGTGGTTTTTCCCGCACCGGTTGGCCCGAGCAGCACAACAAATGCGCCGTCCTCGATCGTCATCGTGATGTCCTCGACCGCCCGTGTTGCGCCGTAGGATTTAGACACGTTGAGAAGAGAAACCTCAGCCATTCAGCACGCCCTCGTTCAATTCAGATTTCAAGGCACGCCCGGACTGACGATCAAACAGCGTGATCCTCTTTGGATCGAACGTCATTCCGACGCTTTCGCCGGGTTTGGCGATCTGTGTGGATGGAATCCGCGCCTTCACTTCGCCGCCCTTGGTATTCAGTGTCACGATCTGGTTCGTGCCGAGATACTCAGTCGCAAGGACTTCGCCGCGAAAGGGCGACGTGTCAGAAAGCGAGACATGTTCAGGTCGAACGCCGAAGGCCATGTCTCCCTCGAATGGCTCGCGGCTTTGTGGCACGTGGAATTGGCCGCCCAGCATTTTCAGTTGTGTTGAGTTTGGTGCCAATTGACCGTGAAAATTCACAAAGTTCATGCACGGGGATCCGATGAAATTGGCAACGAACATCGTCGCTGGTTTGTCGTAGATCTCCTGTGGCGTGCCGAATTGTTCAACGACGGCGTTGTTCATGACAACGATTTTGTCGCCCATCTGCATTGCTTCGAGTTGGTCATGGGTCACGTAGACAGTGGTCGCGCCCATCCGGTCGTGCAAGGCGCGCAGTTCCTCTGCCATGTGTTCGCGGAATTCTGCATCAAGCGCGCCGAGCGGTTCATCCATCATGAAAGCCTTTGGTTGGCGCACGATGGCACGGCCCAGAGCCACCCTTTGACGGTCGCCGCCAGACAGTCCGCCAACCGGTCGGTCAAGGATCTCTTCGATGCCCAGTATCTTTGCGACCTCTGCTACCTTGGCCTTGACCTGCGCGCGCGGCATACCCTGGCTGATCAGCGGATAGCTGATGTTTTTGCGGACATTCATGTGCGGATAAAGCGCGAACATCTGGAAAACGAACGCAATGTCGCGTTGGCTGGGAGGTCGTTGGCTGATCTCTTCTCCGTCCAATAGGATTTCGCCCGATGTGGGCAATTCAAGACCAGCGATCATTCTGAGTGTCGTGGTCTTGCCGCAGCCCGAAGGGCCAAGCAACATGAAGAATTCGCCATCCTCGATGGTGAAAGAGCTTTCGCGCACGGCTGTGAAGTCGCCAAACTCTTTCTTCAGGTTCCTGATGACGATTTGCGCCATGATTACTCCGGGAAGTGGCTGACGATGATGAACAGTACCGTGCCCACCAACGTGACAATGAACGAATAAGTGAAGGCCCAGATCGCGAATGGTTGCATCAACATGAACACCCCAACGGCAATGAATATTGTTGCCACCGTTTCCCAAGGGCCACGACGCAGACGGAGAAGACCATTGAAGAAGGAACTCATTTGCGAACTGCTCCGAAGGTGATCCCACGTAGCAGGTGCTTGCGAAGCAGGATGGTGAAGATCATGACCGGCAACAGGAAAATCGTGACACCAGCCGCAATGGCCGGCCAGTCCAAACCGCCAACACCAATGATCGTGGGGATGAAAGGCGGTGCGGTCTGCGCAGTTGCAGTGGTCAGGAGCACCGCGAAGGCGTATTCGTTCCACGCAAAAATCAGACAGAAAATTGCGGTCGAAGCGATACCCGTGGCTGCCTGTGGAAGGACCACTTTGTAGAATGCCTGAAACCGGGTGTAGCCGTCGATCAACGCGGCCTCTTCGTATTCGGTTGGGATCCCGTCGATAAAGCTCTTCAGAAGCCAGACCGCGAGCGAAATGTTCACGCCCGTGTACAGAAGGATCATTCCAAGATGCGTGTCGCTCAGACCCAGTTGCCGATACATGAGGAAGATAGGGATCGCGACCGCAATGGGTGGCATCATGCGCGTGCTCAAGATGAAAAACAGTAAATCGTCTGCAAGCGGTATTTTGAAGCGACTGAACGCGTAGGCGGCCAAAGTGCCGAGAAAGACGCTCAGAAAGGTCGAGCCGAAACCAATGATCACAGAATTCAGAAATCTTTCACCGAATTTCGAAGGCCCAACAATCACCATGTCATACTGACGGACAATCTCGTCGGCCCAGGTTTCCGGCGGGTTGGCATCAAGGAATTCCGGGGTCTGCCGTGTGCGCGTGGTAAAGAGGTTTACATATCCCTCTAGCGTTGGCTGAAAGCCTGCGTCGCTCTCGCCGCCAATGATGTATTTCGGCGGGTAACTGATTGCGTCGGCAGGGCTCTTGAACCCGGTCAGCGCGATCCATACCAGCGGAATCATTGTAATCAACGCGTAAAGAACCACAAACGTGCCAGCCAACCATTTGGTACGGCTCGAAGGCTCTGTCACAGAAAAGCTGCTCATCTTTCTTTTACCTTGTTGAGGGCTTTGACGTAGATGCTCGCTAGTCCGAAAACCGTCACAAAAAGGATGATGGCATAAGCCGAAGCATATCCCGTGCGCCATTTCTCAAAGGCTTCGCGTTTGAGGTTGATCGAGGTGAGTTCGGTTGTGGAGCCCGGCCCGCCGCCGGTCAGTTGCACCACGAGGTCAAACATCTTGAAATTCTCGATGCCACGGAACAGCACCGCCAGCATCAGGAAGGGCAAAACCATCGGGACGGTGATCGTGAAGAACTGCCGCAGTTTGGAGGCACGGTCTACTTCTGCGGCCTCGTAGATGTAGTCCGGGATGCTGCGCAGCCCCGCTAGGCAAATCAACATGACAAACGGCGTCCACATCCACGTATCGACGATAACGATGGACCACGGGGCAAGGTTGACCTGACCCAGCATCTCAAAACTTGAAGGATCTTTGCCGGAAATGAACGCGATGATGTAATTGAAGAGCCCAATTTGCGGCTGGTAGAGGAACTTCCAGAAATTGCCCACAACCGCGGGAGAGAGCATCATCGGTAAAACAATAATCGTGGTCCAAAGGTCATTACCTTTGAATTTCTTGTTGATAAGCCACGCCAGCGCGAACCCGATCAGCACCTGAAAAAAGATCGTCCAAAATAGGAAATGCGCCGTTGCCTGCATGTTCAGCCAGATATCGTTGTCCGTCAGGATACGCTCGTAGTTGCGCAGACCAATCCATTCAGGCTCTCGGTTGATGCGATTGGCCTTGTAATTCGTGAAACTCAGCCTGATCGTCCAAATCAGTGGAAAGATGTTGATCGCCAGCAACAGAAAGATCGTCGGCGCAACGAATATCCAGGCGATCGCCCGATCTGAAAGCCCCTTGATTTTGCGTGCAATTGGGGCGGGCGTTGACGCTGCAACGCGGTCGATTGTCCGATCAGACATTTGCTCAGCTCAATGGTTTGGCGGGTGCGCCGGGGTCTTGGACCCCGGCGCGCGTTTATGCCGGATTGCGCGCACCGCCCACAGCCCAGCCGTGTAGGTTACAACTTGCCTTCGTCCTCGAAGACTTCGGTCCAGTCTTCGATTAGCTTGTCGAGGGCCTCTTGGGCCGTGCCCTGATCTGCCACCACAAAGTCGTGGACGCGCTTCTGCATCGCCAGCAGAAGTTCGGCATAAGCAGGCTCCTGCCAAAAGTCCTGTACGCCGTCCATCGCTTCGAGGAAATCTCCGGCAAAGGGCTGGCTGTCCACAAAACCCGGGTCTTGAAGTACCGAATTGTGCGCGGAGTAGCCTCCAAGCGCCCACCACTTTGCCTGCACATCAGGTTGTGCGAACCACTTGATGTATTCCAGCGCGGCGTCTTGCTTGTCAGAGTAGCTGACAACCGAAATCCCCTGACCGCCCAAGGTTGATGCAGCGATGTTTTGCGGTGGGTTCACAAAGAAATCGATCTTGTCGCCACCCGTGGCTGGATCGGCATAGAGACCGGGGAAAAAGGCGAACCAGTTCATGGCCATGGCCACCTGACCCGACTTAAATGCATCGAGGCTTTCACCCATGTAAGAGTTTGTGTAGCCCGGCGGCGTCGCGGTTTCGTAAAAGGTCTTGTAGAACTCCAGCGCTTCCACGGCCTCGGCCGAGTTCACGGCGCCGTCCATGTCGTAGGTGCCCGGCTCGTTTTCGTATTTGAAACCCCAAGGATACAGCGCGGACGTCACCCCCATAGTGATGCCTTCCGAGCCGCGTTCGGTGAAGATTGCGGCGCCATAGACAGTCTTGCCGTCTATTTCACGTTCTTGGAAAAACTGCGCTATCTGCAAGAGCTCTCTTTGCGACTGAGGCTCGCGCAGTTCCTGTCCGGTGGCTTCCTTGTAAGCCGCCTGGATATCTTCGCGCGCAAACCAGTCCTTGCGATAGAACCACCCATTTGCGTCGCCCATTGCCGGCAGCGCGTAATAGTTTGGCGTGCCCTTCGGCCATGTGGAGTATGCATAGACGGTCGCCGGCGCGAAGTCGTCCATCGAGATGCCTTCGCTGTCGAAGAAATCGTTCAGCTTTACATAGTGGCCGTTTTCAGCCCCGCCGCCGATCCACTGGCTATCGCCGATCAAGAGGTCACAGAGTTGCCCGCCCGAATTAAGCTCATTGAGCATGCGGTCGGCAAAGTTGGGCCAAGGAACGAACTCGAAGTTCATGTTGTGGCCGGACTGGGCTTCGAATTCCTTGCTGAGTTCGACCAGCGCGTTGGCCGGATCCCAAGCTGCCCAGCAAAGTGTCAAGTCCTCTGCTTTTGCGGAGCTTGCAACGCCGCTTGCGACAATCGCGATAGCGCTTGCAGATGCCAATTTCGAATAAGACATTCAATCCTCCCATGTGATCACCGCGTTAAAATCGTCGAATCGCGGCTTCATTTCACGCTATCTGAGGTACGCACCTCACGTCCACTTGAATTTGATGTACGTCCCTCATTTTTCAGGCCGCCGCCTCCTTAAGGTATGAAAGCATTACATAATTTGATCTTGCGGGTTGGGCGCTGGGCAAAGGGTTGCCGTAAAATAGCTTCGCTGGCGCAATGTGCGTCTGACTAACTATATGGGTGCTACAGAGTTTAACGACAGCTGTATGCTCTGGACATACACACAAAATCCATCGGTCGGTTCAGGCAATCAGAGGCAGGTCAAAGAGCGCGCCGGAAGGGCCTTGTGACCTCACACAAGTAGGTCAGCGGCCGATCGAAATCGGCTTGCGGAAAGTCCCGGAGCGATTTCCAAGTTATCCGGTTTGAGTGTGATAAGTTGCTAATCGCCAGTCGTGTTCGTTAACCGTTTTTGCAGTCGACGCCGAAACCTCCTACGTGCCTTGCCCATGATCGCCGGGATTACAGGTATCGCGGAACGTTAATTGTGATGCGGTCACGCGCTTACTTGACCTTGTCTGGCCCATAACATACGACCGAACGCGCTGAGCGGGCGTCGTATACTGGCTATTACCTCAGCCTTCCAAGCTGATGAAGCGGGTTCGATTCCCGCCGCCCGCTCCAAGCTCTTTCCCTTGATCGCTTGACCTGAGCCGCCACATACCGGCAAGAGAAAAGACCCATCCAGTGGCAGAGGTGCGCATGGCGCAAGACAAACCAACCAGCACCCAACCGTCGACCCGGAAGGACGATCGGGCAGGATCAAAAGAACTGGGTTCGCTCAGGTCGCTTTGGCCCTTTTTGCTGCCATACAAAGGATTGATGGCCGCCGCGACTGCGGCGCTGATCGTGACGGCACTCATATCGCTCACTTTACCGCTCGCTGTGCGGCGCGTGGTCGACAACTTTGAAGTGGCCGAGATTGCGGTTCTGGATAAATATTTCCTCGCGGCCTTCGGCATAGCGCTTGCGCTCGCGGTGGGTACGGGTCTGCGGTATGCTTTGGTCACCCGTTTGGGTGAACGCGTGGTCGCGGATATCCGCAAAGCTGTTTTCGACCGCGTGATCGGCCTGTCGCCGGGATTTTATGAAAACATCATGACCGGCGAGGTGCTCAGCCGCATCACCACCGACACCACGCTCATCCAGAGTGTCGTGGGCTCGTCTGTTTCGATCGCATTGCGCAATGTTCTGATCTTCGTTGGTGGCCTTGTTCTGATGCTGCTGACGTCAGCAAAGCTGACGGGTTTGGTGCTGCTCATTGTGCCCGCAGTGGTTGTTCCTATCTTGCTATTGGGTCGCCGGCTGCGCGAGTTGGGGCGCGAAAATCAGGACTGGATTGCCGCCAGTTCCGGCAAGGCGTCCGAACAACTGAGCGCAGTGCAAACCGTGCAGGCCTATACACACGAAGCGGCCAGCCGCGCGGTTTTTTCGGATGTGACGGAACAAAGCTATGCGTCAGCCAAGCGCCGCATTGCGACACGTGCGGCGATGACGGTCATCGTGATTTTCTTGGTTTTCTCCGGAATTGTCGGCGTATTGTGGATCGGTGCAAACGATGTGCGCTCGGGCGTCCTGACTGTCGGCACCCTGATTCAATTTGTGATTTACGCGGTTATGGTCGCAGGTGGCGTGGCTGCGCTGTCCGAAATAATCGGGGAATTGCAACGTGCGGCTGGGGCAACGGAGCGTTTGGTGGAACTGCTGCGCGCTTCGGATGCGGTCAATGATCCCGCGCAGGCAGTTACCTTGCCCAACCCGGTATCCGGGCGGATTGCGTTCGAAGATGTGCGATTTGCTTACCCATCGCGGCTCCAGCAATCGGCGTTGGACGGCGTGAGTTTGGATATAACCCCGGGGGAAACCGTAGCCTTTGTTGGACCTTCAGGCGCGGGCAAGACCACAATCTTTCAACTCCTGTTGAGGTTTTATGATCCGCAAGCGGGCCGCATCATCATCGACGGTGTCGACATCGCGCAAATGGCGCGAGAAGAGTATCGCCGACATATCGCATTGGTCCCGCAGGATCCCGTGATCTTCGCCGCAACAGCAGCGGACAACATCGCCTTTGGCCGTCCGGGTGCCACGCAAGACGACATCGAAGCGGCTGCGCGCGCGGCCGCGGCACACGATTTCATCGCCGCGCTGCCAAATGGTTACCAAAGCCAATTGGGAGAACGCGGCGTAATGTTGTCGGGTGGGCAAAAGCAACGCATTGCGATCGCTCGAGCGATCCTCCGCGACGCGCCAATCCTTCTTTTGGATGAGGCGACCTCGGCGCTTGATGCGGAAAGCGAACGGGCCGTGCAGCAGGCGGTCGATGCGCTGTCGGCGCAGCGCACCACGTTGATCGTGGCGCACCGACTGGCCACCGTGAAGATGGCTGATCGGATTGTCGTGCTGGATCAGGGCCGCATTGTTGCTCAGGGCCCGCACGACAGCCTCGTCGCTGAAGGTGGGCTTTATGCCCGCCTCGCGCGCCTTCAGTTCGCCGACGGGCTGGCGGCAGAATAGCCACGCCACTTGATCGCATCGACGTTTCCTCACATGCTGGCGGAAAATAGAACGCCACAGGCAAAAGATCTGGGCGCACTTCAGGGAGGACGCCATGCCTTTTACGGGGATCATTGACTGCGAAGCGCTTGAAAACGAAATGCCTTGGGAAGACCGGGATGTTCCCAAGACCCTTTTTGCCTTGCTTTCAGACACCGCCGCAAAGTTTCCGGACAACGAAGCTGTCAGTTTTCAGATTTTTTCGGACCCGAATTCTCGTGCCGAAACGCTTACTTGGTCACAACTCAAGGGGCGCACGGCGCAATGTGCCAACATGCTGCGCGGCCTCGGGATCGGGCCCGGCGACGTTGTGGCCTATATCCTGCCCAATGCCACCGAAACAATTGTGGCGTTCTTGGGCGGTGCCGTGGCTGGTATCGTAAACCCGATCAATCCGCTGCTCGACGCCGAACAGATCGGCGCAATCCTGCGCGAGACGAATGCGCAGGCCGTTGTAACCTTGCGCGCGTTCCCGAAAACGGATGTGGCACAAAAAGCGGCCGAGGCGGTGGCCCTGGCACCAAATGTGAAAACCGTGCTTGAGGTGGACCTTTTAGGGCACGTGTCTGGGATCAAATCGCTGATCATTCCGCTGATCCGGCCCAAGTTGACCCCTGCACCGGGTGTCAAATATCTCAACTTCAATGCTGAATGTACCAAGCAGTCCACCACCTTGGGTTTTGACGACCCGCAAGAAGACCGTGTCGCCTGTTACTTTCATACTGGTGGTACGACGGGCATGCCGAAGGTTGCGCAGCACAAATACTCCGGCATGGTCTACAACGGTTGGGTTGGCGCGACGCTCCTTTTAACGGAAGAGGATAATATTCTCGCTCCATTGCCGCTATTTCATGTCATGGCAGTGCAGGTGATGCTTATGGGCGCAGTGGCATCCGGTGCGCACTGTGTCTTTCCAACGCCGCAAGGTTATCGCGGTGAAGGCGTGTTCGACAATATTTGGAAGCTGACGGAACGGTGGAAGATTACGTTTATCGCCTCTGTCCCCACCGCAATCGCTGCCATGATGCAGCGGCCAATCGATGCGGATATCTCGACAGTGAAATCGACGTTCTCGGGGTCCGCCCCGTTGCCACTGGAGCTTTTCAAACGCTACGAGAAGGCCGCGGGTGTCAACATCGTCGAAGGCTACGGTATGACCGAAGCGACCTGCCTTGTCTCTGGCAACCCGATTGACGGACTAAAAAAGGTGGGCTCGGTCGGCGTACCATTTCCGTACACCGAGATCAAAATCATGAAAGGCACGCCGGAAGGACCGGTAGAGGCAGCCGTAGACGAGATCGGCGAGATCTGTGTAAGCAATCCCGGGGTCTGGCCCGGAAACACCTATACGGAAGCCGAAAAGAACGTGGACCTGTATTATCACGATAAATTCCTGCGCACTGGCGACCTTGGCCGATTTGACACGGACGGTTATCTCTGGATTACAGGCCGCGCCAAGGACCTGATCATTCGCGGGGGCCACAATATTGACCCCGCTGAGATCGAAGAGGCACTTGTGGCGCATCCCGCTGTTGCATTTGCAGGTGCCATCGGACAACCGGACGCTCATTCAGGCGAGGTGCCTTGTGCCTATGTCGAATTGGTGGCCGGCGCGTCGGTGACACCGGACGCGCTTATGGCACATTGCGAAGAGCACGTGCACGAACGCGCCGCTCAGCCCAAACACATGACGATCATGGACGAATTGCCCAAGACCGCCGTGGGCAAGGTGTTCAAACCCGACTTGCGTAAGGAGGCGATCACCCGCATTTACAATGCAGCGTTGAACGAAGCAGGGCTGTCCGCGCAAGTGACGTCGGTCATTGACGACAAAAAACGCGGGCTGGTTGCGCAAATCGACGCGGAGGCTGGCGAAGAAGCGGCGATCAAAACCGTGTTGGGCGATTTCATCCGACCGTATGACCTGAAGCCAAAGGCGATTGCCGCACAGTAGACGTCTGACCTGGCTCAGCGTTTCTGGGCGATTACGACGTCCATGACATTGGTTCCGGTGGGCCCTGTCACAAGGAGTGCGCCGTTCGATTTCAGCCAAGGGTAGATGTCTGCGCGTGCCAATGCCTCCTCTGCGCTATGGTGCCATGTTTGTCCGTCGACTTGCGCGCCTGCGGCGTCGGTTGGCCCGTCTGTGCCATCAGTACCTGCTACCAGCACCTCAACGCCGCCAAGCCCTGCAATTTCTCGCGCAATAAGCGCAGCCAGTGCCATGTTCCGGCCGCCCAAGCCAGGGTTCGCGGGAAGCTGAACGACCGGTTCACCGCCAAAGATGTAAAGGCCCGGCGCGCCATCCCGCAGGCTTTGCCCAATCTGCAGGGCGAGTGTCATGACATCGTCGTAGAGCGTTTCTTCATTGACCATGACTTTGTTTTGCGTGGCGTTGACAATCGCCTGGCGCGCGATGGCGTTACTCGCCACGATGCGAGCCTCAAAGACGTACTGCGCGTCGGACGGGGCATCACCAATGCCGGACCCAATGACACCTAGACTGTCACCTTCAACGTCAGATAGCGCCAGTGTGGTCACCCGGGCACCGGAAAAACCGCTGAGCAACTTGCCACCCTTGATCAGCGATCGTTCACGGCGAAAGGTGTTCAACTCGGCAATATTGGCACCGGAGGCCAACAGTGTTTGAGTGTCTGCCTGAAGTCGATCCAGTGAATCGCCCTTTGGAAGGGCCTCGGCCAAGGCCGATGCTCCGCCAGATACGAGCATCAACAGATGCGTGTGCGCCCCGCAGTTCGCGACAGCTGTACGCAGTGCTGCGCCGGCAGCGATGGACTGCGCGTCCGGTACGGGATGTGCGGCTTCTATGACCCGGGCACCGGCAGGTGCATCGGCGGCGTGGTCATACTTGGTCACGATCAGCGTGGGCACGCCGGGCCAATGCGCGCACGCGGCGCGCGCCATGGCCGAAGCAGCCTTGCCCACTGCAATGATCTGGTCTGGCGCGGGGTAGGGCGACTGCTGCAACGCGCGGCGCACACAGACATCGCCACGCACCGCCTCGACCCCAGTCCACCACAGTTCCAAGAGATTCTCGTCCATTTGTCCGTCCGCTTTGAAAAATCGCCCATTACCAGACGTCAACTGCCACAAAATATGGCTTGCGCCCCAATAACTTGTTTGAAGCTGAAAAAAGAGTCTAGCTCTTGATTCGCAGTTAGAGTATTACCAAACGCACAAGAATGGTCAGCACGGCGAAAAGTCGGCGGCGAAAAAGTGTTGTGTTTGGCGGCCGTGTTAATCCGCCAAGAGGCAAAAGTGGTGGTGTGATGGGAACGATTGATTACGTTGTCCGCGATTCTGCGGGTGCGCTGGAGCGTGGGGTTGTTCCAGCAAGCGGTAGTAGCAAGGTCATTCTGACCAGCGGGCAGGAAATTTCATTAAACCTCAGGCAAACCGATTTGCAGAACCAGCAACGTCAGGGCGACGATCTGGTCCTGGTGCTGGCCGACGGCCGCACAATCGTGCTCGAGAATTACTTTAACGACACCGGCATCGCGAACCGGCTGTTTATCTCGTCAGATGGTTATTTGAACGAGGTGGCATTCGTCGAAACCACGGACGGTGCGCTTTTTGCCCAGTTTGGTCCAACTGAACAGTGGGGAAAATGGAGCCCGTCCGATGACTTGATATATCTCGGTCGCACGGAGGTCGCCAACCTGAACGGGCCTGCCGACGAAGAGGTCTCCATGTTGGGTGCTGCCGCCCTCGGTGGTCCGCTGTTGGGTCTCGGCGGTGCGGCAGCGGCTGTTGCGGGGGTTGCAGTCGTCACAGGTGATGACGGTGGGGACGGGGGCGGTGCTCCTGCCGAACCAACGGTCGACCATGCGGGAACCAGCACCGATATCGGAGGTGACGACACATCGTTGCACACCTTCGACGTATCGGGCACCGGGGAACCCGGTGACACGGTTCAAATCATCGTCGGCGGGCAGATGCTCGAGACCACGATTGGCGCGGATGGAATCTGGGCGGTGACGTTCGTTGGCAGCGATTTCCCGGCTGATGGAAGCCACGCAACTTCGGTCGAATTCACCCATGTCGCGACCGGCGAAACCACAACGCTTGATGGCCCTTCATTCGTCATCGACACGGTTGGTCCGGATGTCGCGATCACCGAAGGCACGCAAGGTGTGGACCACGTGGTCAATGGCGCCGAGATGGATGGCGGCGTCACGCTTGCCGGAACTGGTGAACCCGGGGCCACGGTGGCCGTTACCATTGCTGGCGTCACGCGCGCCGCGACAATCGCAACTGATGGCACCTGGTCCGCGACCTGGCAGGCCGGAACACTTGCCAGCGGCGAATACAGCGAAGCGGTGACAATCATCGCGACAGATGCATTCGGCAACACCACGACGGCCAGTGATACTCTGGTTATCGACACCGCAACGCAGGTCACACTCGAAACAGCCAGTGTCGAAGGCGATGGCGTGGTCAACGCGGCGGAAGCCAGCGACGGAATAACCCTTGCAGGCACGGCCCAGCCCGGTTCGCGCGTTGACGTGACATTTGCAGGTACGACCGTCATTGCAACTGTTGCGATCGACGGCTCATGGAGCGCAAATTTCGCAGCGTCCGCGATCGCGGGAGGCGAATACGACACAAACGTGACTGCGGTTGCTACAGACACGGCGGGCAACACAGCCACTGCGACCGGATCGGTTCGGGTTGACACCCTCGTCAATGCGATGGGCATCACTTCGACGTCTGGCGGCGTTGATGGTTTGATCAATGCTGTTGAACATGGCGCCGGAATGGTGGTAACCGGCGCCACCGAACCGGGATCGACTGTGTCCGTAGCGCTTGGCGGGCAGACCGTGGATGCCGCGGTTGGACCCGACGGGGTCTGGACGGCGTCTTTCACGTCGGGGCAAATCGGCACTGGCACATACACGGCCACCATGACGGCCACGGCAACCGACGCTGCGGGAAACACGTCTGCCGTCACTCAGACGGTTAACGTTGATACAGATGCAGGTCTTTTGACCATTGCAGGCCCGGTCGAGGGCGATGACATCGTCAATGGGGTTGAGGCAAGCGACGGTGTCATGTTGTCGGGCATGGCAGATCCCGGCGCACTGGTGTCTGTGAACATGAACGGCATCACGCATCAGGCGGTGGCGAACGGCAACGGTGTTTGGCAGGCCTATTTCGCCAGCACCGAGGTGCCGGCAGGCACCTATGACGCGCAGATAACAGCGACCACCATTGATGCCGCGGGCAACAGCACAACGGCGAGCGACACTGTGCGGGTCGATACCAATGTCGATAACCTTTCATTGGGTGCCAATCCGGTCGAAGGCGACAACATCATATCCGAAGCCGAACGGGCCGACGGCGTTGTCCTGACAGGCACAACCGAAATTGGATCCACCGTGATGGTATCAATGGGCAGCGTTACGGTTCAGGCGATCGTCGACGCCAGCGGCAACTGGACCGCGCCTTTTGCGGCGGCCCAGGTGCCGACAGGTGAATACACGACCACAATCAACGTCACGGCCACCGATCTGGCGGGCAACGTGGCAACCGTGTCGGATACCGTCCGCGTTGATACTTTGGTGAACCAACTGGACATTCAGGACACGGTGACTGCCGACGATGTCATCAGCGGTGCCGAGGCGCGCGAAGGCATTACGCTTGGCGGTCAGGTTGAGGCTGGATCGACCGTAATGGTTGATTTTCAAGGCGCGGTTTTGGCTGCCACTGTCGACGCTGGCGGCAACTGGTCGCTTGAAATCCCGCCATCTGCTATCCCCATGGGCACCTACACCGCGGACATCACCGTCATGGCAACTGATGCGGTGGGCAACACCGAAACCATCGCTGACACTCTGCAGATCGATACCGAAGCACCAGACGGTCCAGTCATTGCCAGTTTTACCCGAGATGGCAGCGGCATCCGCGGTATTTCGACCGAACAAAGCGACGGAGACCTCGCAGTCGCTGCGGTTGGCGCGAACGGCACGGTCAGCAGCGTATCGGCCACGCAAGCGGACATCGACGTACTCGGGGAGACCTTCTTTAGCTTTGATCAAACGGTGCCGGATGGCTCGGATCTGGTGGTGACTTCAAGCGACGCGGTTGGCAACGTCTCGGGCACATATGTTGCATTTGACGATGAAACCCCCGGTTCCTCGATTTCCCTGAATACGCCGGGGCTTGGCAACTACCAGATCGAGCAAGTCGACCTGCAATTCGCGGAAGAGGCGCGGCTGACCATCACCGAAGCAGCGTTGCTGGCTCTGTCTGACAGCTCTGATCAACTCAGGGTCGATGGCGGAAGCGACGATACCGTGACCATGGTTGGCGCTACACTCGGTGGATCCACCACGCAGGATGGCAATACCTATGGCGTTTACACATTGGGCGAAGGCACGGTTCTGATCGACGATGACATACAGGTCAACACCGCTCTGACGTAGCGCGAAGACATATCCTTCTGGTTTGAAACGATAAAAGATCGTTGATCCAGCAAGAAACGAGGCGCGGAACGGGGCCGCAACCGCGCCCAAAACGCAAAAACGATAACCCGAAACGGGGACGCGATGGGGCAAGGTGTGAACACGGTTGCGGTCTTGTGCGCCGCCATTACCCTTTTGGTTGGGTGCGACGAAGGCGGGTCCGCTGTATCGCGCGCGGCGGGTGGGGTGGCCGCTGAAACGCAAGGCTCGCGCACCCCGGCTCTGGCGCAGGCCCCAACGAAACATGATGAAACTCTCAACGCGGAAAGCATCGTGTTGCAGAGACTGTTGGCGCGCCGGTCAGTGATACCGGCGGGCGGGGTCTATGATCGGGTCAGTGCCGCTGTTCTTGCTGCCAATTCCCGAGCTGCTGAAACCGAGTTGCGCGCCGCGCGTCTCCGCGCCGCCGCGGCGTCAAAAAACTGGCTGCCCACAATCGGTCCGCGCATCTCGCTCAATTCCTTGGGCGATCTGATCTCGCAAATCGTGGTGGACGCCGTCCTGTTCGACAATGGCCGAAAGAAAAATGAACGCGCTTTCGCCAAGGCCGATGTTGAGGTGGCTGCCGTGGCCTTGGCCGAAGACACCAATGACCGCGTGGCGACCGCGCTAGACCTTTATCTGTCGGCAGAAATGGGTCGTGCGCAGGTTGCTATCCACCGCGGCACTCTCAAGGATATGCAACACTTTGAGTGGGTGATGTCCGAGCGGGTCAAAGGCGGGGTTTCGGATCGCTCCGATTTGCATGTCATTGAGGCCAAGTTGTCGGAAATTCGCGCGGCCATTGCCGCCGCCGAAGAGGCAAGCGCAACGGCCATGGCGGAACTGAACGCCATGGCCATTACGCCACTCGGCGGATTGCGAGGCATTGCACCACTTCAAGTTACCGGCAGTGCAGCGCAGCCGCTTGCCGTCGCCCGGGCTGAAGCTGAAAAGGGCCGCGATATTGCACAGGCACGTATTGCGCGGGCCGGTCAACTGCCATCCGTGGGCGCACAGGCAACGATTGGTGAAAATGGCGCAGCCGGCATTACAGTTGGTGGACCGGGTCTGGGCCTGGGCACGCCAGCGCGCCTTCAAGCATTGCAGGCCGCCGAAGAGGCCGCGAGCCGCAAGGTTGCGCAAGCAGATGAAGACGCCCGCCGCACCTTGCGCCGCCTCGAAGGGGAGGCCGTCGCCGCGGCGCGTCAAGCCTCTGAAGCGCGCGCGCTCACTTCGACATCCAAGAAGAACCTCGACCTGTTTCAAGCCCAATACAAGGCCGGCCAGCGACAAGTAATGGACGTTGTGCGCGTCTACGAAAGTTTCGCCGCGCGGCAGGATTCAGAAGTTCAGCTGAGGTTCGAGGCCCTGCATCTCGCCGTCGAATTGGCGCGGGTGCAAGGTGTTTTGGCCGACGGGGACCAAATCTGATGCCGTTGACCATGACTGTGGCGAACGGCCGGAACGGCAAACTGACAGCTGAACTCAGACCCAGCCCGCGACCTTCATCGACGATGCCCGAGGCCCAGATTCGCAAACCTCTGACAGCCGCGCTGATGCCGCAAGCGCCCACGGCAAGTAACACAAACCACGCGGCCACCGAGCGGTCTCTCGACCGCCTGAAACACCGTGCCGCGCTGGCTCAAGTGTACGCTGGCCTTCTTGGCACGCAAACGACGCAGCATGATGTGTTCGATCATCTGCGTGGTATCACTGCTATAGGAACCGAGGCGGAAGCGCATGGGCTCGCCAGCGCATTCAAGGCGCAAGGGTTGCTGTCGCATGTTCACGCGGATGCCACGCTCGATCCAAGTCTGTGGCCAGCGCTAGCCCAGATGAAAAACGGTCAGGTGCTGCTGGTTCTAGGGCAAGCACGCGGTGAAATTACAGTCTTTGACAAAACGCGCCCGGACAATCGTGCTGACATCCCGCAGGCCGAGTTTGCCCGACATTTCGCCGGACTCGTGGTCAAGGCCGAGGCACCGCTCGAACAACTGGACGTTCAACACAAGACCACGGCGGCCAGCCGCCACTGGTTCTGGGGCGAATTCCGGTCTTTCCGCGGTGCGCTGGGCGAAATTGCTCTGGGGTCTTTCGTGGCCAATTTGCTTGCGGTTGCGGTGGCTCTCTTTTCTCTACAGGTTTACGACAGAGTGATACCGCATCAAAGCCACGCAACCTTGTGGGTCCTTGCCATCGGCGCGGGTCTCGCCCTGTTGCTCGAAGCGGCGCTCAAGATCGCGCGGGCGCGCATGATGGACGGTGCAGGCCGTACCATCGAACTGCGCGTGTTACGGCTGCTGATGGGGCGCGTGATGGGGGCGCGGTCGGACCGGCCGGGCCGGTCGCCGTCGATGACCTTTTCCGCGATGCGCGAATTCGGTTCCGTACGCGAGTTCTTTACCGCTTCAACCATTGGTACGCTGGCCGACATCCCATTTATTTTTGTCTTCTTGTTGCTTGTCGCATCCATCGCTGGTCCGGTTGTGTGGGTCCTGATCCTTGGCGGCGTCCTCATGGTCGTACCTGGTCTCTTGATGCAGAAAAGGATGCTTCAACTGACCCAGGAAACCCAAGGCGCGTCTGCGAAATCCACCCGGCTGTTACACGAGACTATTTTTGAGGCCGACACCGTAAAAACGGCGCGCAGTGAAGATCGGATATCGCGCCTCTGGGCCGAATTGACAACGCTGAGCGCAGTGAAAACATCGGATCAACGGCGACTGTCAGCAGTGCTGACATACTGGAGCCAGGGTGTGCAGCAACTCACCTATGTAGGGGCGGTGATCGCAGGCACCTACCTGGTCTTTGCAGGACAGTTCACCGTGGGTTCCATCATCGCCGTTGGCATTCTGACCTCCCGCACGCTCGCGCCATTGACGCAGTTGGCGGGCACAATGGCGCGGTGGGGCAATGTCAGGGCTGCGCTTGAAATGCTGGATAACGTCGCCGGTGCCACGCAGGACGCCGACCCAAAGCGTACCTATCTGCGCCGCGAGGCGCTTGGGGGTCATTTTGAATTGCGCGAAGTAGAGTTCAAATACGAGGAGGATGGTGCGCCCACCCTCGATATTCCCAGCGCGCAGATCCTTCCCGGTCAGAAGGTCGCCGTGCTGGGGGCCAACGGTGCCGGGAAGTCATCGCTTCTAAAAATGCTCACGGGACTTTATGCGCCGACGCGAGGCCGCGTGCTGATTGACGGCACAGAGATGGGCCAGATCGAACCACGTGATCTGCGCCGGTTGATTGGTTATCTGGGGCAGGACGTGCGGCTGTTTTCAGGCACCCTGCGCGAAAATCTCAACCTTACGATGCTCGAACGCGACGATGCGCGCTTGATGCAAGCGCTGGACTTTGCAGGCCTGGGCCAGTTCGTGCGCAACCATCACAGGGGCCTGGATCTCGAGATTTACGATGGCGGGCAGGGCCTGAGCATAGGGCAGCGGCAGTCCATCGGCTGGGCAAGGCTGTGGTTGCAGGACCCCTCGATTTGCCTGCTGGACGAACCAACCGCTGCGCTGGATCAACGGCTTGAGTCCACCCTGGTGAGCCGTCTCGGCCCTTGGTTGGACGGCCGAACAGCCGTTATTGCCACGCATCGCGCTCCGATCCTGTCGCTGACTTCGCGCACTCTGGTGCTGAACCAAGGCCGGATGAGCGTCGATGGCCCCCGCGACGAGGTGCTGGCCCATATCGCGGGTGCCGGTGCCGCAGTGCAAATCCGGGGGCAGATCGCATGAGCCCCGCGAGCCTCGATGAACAGTTCCAAGATCAAATGCACGGGCCAGCCCGACTGATCCATATCGTGACCGGTGCCGTTGTCGTTTTTGTTCTGTGGGCTGCGCTGGCATGGGTCGACGAAATCGTGCGCGGGCACGGGGCGCTGGTCTCATCTTCGCGTCCGCAGATCATCCAGAACCTCGAAGGTGGCATCCTGGCCGAACTGGCTGTGAGTGAGGGCGCTGTAGTCGAGGCAGGCGACGTATTGGCCCGCTTGCGTGGCACGCAGTTCCAGAGCCAGGCCGACGATCTGCAAGACCAGATCACCGCGCTGACTGTCCGCAAGCTGAGGCTTGAGGCAGAATTGGCGGGCCAGTTCGATTTTGACGTGCCCGAGGCGTTGCAGGCGCGTATGCCGGGTGTGGTTGCGTCGGAACGGGCGTTGCTGATGGCGCGGCAAACCGATTTTGTGAGCCGCCGCGAAGGTGCGGAACGGGTGCTGGATCAAGCAGCGCAAGAGAAGGAACTGCTGGAAAACCTGCTTGACCGCGAAATCGTCGCGCTGATCGAAGTGACGCGCGCCCGCAAGATTTATGCAGATGCGCGGGGCAAACTGGATGAGATCATCACCCGGACGGAGTTGGAGCGTGCGCAAAGCCATTCCGACACGCTCAAGGAACTCGGCACGCTGCGCCAAGGTTTCAAGGCCGCACAGGACCAACTGAACCGGACCGTTCTGGTCAGCCCCGTGCGCGGTGTGGTCAACAACCTCGCGGTTACCACGATTGGTGGCGTTGTGCGTCCGGGCGAAGAAATCTTGCGGATCATTCCGCTGGGCGAAGAGTTGTTTGTCGAAGCACAAATCCGTCCCGAAGACATCGCTGGCGTGAAACCGGGGCAGGAGGCGACGATCAAGCTGAGCGCCTATGACTATACGATCTACGGTGCCCTTAAGGGGGCTGTTACGCTGGTGTCCGCGGACACGTTCAAGGACGAGCGCAAGGAGGGGGGCGATCCGCACTACAAGGTGACCGTAGCAGTGGATCGCGGCGCGCTGACGGAACGGCAAAAACGCATCGCGATGCGCCCAGGTATGCTGGCGGAGGTCGAATTGCACACAGGGTCCAAGACGGTCCTGAGCTACCTGCTCAAGCCGCTCTACAAATCGCGCGACGCGTTTCGGGAGCCGTGAGGTCGCCGGATGCTCTCGTGCGCGGGGCGCACATCGCCCACCCGCCGACCCGGGGCTAGGATGCCGTATCCAACCAAATCGTGACCGGCCCGTCATTGGTCAATTGCACATCCATATCCGCACCGAACTGACCGGTTTCCGTCGGGATACCCAGTTCTGCCAAGGCGTGTGCGAAGCGCAGATATAACGCCTCTGCGAGGTCCGGTTTGGCTGCGCCGGAAAACCCCGGCCGATTTCCGCGCGACGTGTCCGCCGCGAGCGTGAACTGGCTGACCACCAGAGCGCTGCCACCGGTCTGCACGATCGACAGGTTCATCTTGCTGGCATCGTCTTTGAACAGGCGCAATTTGCTGATTTTCACGGCCAAAGCGTCAGCTGTGGCGCCGTCGTCACCCGGCATGGCACAAACGAGGATCAAGAGGCCCGGTCCGCATGCACCGACCACCGCGCCGTCTACGTTCACCCGCGCCTCTGACACCCGTTGCAATAGCGCGCGCATCAGTCCCTCCAGTCTATGACATCTGCCGATGTGGCCCGTTCTGTACGAAACCCGTTCGCCGGGTGGCCCATGTCGGCATAGCCGAACGAAATCGCGCAAAGAATCATCCGGTCGTCGGCAATGTCGAAATGATTGCGCACGAACGGTGCCTGCGCCGCGATGGCCGCCTGAGCAATGGTCGCGACACCCTCGGCCGTCGCGGCAAGGCAAAAGGCGGTGACAAAGCCGCCGGTGTCCATGGCGCCATAAGCACCCAATGCGCGTGGCGCGGTGACAATTGCCACATGCGGCGCACCAAACAGGCGGTAGTTCTCCATCATCTGCTGGGCCGAGGCGGCGCGGTCGCCTTTCTCGATCCCGACGGCATCATACAGTTGAAAGCCGCAAGCGCGGCGCCGGTCACCATAGACGCCGGGATAGCCTTCGGGCCACGGCATGTCCGGGGCGGGCGCAGTAGTCATGGCCGTCTGATACAGCGCGTCGCGAAAGGCATCGGTCGCCGCACCGCGCGTGATGATCAACTGCCAGGGCTGCGCATTGCACCAGCTTGGCACCTGTTGCGCAGTCTCCACGATCTGCGTGATCGTCGCATCCGCCACTGCGTCCGGCAAAAAGGCCCGACAGGAAAACCGCTGTGCCAGCGCGTCGTCGAGGGTCATCATTGCTGCGCCATCACAAAGCCGAAGGCTGCGGCCACGGCAAGGCCGATGATCACCGCAATCGCGATCTTGATTGCGGACCAGGGCCGTTCGCCCTGCACCCGACCGGTCCGCCCGTTGACGACAAACCGGTAGGTTTCGCCGCGATACTTGTAGGCCGCCAACCACACCGGCAGCAGCACGTGTTTGAATGTGATATCGCTGAGCCGGGTGTTCACGCTGTGTACCTTTTGCCGATCTCCGCCGATGTCGAACCGAACGTCGCGGGCGATCACGCGGTCCATGTGCGCGCGCGCCTCGACGAACCCGTCCTGCAGCTCGACCCCGTACCCCTCGGCGCGAAAACCGGCGAGGTATTCGGGCGCATAGGGCTGCATCTCGCTCAGATCCCATGGCTCGAGCGCGTCCGTGAACCGCTTGGGCAGGGATTTCGAGGCCAGCACCAGCACGTCGTCAAAAAACCGCGCCACGCGCCCCTTGGCCGGTTGCCAGCGCACCTTGGCCACGCGCACCTGCTGCTGCTTGCCGTCTTTCATCACGGTGCGGGTCTCATAGTACACAGTGCCGCGTTCGCCGGTGTAAGACGATTTTGTATCCGCATCAAAGGTCCAGTACGGCACGTAGATGCCCTGCATGGCGCGCCCCTTGCGTGCGTAGTCCTGCAGGCCCGAGGGCGCAAACCACAGCCGGCCCAGCCAGCCGTTCATGGCATCCCGCGCCTGATGTTCGGTCAGGGCAAAAGGCAGGACACCCTTGGGTTTGATGTGCCGATGGCTGCCGGTGTCGGTGACCACGGGGGTTGCGCAAAACGGGCACTCGGTGGCGTGCAGATCGGCGTCAAATTCAACCTGCGCCGCGCAGTTGGGACATTTGGAGACCCGCGTTTCCTCGATTTCTGCCTCTGGCAGATCAGCATCGAGCGCGGTTTCAAGGTCCAGTTCCACCACCTGCGCACCTGCCGCGCTGTCGATGCTGCCGGTGTTGCCGCAATGGTCGCAGACGAGGCTGCGACCCGCCGGGTCAAATCGGTAATCCGCACCGCAATTGTCACAGGCAAAGCGGTGCTCGACCTGCGGTGCGGGGGGCTCTGCCAATGTGTCGTCGGTCATGGTGTGTCACGCGTCTTGCCGGATCGCGTCAACCATACGGGCGGCATGGGCTGATGGCCATAACTGTCACAGAAACCTGTGCAAAATGCGCGGGGCCATGATGCGCAGCGCATTGTCGTGCAAGCGCAGGTGTCGCCAGATGTGAAACAGCGCGTGAAAGCCGACCAGCGCGGCCAGTACATAATATTCATAGATGTGGATCAGGCCCACGAGGTCATTGAGGTCGCGCCACCCCATGGGCGGTGCGATGGGCAGAAACCCACCCGCCTTGAGCAGAACAGGTGAGGTGAGGCCCAGCAGAAACCCGGTCAGCGCGACGCCGAACAGCCCCCAGATCAGAACCAGATGCAGCGCCCGGTGCAGCACCCGCAGGCGTCCCGTCAACTTGGGGCCGGGTCGGCTGGCCAGCCCGCGTCGCAGCAAACCGGCGAACCACAACAGGCTGAGCGTCACAAAGATCAAAGCCAGCGTGGAATGCGCCTGAAACGCCCGCGGACCAAACGGCCGCACGTCATCGGGTGTCACCAGCAAGAACCAGATGAACAAGGGCAGGATGCCCCAATGCAACCACTTCAGGGCGACCCTTCGGGCGGGCAATCTGCGGGCAAGGGCAAGGCGCATGGACATACCGGCATTCTGGCGTGCCTGCATGACAGGTCAACTCTGCCCTCAGATCCCGGGCGGCGGCGGTGGCGGCAGGATGGTGAACAATTGCGCCAATTCGGTCACGTCCTCGGCCTTGAGCCAGCCATCCTGTCCCGCGGTCCAGACGAATGTCTCGCGCGTGATTTCGCCAGCACCGGCCATACGACCCAATTGCGCTTTGGAAAACGGCCCCTTGGTTTCACCGTTTTCGGCGACGTGCCACACGTGCTCGACCGGTGGCGGAGGAGGTGCGGCTGCCGCGCTACGTGCCGGTTGCGCAGACATGCCTGCGGCCATCGCCTGACCCATCTGCATGCCCAGACCAGCACCAAGGCCCGCCTCCATCGTGGCACCTGCGGACCCGCCACGCCCCAGCGCCTCTGCGGCTTGAAACTGCGTGTATTCGTTCAGGTTGCCGATCACGCCCATAGAGGAACGCTTGTCCATCACCTCTTCGACCGCAGGCGGGAGAGAGATGTTTTCGATGTAAAGCTCGGGCAGGCTCAACCCGTATTCCGCGATCTGGCCAGAGATATCCTTGGCCACCAACTGGCCCAGTTCGCGCGTGTTGGCCGCCATGTCGAGCACGGGAATGCCCGACTGCGCCAGCGCGCGCGAAAACGCCTGCACGATGATGTTGCGGATCTGAAAGCTGATCTCGTCCATGGTGAACTCACCATCGGTGCCGACGATCTCGACCAGGAACTTGGCCGGGTCCATGACCCGCACCGAATAGGTGCCAAAGGCGCGCAGACGCACCGGGCCAAACTCGGGATCACGGCAGATGATCGGGTTCTTGGTGCCCCATTTCAGACCGTTAAAGCGGGTCGTGTTGACGTAGTAGACCTCGGACTTGAACGGGCTTTTGAAGCCGTGGTCCCAGTGCTGCAGCGTCGTCATGATGGGCATGTTGTTGGTCTCGAGCATATAGAGACCGGGGGTGAAGACATCCGCCAACTGGCCCTCGTGCACGAACACGGCGGCCTGGCCCTCGCGGACCGTCAGCTTGGCGCCGTACTTGATCTCGTGGTCTTCGCGTTCGAACCGCCAGACCATGGTGTCGCGGCTGTCATCGACCCAGTGAATGACGTCGATGAACTCGCCCGAGAGGAAGTCGAAAATACCCATAGCACACCCTTTTCGTCAGCTTGTCTTATGTGGGGGCAACCGTGACGCGATGGCAAGGGGTGTCAGCGTTAATCCTAGCTCGCAGGTTCCTCTTCGCCGGTGATTTGCCGAGCCAGTCGCAGAACAATATTGCGCGCTTCTGCGCGGCGCAGACCGGGGCGCAGCGCGTCATCATACAGCATTTTCAGCAACGCCTCATCGTGGCTGGTCAACAGCGCAAATTCGTCGTCGTCGTTAAAAATCGATGGCCGCGCCGACGGGCTGTCATTGGGTAGCCCCATGCCTTGGGCCACCTCCTCGTGGATGCACGAAAGGCGCAAAAGTGCCGGATTTTCAGCACGGATCAAGGCCACCGCCGCTTGGTATGCTGCGCCATTTTCACCGCCAAAGGTGACGACGGCGCAATAGGTATCGCGCGACAGCGTGCTCAGCACGTCGAGAGAGACACCAAGCGCGTCGCTGATCTCGTCCAGAACTTCGGCGCGGTCGTCCTCGCTCGCAAAGGCAACATAAAAATTCGGCTGTGCGGCACCAACACTGATCGGATGGCCGGTCACCCGATCCAACCGCGTCGCAAAGGCGCGTAGGTCGCGTCTGTCCTGAATACGTTGTTCCGTCGGTACAGTGCGGCCAAAGACGGGCTTGATCCGGACAGGTGCCGCCCATCGGCGCAGTTGTGTCTCGCTGCCCGCACCACGACCGGGCAACGAGACTTCATTAAAAAAGGCGATCTGCTCGAAATTCCGCGCCAGCATCGTCGCTGTATAGGGTGTGTCCGGTCCGCCGCCGTCCCGCCGCAACAGCCCTTGCCGCAACTGGCTGGCCTGCACGGCGCTGAAATAGGCGCGCAGCGCCTCGCTCTCGGGTGACGGGGTGGGCTGGTCCGGAACGGTTGGCGGAGGGCGCTGTCCCGGGTCGTCGGGCGGCGGTGCCACCGGCATCTCGCACGCGGCCAGCAGGGCCAGTGCGGCGATGCCGCTTAACCCTGCCCGAACGCCGCGTGCCCATCGCATCGCCAGCTCAGCTTGCCTCCGGCACGGCGGTGGCAGCGTTGTCGCCAACGCCATCCTTGCGCGCCTTGGCCGATGCCAGCGTATCGCGCAGCTCGGCCTCCATCTTCTTCAGCTCTTCCTCGGCGGCGGCGCGCTTGGCCTTGCCCTCGTCGGCGATCTGCAGGCTTTCCTGAATTGTGCCGATCAGGTCAGCATTGGCCTGTTTCACCGCTTCGATGTCAAAGATGCCGCGCTCCATTTCCTGCCGGATTGTGCGGTTGTTCTCGCGCAGGTTTGCGGCATTCGCCGTCAGCAGTTCATTGGTCAGATCGTTGGCATCACGCACGGCAGCGGCGGCCTCGGCACTGCGCTGGATCGTGACGGCTTGCGCCAGTTGGGTTTCCCACAGCGGTACGGTGTTCACGAGGGTCGAGTTGATCTTGGTCACGAGGCTCTTGTCGTTTTCCTGAACCAACCGGATCGACGGCAGCGACTGCATCGTCACCTGCCGCGTCAGTTTCAGGTCATGCACGCGCCGCTCAAGATCATCGCGGCTGGCCCGAAGGTCACGCAGCTCTTGCGCCTTAAGCACCTGTTCATCTTCTGGCGCTGCCTGCACCGCTGCATCGAGCGCAGGAATATCCGTATCGTCCAACACCTTCAGCTTTTCCTGACCCGCAGAGATATACAGCGCCAGTTCATCGTAGAACTGCAGCGTTTTCTCATAGAGCAGGTCAAGCGACTTGATGTCCTTGAGCAGCGTGTGCTCGTGCGACAGGAGATCATCGGTGATCTTGTCGATCTGGCTTTGCACCGTCTCGAACTTGGCGGTGAATTTTGCAAAAGGCGCCGCGCGCCCCAGCAGTTTTTCGAAAAAGCTGCGTTCGCGTCGCACGTCCAGCTCGGACACGGAAAAGCCGCGGATGGTTGCAACGATGTCGCGCAGACCATCGCCTGCCGGACCCACATCCTTGTTCCGCACGTCTGCCAGCATCGCCTGGCTGATTTGCTGCAATTCGGCTTGCGCGGCCGACCCGAACGACACGATCGAATTGGTGTCGTCCATGTCGATCTCTTCCATGCGGGCGTGGATTTCAGCGCTTACCGGGGCGTCTGCATCGGCCAACGGTACAATAACGCCTGCATCTGCCGGTTCCGGCAACACGACAGCGGTGGTTTCCTCGATCTCGGCCAGCGCTTCCTGCGCTTTTTGGCGAACAAGTTCAGACATCGGTGAATTCCCTTTTGGCTTAATGGGTCAGGTATCTTCGGGCGCGATACGCACCCCTTCGCGCTGCAGCCGTTCGCGCAGCACGTCAATCTCGACGTTCAGATCGCTGCGGTCACTGTCCAGCAATGTTTCGGTTTTCTGGGCAAAGCCGGTTTCGAGATCGTTCAGCAACGTCTCGTAATCGGCGCGTGCCTGCGGGTCGCGGCTGCGGGCGTAGATGTCGGAGAACTTGGCCGTCGCATCGCGCGCACCCAGAAGGTAGACGCCCAGATATTTGCGCGCCGCGGTCAGATCGCGGGGGTCTTCCTCGACCGTGCGGATCAGCGTGCGCGCGGCGCCCTGAAACCGTTCCAGTCGCAACTCCATTTGCCGGTCGCCCGCGCGTTTCATGGCGTCAGTCATAGCGCTCAGATGCGCCTCGGCCTCGTCCAACACTCGGGCGACGCGGTCCTGCTGGAAGGTGTCGATGCCCTCCATGCCCTTGTCGGACATCGGGTCAAAACCAAAGGCTGCAAGATGCAGCCCAAGCGTCGCAATCCCGAAAAGGGCAGGGGCGATCAACCCGCCGTTGAGATCAAAACCCGCAATCGTAATACCCACGCCGGCAAGGGCGGCGGCCAGAAACTTGCGCGGCAATTTGGGCCGCCGGGCGACCTTGCGTTCGGCAAAGGCCGCTTCAGCCCGAAGACCTTCACGCAAGAGCCACGCGCCAAGTGTCAGCACGGCGGCACCCACGAGGCCGAGAACCAGCGAAATTGCACCGCCGCTAAGCGCAAAGAAAAGCAGTGGGATCGGCGGCAGAAACATCAGGTTGGCACGCGCGCCGACAGGGTCCACTTGCGCGCGGGCGAGGGCAAGCCGTTCTGTCGGACCTTCTGACGCGCCAGAGGGAGAGTATTTCCCACCGAACCTCTTGGCCATGGCTTACAGCCCTCCCAACAGCCCGGTTGTCACCCCGAGCATCAGGGCGAGCAGCACCACGAATGTGATTTTTTGAATTGCCGTCGGCTGCATAGTTTTCCCACCTGTTGCGCCGAACTGTAGGCGCTTTGCACTCGCAGCGCCAGTGCTGCGTTGCGGTGCGATGGCTGGATGACCGGCTTAGCTGCGCGGTCCGGATTTGCGGCGCCGCCGTTGCGGTTTGACATTGGGTTTGGACGGCTCTTCAGCGCCCAATCCAAGCTGGTCACGGACGATGCGGCGGCGCAGTTCTTCGACCGCGCCCTGCTTGAGTTCGCCTAGCTGAAATGGTCCGTAGCTGATGCGGATCAGGCGGTTTACCACGAGGCCGATGCTTTCCATGGCGCGCCGGATCTCGCGGTTCTTGCCCTCGCGCAAACCGATCGTCAGCCATGCGTTCGCGCCTTGCTGCCGGTCGAGGGTGATTTGCATTGGCTGGTAACGCACACCCTCGACAGTTGCACCAGCGCGCAGCACTTCGAAATCTGGGTCTTTGGGTGTGCCTTTGATCCTTACGCGGTAGCGCCGCATCCAACCGGTGCAGCACCGGTTG
>JBCBAV010000011.1:0-45174 GCA_038532285.1 Pseudomonadota bacterium | reverse complement strand
TCTGGGCACACGTCTTGGGTCGGGTGCGGTACTGATCTCCATCGGCATCGCCTGCATCTGGGCCGGTGGCGCGGTGTTTCACGGCCTGATGGCGGCGATTTGTGCACTGATGGTCTGGGAACTTGTGCGCATGCTGATGCCTGCCGTGCCGGGTATGGCATTGCGGTTGGGCGCGATTTCCGGGGCGGGCGTGCTGTTGGCCAGCTATCTGCCGGTGATCTACGCGCTTCCGGTGCTGCTGGCCGCCGTGCTGGTCGGTCTGGGGCAAGTGTCGCGGTTGGTGCCTGTCTATATCGGTTTTGCGGCGCTGGTCTTGCTGGCGGGGTGGGGCATGGCCCATGTGCGGGACGATCTGGGTGTCGGCTGGATGGTATGGCTGGTGCTGATCGTCGTGGTCACGGACATTGCGGGATATTTCGCTGGACGTACCTTTGGCGGACCGAAATTCTGGCCCTCGGTCAGCCCGAAAAAGACTTGGTCGGGTACGTCGGCGGGATGGGTTGTTTCGGCTCTGGTGGGCTTGGCGTTCGGGATGCAGACCGGCGACATCGCAGCGCTTATGGTCGCGTCTGTCTTTCTCAGCTTCGCTTCGCAACTGGGAGACATTGCCGAAAGTGCGATCAAGCGAAAGGTGGGCGTCAAGGACAGTTCGTCGTTGATCCCAGGTCATGGCGGTTTGCTCGACCGATTTGACGGAATGATGGGCGCGGCACTGGCGCTGCTGGCGCTTGAAGTTGCATTGGGCTTTCCCTGGAGCGCGCTTTGATCCGCGAAAAGCGCGCTGATTGCCTTGATGCTGCCAAAAACAGGGTTGATAGAAGCGTCAACGCGGCCCAAATGGTCGCATACAGGCACGCATAACACGAGGTGACGGTTTGGATATCGGGGCAGTGCTCTCCGCTTTTGGCGGGTTCAGTTGGACCATTCTGGCCTTTGTGGTGGCCCTGTCGGTCATTGTCGCCATTCATGAATACGGCCATTACATCGTTGGGCGCTGGTCAGGCATTCATGCCGACGTGTTTTCCATCGGCTTTGGTCCTGTGCTGTACAGTCGGTACGACCGGCGCGGCACCAAGTGGCAGGTGGCTGCACTTCCATTCGGTGGCTTTGTCAAGTTTGCCGGCGATGCCAATGCGGCGTCGGGCAAGGACGAAGCCGCGATGACCGAAGCCGCGAGCGATCCCAAGGCCCTGCGCCGAACCATGCATGGCGCGCCGTTGTGGGCGCGGGCGGCGACCGTTGCGGCTGGCCCGGTGTTCAACTTTGCGCTGTCGATCCTTGTTTTTGCCGCCGTCGGGTTTGGATCGGGCGTGGTGCGCGATCCGTTGACTGTGGGCGAGTTGCGCCCGTTGCCGGGCGAGGCCCAAAGCCTACAAGCCGGCGACATCGTGCGCGAGATCAACGGCGCGGGCGTGCCCAGCCTCGAAGATCCCGCTTATGCCGAATTCATGTCTGACCTGCCGCAGTCACCGGTGCTTGAGTACACGGTCGAGCGCGACGGCGCGCGCATGGTTGTACCGGGTCCCTATCTGCGTCCGCCGCTGGTGGCGACAGTCACGCCGCAAAGCGCAGCGCTTGCCGCGGGACTGGAGCAGGGCGATGTGATCACCGCCATCGACGGACAGCCCGTGTTTGCGTTCAACCAGTTGAAGACGGCAGTTGAATCGTCGGACGGTCGCAGTCTGGCCCTTTCGGTTTGGCGGGATGGCGAGATCATTGACAAGGTACTGACCCCGAAACGCACGGATGAGCCGCAGGCCGACGGCGGGTTTGTCACCGTATGGCGAATAGGGATCGCAAGCGGCAACGCCTTTGAACCGGCCACGCAGACCCCCGGCGTCGACGAGGCGGTCGTCGGCGGCGTCGCACAGACCTGGCGCATCATCGAAGGGTCCATTTCCGGGCTTGGTCACATGATCACCGGCGCCATCAGCACCTGCAACCTGTCCGGACCTATCGGCATCGCGCAGGTTTCTGGCACCATGGCAAGCCAGGGGGCGGTGAATTTCATCTGGTTCATCGCGGTTTTGTCGACGGCGGTAGGGCTGCTCAACCTGTTTCCCATTCCGGCGCTCGATGGTGGTCATCTTGTGTTTTACGCCTACGAAGCTGTCGCCGGAAAACCGCCAAGCGACACGGCGCTGCGTGTGTTGATGGCCGCAGGGCTGGCGATGGTTCTGAGCCTGATGGTCTTTGCGCTCGGCAATGATCTGTTCTGCCCTTAGACGGTAGGCAGACCTTTCAAGCTGCGCTAGGCTGTGCGCAAGGCACCAGGAACATGGGGCGCGGCAGTGGCTCTGAGCAAAGAAGAAGACAAGGCGCTGGAGGAGCAACGCATCCGCGCACGAAAGTTCTGGCGTGGCATGCGTGGGCTGATCGAGGCCGAGCGCGATTTTCGCAAGACGGGGCCCATACGGGACAGATCGTTCTATGAATTCCTCGGATTTGCGATGGAACGCATCCACATGTCCAAGTCGCAATTCGTGCAGGACCTATGGGCCTTGTGGGAGCACGGCGAAAAGCGCGGCGGCTTTTTCGTGGAATTCGGCGCGGCCGGCGGGCAACGATTGTCCAACACCTTCATGCTCGAGCGCAAATACGGCTGGACGGGTTTGTTGGGAGAGCCGAACCCGTCGTTTCACGAAATGCTGGCCCAGCGACGCAAAGCACCGGTTTGTACCGACCTGATTCATCGGGTCAGCGGTGAGACCATGCAATTTGCCATGCATGAACGTGGACTGCTTTCGGGTGTGGTCGACACCAACGCCCACGCTGCCGAAGACGGGGTGGAGCAGATCATCAGCCTTGAAACCATCAGCCTGAACGACATGCTCGACCGCTATGACGCGCCTGAAACGATTGATTTCATGTCGATTGATACCGAAGGCGCGGAGCTTGAGATCCTGGAAGGGTTTGATTTCGACGCACACAGGGTTCAGTGCTTTACCGTCGAGGCCAAGGACAACGAGGAACGGCTGAAGCTGATCGCGTTGTTTGAGGCGAATGGATACGTCCATCGTTGGCCGGATTTCCTGTATAAAGAATTGTTTATGGTCGACGCGTCCCGCGCCTGAACGGGCAAGCGGCGCCACATTGGCGCCACAATTGTTCCCAATTCGCGCCGTTTTGCGGGGCTATCGCTTGCATAATTGAAGGAAGGTGCAATGCAGACGCTGCAAACCGGATACCGCTCATTGAGCCTGTTGTTCATGCTGAACGCTGATCGTGTGCTTTATGCCGCGACCATCGCCGCTGCCCTCGGGGCCGGCGCGTGGCTGGGCAGCCAGTAATCTCGCGAACTGCTGTTCCCGCTGTGGGGACAATCGTTGCCGGATCAGGGTTTTGACAAGGCAGGGCAATCCCGATACTCACAACTCAGTGATGTCTGAACACGTGGGGCAAATCCATGGGACTGGGGTTATTGGGCACGGGCTCGCAGATGCTGAGACATCTGCAGGGCGCAGGCGGTTTTCTTAAAATTTTCGTTGTATTGTTGGCACTTGGCGTCGCGGTTCCTTCCGCGGGCTCAGCGCAATCGTTCGATGCATCGCAGATTGTCATCGAGGGCAACGAGAGGATCGGCAATGCCGCGATCCTGCAGCAAGCCGGAATCACGCGCGGCGAAAGGCTGAGCGCGGGGCAGGTCAACGCGATTCTGCGTAATCTCGAAGACAGCGGCCTGTTTGAAAGCGTATCGGTCACGCCGCGGGGCGGGCGGCTGATCATAACGGTGGTCGAACTGCCAACGGTCAATCGCATCGCGTTCGAAGGAAATCGACGCATCGATGACGACGCGTTGTCCACCATTGTGCAATTGCAGGAAAGGCGCGTTTTTAGCCCGGCCGCTGCCGAGGCAGATGCCAATGCCATTTCCGAAGCGTACGCGCAACAGGGCCGCGTGTCGGCCCGCGTGACACCACGTATCGTGCGCCGCGCCGACAATCGTGTCGATGTGATTTACGAGGTGCTGGAAGGTGCGGTGATCGAAATCGAGCGCGTTACCTTTGTCGGGAACCGCGTCTATTCCGACCGCCGCCTGCGCCGTGTCCTGCAGACCAAGCAAGCAGGCATCTTTCGATCGTTGATTCGTAATGACACTCTGATCGCCGACCGCATTGCATTTGACCAACAGCTTTTGAGCGATTTTTACGCCGCGCGTGGCTATGTCGATTTTCGCATACTATCGAGCAATGCGGAATTAACCGAAGAGCGTGACGGTTTCTTTTTGGTGTTCAATATCGAAGAAGGGCAGCAATTTGAATTCGGGCAGATTTCGGTCGTGAGTGACCGGCCTGATGTTGACCCCGACTTTTATACGGCTGTCTTGAAGCTGCGGCCGGGGATCACTTATTCGCCGACACTGGTCGAAGCGGAAATCAGCCGGTTGGAAGCACAAGGCGTGCGCGACAGTGTTGATTTCCTGCGGGTCGAGCCGCGCGTTACACGAAATGAACGCGATCTGAGCTTGGATGTCGAGTTTGTCCTGACTCGTGGCCCACGCGTGTTTGTCGAACGCATCGACATTGAAGGCAACACAACCACCCTCGACCGCGTAATCCGCAACCAGTTCGACGTGGCAGAGGGAGACCCCTTCAATCCGCGCCAGATCCGGCAGGCTGCAGAGCGCATTCGAGCCACAGGCTTTTTTGCCAACGCCGATGTCAATGCGCGCGAAGGGTCGTCGGACGATCAGGTCGTCATTGATGTCGACGTGGAAGAACAGCCCACCGGTTCGCTGTCATTCGGCGCCAGCTTCTCCAACAACAACGGCTTTGGTCTGGTCGCGCAATTGACCGAGCGCAACTTTTTGGGTCGGGGTCAAACGCTCGGGCTGACGTTGTCGACAGCCGAGGAAAACAACCAGTATGGCCTCCAGTTCGTCGAGCCAAACCTGCTGGGGCGCAATGTGTCGTTTTCCTTCGACGGTCAGTACACTGAGGCCGACAGCAGCTTTGCAAACTTTGACAGCAATTCGCTGCGCATTGAGCCGTCGATTGCGTTCCAGATCGCCGAGAACACACGCCTTGGATTGCGATATACATATCGCGACGACGAAATGATCGCGCGCGACACGCTAAACCCGCAATTCGGTAACGTGGTCGCCCGCGAGATCGCCGTCGGTGGCCAGGTTGCTTCTTCGATTGGCTACACCTACCGGTATGACACCCGCAATGGCGGGCTGAACCCGGATGTCGGTGTGCTGGTCGAACTTTCGCAGGATTTCGCCGGTCTGGGCGGTGATTCCAAATATGTGCGCACGGTGGCGCGTATTGCCGGTGAGCGGCGCATTTTCAACGATGACATCACACTGCGCGCATCGGTCGAAGCCGGTATCCTGAAATGGTCTTCGGGTTCGATCCGGTCAATCGACCGGTTTTCCGTTGGTCCGTCGGTGGTTCGTGGGTTTGACCCCGGTGGTATCGGCCCGCGCGATTTGAGCGGTGCAGGCGATTCCGACCCCTTGGGTGGAAACACGTATTTTGCCGCCCGGTTTGATGTGGAATTCCCGCTTGGCCTGCCCGAGGAAATTGGCCTGTCCGGCGGCGTGTTCTACGATATCGGCAATGTCTGGAACCTCGAAGACGCCAACCTGATCGGCGGCAACATCGTCGGTGCCAACGGGTCTTTCCGCCATGTGATCGGGTTTTCGTTATTCTGGGATACAGCGATCGGTCCGCTGCGGTTCAATTTCTCCAAGGCGCTCAGTAAAGAAGACTTTGACCAAGAGCAAAGTTTTGACCTGACCGTCTCGACAACCTTCTAAGCCATGCTGCGGCGCATATGGGTTGCCGCGGCATTCGCCTTGTTGCTCGCGCAGACGGGGTTTGCACAGCAACTGCTGCGCGGACCGATTGTGACCATCGACCCCGAACGGTTCTATCTGGATAGTGCATTTGGCCAGAGCATTCTGACCGAGGTAGACAGCCGAAACCGGGCTTTGGCGGCGGAAAACCGCGCGCTGGAGGCGCAGCTTGAGGCTGAGGAACGAGAGCTCAAGGAGTTGCGTCCAACCCTATCGCCGGAAGACTTTCGCGATCTGGCCGATGCTTTTGACGCGCGCGTACAAGCGATCCGGCGTGAACGCGAAGCCGAGGGACGCGCAATTTCCGTCATGCTGGATGAAAACCGCGATCAGTTCTTGCAGGCTGCGCAGCCTGTGTTGGAGCAGATCATGCGTGAACTGGGCGCAGCAGTCGTGCTTGACGTGAACTTTGTCTACGCCAGCGCGAGTGCGGTCGACATAACCGACCGGGCCATTGCCGGGGTAAACGCGCTGCTGTCACAGGCGCCAGTGACCGCGCCAAAAGAGTAGCCAAGCTTGCAGCGGGCGCTGCCCCTTGCTAGGCAAGCGCCAATGGAAACACGGACAACAAGGGCCGGGCAGACGTGACCGAAACGACTTTGCAGACCGCAGATATTTCTCGGATCCAGCGGCTGATACCGCATCGCTACCCCTTCCTTTTGATCGACAAGGTGGTGGATATCGACGGCTACAAGTCGGCCACCGGGATCAAGAACGTGACCATGAATGAGCCGCATTTCCAAGGGCACTTTCCCGGCAAGCCGATTATGCCCGGCGTCACCATCGTCGAGGCGATGGCGCAGACGGCGGCGGTCATGGTCGGGGTCGACATGGGCATGGAAGACCGCGACCTGCTGGTCTATTTCATGGCGATCGACAAATGTAAATTCCGCCGCATGGTTGTCCCCGGCGATGTGCTGGAGCTCAAGCTGAGCACGACGCGAGGCAAACCGGGCGGCAAGGTCTGGAAATTCGCGGGCGTGGCCGAGGTCGATTGCGAGATGGCCTGTGAAGCGGAGTTCACAGCGATGATGGATATCGACCCGAAATGAGCGGCATCCACCCATCTGCGATCATCGAGGACGGGGCGCAGGTCGACCCTTCGGCCAGCATCGGCCCGTTCTGCGTCGTCGGTGCCGATGTGCGCATCGGGCCCGACGTGACGCTGAGGTCGCATGTGGTCGTGACCGGGGAGACCGAGATTGGCGAAGGCACGACCATATTCTCCTTTGCCGTGATCGGTGAGCAGCCGCAGGACCTGAAGTTCAAGGGCGAAGCCAGTCGGTTAGTGATTGGCGCGCGCAATCGCATCCGTGAGCACGTCACTATGAATGGCGGGACTGAGGCGGGCGGCGGTGTCACGCAGATCGGCGATGACGGGCTGTTCATGGCCGGGTGCCACATCGCGCATGACGCGCAAATCGGCGACCGGGTGATCGTGGTCAACAATTCCGCCATAGCGGGCCACTGCATACTCGAAGATGACGTGATCGTCGGTGGTCTTTCCGGCGTGCATCAATTTGTGCGGATTGGCCGTGGCGCCATCATCGGCGCGGTGACCATGGTGACAAACGATGTAATCCCCTATGGCCTCGTGCAGGCGCCGCGGGGCGAGTTGGATGGGCTGAACCTGGTGGGCCTCAAGCGGCGCGGCGTGGCGCGGTCTGACATCACTGCGCTGCGCGCGGCATTCCAGATGCTGGCGCAGGGCGAGGGCACGTTCCAGACCCGCGCCGAGCGATTGGGAACCGAGACCGACAGCGCCTATGTCCGCGAGATCGTCGATTTTGTCATGGGTGACAGCGACCGGTCGTTTCTTACGCCAAGATGACCCTCGCGCTGATCACGGGGCGCGGGTCATTGCCCGCGGCTGTGGCGCAGGCGCAGGACGTGTCGCCACTGGTCTATGCGCTCGAGGGGCATGTGCCGCGGGGGCTGAAGGTCGACAAAAGCTTTTACATCGAACGGCTGGGGGGATTGATGCATCGCATGGCGCGTGCGGGCGTGCGCGAGGTGTGCCTGTGCGGCGCGGTGGACCGGCCGCGCGTGGCGCTGTGGCGGCTGGATGCGCGCACATGGCCGTTGGTGCCGGTGATCCGGCAAGCGCTGGCGGGCGGTGAGGACAGCGCCTTGCGCGCGGTGCTGGGGCTGTTCGAAGACAAGGGGTTCGTGGTGCGCGGTGCGCATGAACTAGCGCCCGACCTCTTGCCGCCTGAGGGCGTGCTGACACAGGCGCAGCCCGGTGATGACATCGAAGCCAACCTGGCTGTTGCCGCTGCAGTCGCCGCGGAACAGGGGCGCAGTGATCAGGGGCAGTCTTGTGTGATCCGAGCCGGGCAAGTGATCGCGCAGGAGGATAGCCGCGGCACCGATGCGATGCTGCGCGGGCTGCTGGCGCCGCCGCAGATGCCGGAGGCAACCGATCCATTCGAGCAGGCGATGGACGTTGTCGGGGACCTGCTGAGCGAGGCGGCGGATTGGTTGTCGGGACCGGTGGCCGAGGCGCGTGCCTTGGGCAAGGGCGGTGTGTTCTTCAAGACGCCGAAACCCGGGCAGGACTTGCGGGTTGATCTGCCGACGATCGGGCCGGAGACCGCGCGCGGCGCGGTGGCCGCGGGCCTTGACGGTCTGGTGATCGAAGCGGGCGGCGTGATGGTTCTGGACCGGGCCGACGTGGTGCGCATCCTCAATGAGGCGGGGCTGTTTCTGTGGGTGCGCTAAAGGTCTTCTTGCTGGCTGGCGAGCCGTCGGGCGATGCGTTGGGTGGCGCGCTGATGGCGGGGCTGCGGCAGCTGTCGCCTGACGTGACCTTTGACGGGATTGGTGGCCCGTTGATGCAGGCGAAGGGGTTGCGCAGCCGCTTCGACATGTTCGAGTTGAGCGTGATGGGCATTGCCGAGGTGTTGCCCAACTATTTCCACCTGAAACGCCGCATTGCCGAGACCGCGCAGGCGGTGATCGATACGCAACCGGATGTGCTGATCACCATCGACGCGCCGGATTTTTCGTTTCGCGTGGCGAAACTAGTCAAAGCGTCTTCGGACGTTCGCACGGTCCACTATGTTGCGCCGACAGTGTGGGCATGGCGCCCGGGCCGGGCTGCCAAGATCGCGCAATATATCGATCACGTGCTGGCGCTGTTTCCGTTCGAGCCGCCCTACATGACGACGCACGGGATGGAGTGTGACTTTGTTGGCCATCCGGTGGCGACGGTGCCGCAGGCGACGGACGCGCAGCGGGCTGCGTTTCTGGCGCGGCACGGGTTGGAAGCGGCGGATCCGCTGATCTTGGTCCTGCCCGGATCGCGGCGCGGTGAGGTGGCGCGGATGGGCCCGGTGTTTGGCGCGGCACTGGAGCGGGTGCGACGAGCGCGGCCCGGGATGAAGCTGGTGCTGCCTGCGGCAGGATCTGTGGCGGGTGCCGTGATTGACGAGGTGCGGCGCTGGCCGGTTGCACCGCTGGTGCTGGACCCACGGGGGCAGGATCTGGAGGCGGCACAGGCGGACAAACTGGCCGCCTTTGGGGCGGCAGATGTCGCGCTGGCAACCTCTGGCACGGTGTCGCTGGAACTGGCCGCGGCGGGCACGCCGATGGTCAGCGCGTTCGATCTGCATTGGCTCAGCCGCGCGATCATCACGCGGATGGTGACAACGGATACCGGCAGCCTTGTGAACCTGGTGAGTGACACCCGCACGGTGTCCGAGCTGATCGGGCGGGATATGACCGTCGAAAATACCGTGGCGGCACTGGAACATTTGCTGGCAGATCCCGAGCCACAGCGCGCCGCCATGGCGCTGACCATGAAGCGGTTGGGGCAGGGCGGTGAGGACCCAGGCCTGCGGGCCGCGCGCGCCGTTCTGGCGCGGATCTAGCCGGGATGTTGTCAAATTGAGCGCCTGCGGCGCGTTTCATTATTGATTTGCACTTCGGGCCCACCAAAACCAAACAGGTTTCAGAGCCACCCTCACATGATCTGCGGCGTGGCAGCGTCGCCCCCCTTTCCCAAGTAAAATAGCCGTATCCCCGCGCTGCGGGGCCCCTCGGCGATTTTTCTTGGCAAAGCGTGCCGACCCCGCCCCTTGAAGATCACGCGACGGCGGCTCCGAAACCAAAGGTCAGGTCAGTTGCACCAGGGCGTGGCGCTTCTTGCCGGCGGACAGCTTGATCGGTTCGGCGAGGGCGGCGGTATCGATCATGGTGCTTGCTTCGGTCAGGGGGGCGTCGTTGAGGCGCGCGCCGCCTTCGGCGATCAGGCGCTTGGCCTCTTTGCCGGAACTGGCGAGGCCGGATTTGACGATCAGCTGCACGATGGAAATGCCGTCGCCGATATCATCCGTGGTCAGCGACAGGGTCGGCAGATCGTCGCCCACGCCGCCCTTTTCGAACACATCGCGGGCGGTTTGGGCCGCAGCGGCTGCCGCGTCCGCACCGTGCAGGAGGATTGTGACCTCCGTGGCGAGCCGCGCCTTGGCGTCGTTGATCTCGGACCCTTCGAGCGCGCCAAGGCGGTCGCATTCGTCGAGCGGCAGTTCGGTGTATAGCCGCAGGAAACGGCCCACGTCGGCGTCCGTGGTGTTGCGCCAGAACTGCCAGAACTCATACGGGCTGAGCATTTCGGGGTCGAGCCAGACGGCGCCCGCCTGGCTCTTGCCCATTTTCTTGCCATCCGATGTCTCGAGCAATGGGGAGGTGAGACCGAAGACCTCGCCCGAAATCACCCGGCGGGTCAGGTCGATACCGTTGACGATATTACCCCACTGATCGCTGCCGCCCATCTGCAGGATGCAGCCGTGGCGGCGGTGCAATTCCATGAAATCATAGGCCTGCAGGATCATGTAGTTGAATTCTAGAAAGCTGAGGCTTTGTTCGCGGTCGAGGCGGGATTTGACGCTTTCAAACGACAGCATCCGGTTGATCGAGAAATGTCGCCCGATGTCGCGCAGAAAATCGAGATAGTTCAGATCGTCAAGCCATTCGGCGTTGTTCAGCATCATCGCGCCGGCGTCATAGTCGATGTAAGCCGAAAACACCTTTTTGATACCGACGATGTTGGCGTCTATCTGTTCAGGGCCCAAAAGCGGGCGTTCGTCGGCGCGGAACGATGGATCGCCCACCTTGGTCGTACCGCCCCCCATCAGCGTGATCGGCCGGTGCCCGGTCTGCTGGAACCAGCGCAGCATCATGATCTGGATCAGCGAACCCACGTGCAGCGATTTGGCTGTCGCATCAAAGCCGATATAGGCGGTTTTGCCGGGCTTCAGCAAAGCCTCGTCCAGTGCTTGCAAATCGGTGCAATTGGCCAGAAAGCCGCGCGATTGCATTACGTGGCAGAAATCAGAGCGGGGCGTATAGGTCATTTTGCTTGTCCAGTTGGGGCGCGCGTGCTGTCTATAGTGGGGCAGGCGGCAAAGGAAAAGAGCATGAACAAGCTGCGCGACAAGGGGCAGGTGATCACCGCGCTGGGGGCGATGTCAGGGACGTCGCTGGACGGTGTGGATGCGGCGGTGATCGAGACCGACGGCGTGACGTTGCACGGCTTTGGGCGCAGCGGCTACCGCGAGTATTCCGCACAAGAGCGCAATACCCTGCTGTCGGCACTCGGCCATTGGACGGGCTCGGCGCTTGATCCCGCGGCGCGCATCGTGATGCGTGTCCACGAAGACCTTTTGCGCGATTTCCAAGAGGTGGAATTGATCGGGTTTCACGGACAGACCGTGGCGCATGCGCCACGGTTGCAGGGAACCTTGCAATTGGGCGACGGGGCGGCGCTGGCGCGGGCCTTGGGACGACCGGTGGTGTGGGACTTTCGGTCGACCGATGTGGAATTGGGCGGCGAGGGCGCGCCGCTCGCTCCGTTTTATCACTTTGCCTGCGCCAAATGGATGGGTGCCGAAGCGCCACTGGCGTTTCTGAACCTTGGTGGCGTCGGCAATATCACTTGGGTCGATCCGACCCATGCGAAGCCCGAAGAGCCCGGGGCGCTTTTGGCTTTTGACACCGGTCCTGCCAATGCGCCCATCAACGATATGGTGCAGGAACGGCTTGGGTTGGCCTTTGATGAAGGGGGCCGGATTGCGGCCTCTGGCACCGTCGAGCAGGGCGCGTTGGAGTTGTTTCTGGCTGAGCCGTATTTTGCAAAGATGCCGCCCAAATCACTGGACCGAAATGATTTTTCCGAAATGGTCGCGCTGGTGCGCGAGTTGAGCGATGGTGATGCCGCAGCGACGCTCACCGCGATGAGCGCTGCTGGCGTGGCGCAGGCGATGGAGCACTGCCCAAGGGCACCCGAGCGAGTGCTTGTCACAGGTGGAGGGCGGCACAACCCGGTGCTTATGCAGATGCTGGCGGTCTCGCTTGATTGCACGGTTGAGCCGGTGGAAACCGTCGGGCTGGACGGCGACATGCTCGAGGCTCAGGCCTTTGCCTATCTTGCGGTCCGCGTCGCACGGGGCTTGCCGACCTCGTGCCCAGGTACAACCGGCGTACGGGCAGCCGTCGCCGGTGGGATCCTCAGTGTTCCAAAGAGCCTGCGTAGCGTTTCGTAAAATCGGTGTAACTGGGCGAGACAGCGCGCAGGTCGTCGGCCATTAGCGCGTGCAGTGCGGGCAATTGGTGGAAAGGTACAGCCGGGTAGCTGTGGTGTTCTGCATGATACGGCATATTCCACGCAAGCCAGCGCACGATACGGTTGGTCAGTGTCGTGCGCGTGTTTTCCAGCATGTTGGCGACGGGCGGGCAGTGGCCATGTTCGGCCAGCAGGTAGAGCCGCAGGAATGGCTGCGCGATGAGCACTGGAACCAGCCACAGCCAGATGAGCACCGGAGACCAGATCAGCGAAATCGCGAAGAGGACATAAAGGCCGATGAGCGCACGCGCCTCGGCGCGCATTACGGCGTGGCGGCGGGCTGGCAGGTAGGGGGCCTCGAGCCTGCCAAAGGCATTTTGCCAAAGTGTAGCGATATTGCCGCGCCAATAGCCCCAGCCGCAGAGGTAGATCAAGTAGGCGCGCCATGTCGCGGGTCGTCCGCCACCTGCCAGTTCGGGGTCGCGGTCGGGATCGTTGGTGAAGCGGTGATGCGCCAGATGAAAGTAACGGAACCAGAAAAAGGGAAGCACCAGAAGCGGTGCGACAGCCAAACCAACCGCGTCGTTAAGCCAACGCGTGCGAAACGGTGTCTGATGCGTGCATTCGTGGCTGAGCGTGAACAAAAACACCATGAGAATGCCATGCGGCAGAAGCATCAGACCCCAAAACGGGGCTTGCCCCGCGATATAGCCGCCTGTGAATGCCATGGCACCGAAATGACCAGCCAGATGACCCAGACCGCGGAGGTTGCTGCGCGTGGTCAGGGCCGCTTTGGTCGTTTCGGGCAGGGCGGCGATGATCGCGCGGTGATCGGTCATGTCGGAATGTCGAATCCGGATGGAGCGAGGGTAAATCCATCGAATTGGAACCCGGGACTGACCGTGCAACTGACCAGCGTCCAATCGCCCGTGCTACGCGCTGACTGCCAGTGGCCCATTGGGACAATGAGTTGGGGTTCGCCCTTGGTCAGGTCCGGTGTCAGTAAGTGTTCTTTTGCGGGCGGATTATCGCCGGCGCTCATCGCGAGGATGAGGGGCGCGCCTGCATGGTAAAGCCAGATTTCGGTGGCATCGACCTTGTGCCAGTGGCTGCGCTCGCCGCTTTTCAACAGAAAGTAGATGCACGTACCCGAGGGACGGCCTTCGTTCTCGGCTACCCATGTCTGGCGGTAGTGCCCGCCTTCGGGATGCGGAGCCAAGCCAAGCCTCGTTATCACGTCATCTGCTTTCAAGGGAGTGGCCCTGCAATGAAAGATCGAAAAATCGCAAGACATCAGCAAAAGCCGGGTCCGGGTCGTAAAACGGCGCGCACGGGCTAAAGCCCAGGCTTTCATAAAGCGCAATAGCCTCGTGCAGTGGCGTGATCGTGTCGATGACCATTCGGGTATAACCGTCGGCACGGGCGCGGGTGATGCCGGTGCGTACCAATGCGCGTCCGGCGCCCGAACCGCGGGCGCGCGGATCCACGTAAACCCGTTTCATCTCGGTAACGTCCTCCGAGAAAGGATAGTACATCGCGCAGCCCAACACGTTGCCGCCAACTTCGGCGACGAGGATATCACCCTTGGGGCGCGCGTGAATACGCGGCAGGTCAGCCAGCAGACTGGCATAGCCGTCCGCAGCATAGGCCACCTCGACGACGCCGCGGCGCGGACCTGCGCGTTCGATCAGCATGTCGCGGTAGTCCCAGCAAAGCCGGACGATGGCCGGCATATCGGCGGGTGTTGCGGTGCGGATGGTTGCCGTGGTCATGGCGTCGACGCTGACCCGGTCGCGGGGCAGGGTCAAGGGGGCGGACCGCAGATCAGACCGGCCAACGTGTCGGGATCAAGGCCCCCGCGCAAGGAGACCTCCTTGACGTCATCGAGGCCTTTCTTGCGGCCTGTATCGCGGCGGTGGCTGCGAAATGCTGAAATGCCTTCGGCAAGCGGGCGGTAAATCGACAGATCGCGGTCATAGGACGTGCGCGCGGGGTCAGTGGGGATCTGGCGAAAGCTGCCCGAGTTCAGGGCGCACAGATCGATCCGATCGAAGGCGGCCGCCAAAAGTCCGGCCGTGTCGAGCCAGAGCACGTCCGTGGCCAGTTCAAAGCTGCCGTGAAAGGCGTCGCGCTTGCGCGCCGGGAAGAAATACACCCGCTCGTCTAACTGCGCGGCCCACGCCTCGACGCCGTGATCGACCAGCCGGACACGTGCCGCGTTGATACCGGCAAGGAATGGTCGTTGATGGTTCAGACGCGCCTGACCAACCTTCAGACGGTCGCGGCGCAGCAGAATGGTTGCGGGATCAATGCCTGCACGACGCGCAACTTCTGCTGCAGGCCACAGGCCGTGCGCGCGAATGTGCGGCACGTTTTCTGCAGCGGTGACATGCGCCAGCCGTGGCCCCAGATGGGCCACAGCGTCCGCGATGATGTCAGCGCAAGATGGAGCGCCCGGCATATTCCGCGGTCTCTCCGAGCATTTCTTCGATCCGGATCAGTTGATTGTATTTCGCCAGCCGATCGGAGCGTGCCAACGACCCTGTCTTGATCTGGCCGCAGTTGGTGGCGACGGCGAGGTCGGAAATGGTGGCGTCTTCGGTTTCGCCCGACCGGTGGCTCATCACATTGGTAAAGCGCGCACGGTGGGCCATGTCGACTGCCTTAAGTGTTTCTGACAAGCTGCCGATCTGGTTCACTTTTACCAGCATCGAATTGGCGCAACCCTGCTCGATCCCCATGGCAAGGCGCTTGGGGTTGGTGACAAAGAGATCATCGCCCACAAGCTGGACCTTGTCGCCAAGCAGATCGGTCAGTGCCCTCCAGCCATCCCAGTCATCCTCGCTCATGCCGTCTTCGATCGAGATGATCGGATAGTCAGCAACAAGCGCGCCGAGGTAGGCGGCATTTTCCTCAGAACTGAGGGATTTCCCCTCACCGGAAAACTCGTATGTTCCGTCTTTGAAGTACTCTGTCGCGGCGCAATCAAGGGCAAGGTATATGTCTTCGCCCGGTTTGTAGCCCGCCTTTTCGATGGACTGCAGAATGAAATCGAGAGCCGCGCGGGTCGAAGAAATATCTGGTGCAAATCCGCCCTCATCGCCGATCCCGGTACTGAGACCTGCATCCGAGAGCTCTTTTTTGAGGGTGTGGAAGACCTCCGATCCCATCCGCACGGCTTCGGCGATGGAATGGGCCGCCACCGGCATGATCATGAATTCCTGAATATCAATCGGGTTGTCGGCATGTTCGCCGCCGTTGATGATGTTCATCATGGGCACGGGCAGGATGCGCGCCGAGGTGCCGCCAACATAGCGGTAGAGCGGTTGGCTGGTCCAATCGGCGGCTGCCTTGGCGGTGGCCAGTGACACGCCAAGGATGGCATTTGCGCCAAGCCGTGCCTTGTTGTCGGTCCCGTCCAGCTCGATCATCGTGCCGTCGATTTCCTGCTGTTCTGTGGCGTCGATGCCCAAAAGCGCTTCGGCAATCTCGCCATTCACGGCGGCCACGGCTTCCAGCACACCTTTGCCTTTGTAGCGGGCCTTGTCTCCATCACGCTTTTCCACGGCCTCGTAAGCGCCCGTGGAAGCGCCCGAAGGCACCGCAGCCCGGCCCAAGGTTCCGTCTTCGAGCGTGACATCTACCTCAACCGTCGGGTTCCCCCGACTGTCGAGGATTTCGCGGGCGTGAACGTCAATGATGGTGCTCATGAGCGGGATCCTTGGTTAACACAATCAGGATGGATGTACCCCGCGGCTGACCAGATCAAAAGCGGAAATAGGTTCATACGGCGCGGCGCGAGACCGTGTGTTCGCGCCAGAGGGTGTAAAGCCCCGAGCCTATAATGATCGCCACGCCAATCAGGGTGAGCGTGTCGGGGATTTCGGAAAACACGAGAATTCCAATCGCCAGCGCAAACACCATGCGCGTGTAGCGGAACGGGGTGACAAAGCTGACTTCGCCCAACCGCATGGCCGTCACGATAAATCGGTAAGAGAAGGCGCCGGTAACCGCTGCGGCCGCGACCACGCTCCATTCCAGGGCGTCAAGACTGACCGGCACTTCGCCGCGTACCCACATCAGAGCCGCGCCGCCCGGCACAATAAGAGCAAAGGCGACAAAGCTGAGCTGCAGCGCCGACAGCGTGGCCGGTGCGCGACGGGTTGCAAGGTCGCGGATCGACAAGCCGATCATGCCTTGCACGGCGAAAAGCGCGTTCCAGTCAAATCCGTCGGTGCCCGGTCGCAGGATCATCAGGACGCCGACCAGACCCAGACCAATCGCAGACCAGCGGCGCCAACCGACGACTTCGCCCAGGAAAATCGCGGCGCCCAGCGTCACCATCAACGGGGTGGTCTGCAAAATCGCGGACGCCGTCGCCAGCGGGATCAGCGTCAATGCCGTGACAAAGCCGAGCGTGCCAAACACTTCGCCTGCATTGCGGACGATCACAGGGGTTTCGAGCAACGTGCGCGGGAACAGCGGCTCGCGCTTGATCTTGCACGCCACAGCCATGATCAAGGCGCCACCTGCGCCAAGCAAGACCAACAGTTGACCAACAGGCAGGGCGTCACCCAAGAACTTGATCAGCATGTCCTCAATCGCAAAGCTGAACATGGCAAGCACCATGAAGCCGGCTCCGCGCAGGTTATCGCGCGCCATCGATTGTAGGCTTGTGTCCAGTGTCACTTCTTTGGCACGCCATAAAGCTCGAGCCGGTGGCCACGTAGCTCGTAGCCCAACTTGTCGGCGATCTTCTCCTGTAGCGCTTCGATCTCGGCGTCGACAAACTCGATGACGTCGCCCGAGTTCATGTCGATCAGGTGGTCATGGTGTTCGCGCTCGGCATCTTCATAGCGCGCGCGCCCATCGCCAAATTCCAGCTTGTCGAGTATGCCCGCCTCTTCGAAGAGCTTCACGGTGCGGTAGACGGTGGCAATCGAGATGCCTGCATCTACAGCACTTGCGCGATTATACAGCTCTTCGACATCCGGATGGTCGTCACTGTCTTCGAGCACCTGCGCGATCACCCGGCGCGGCTGCGTCATGCGCAGCCCCTTGGCTTCGGACCGTGCAAGGATCGTTTGTTTTGACGTCATGGCGATGGTTGTAGCGAAGTGGCATCAGGGGAGCAATGCGAGGTCATGCCGGTCAGGCGGGTTCGATCATATCCACCCGCGTGGCGTGACGGCCGCCTTCGAAAGGCGTGTCGAGGAAAGCGTCAACGATGTTCAGCGCCAACCCTTCTCCGATCACACGCGCACCAAGCGATAACATGTTGGCATCGTTGTGTGCGCGGATCATCGCCGCTGAAAATGTGTCGGAACAGACACCGCACCGGATGCCAGGTACCTTGTTCGCGGCCATCATGATGCCCTGACCCGTGCCGCAAAGCACGATGCCAAGGGCGCAATCGCCCGAAGCCACCTGCTGTGCTGCGGCCTTGCCGTGGACGGGATAGTGTGTGCTTTCCGGCGTGGTGGGGCCGATGTCGACCACCTCCCATCCCTTGTCGGCTACATGGGCAGCCACGGCGCGACGCAGGTCGATGGCGGCATGGTCGCTGGACAAGACGATGCGTTTTGCGCTGCTCATTGGGCGAACTCCGGCTGGCAAGGATGGCGGGCTTTTGTCTGTGTTGGTGCGCCAATGCAAACGGAAAATGCCGTGCTTTGCGCTTGACGGCAGGCGACGATGTCGGCACTGGGGCGCATGGCTGATTTCGAAATGATGAACCTGCCCGATGCGCTTGCCGCGCGCGTGGCAGAAGCGGGGCTGACCACGCCCACCCCGATCCAAGCGCAGGCGATTCCGCACGCGCTCAATGGCCGCGACGTCTTGGGGCTGGCGCAGACCGGGACGGGCAAGACGGCAGCCTTTGGCATCCCGTTGATCGCGCGCCTGATGCTGGAGGGTGGCAAGCCCGCGCCCAAGACCGCGCGGGGCCTGATCCTCGCGCCGACGCGGGAATTGGCGGCGCAAATTGGCAAAGTCCTGCGCGATCTGACCAGCTTGCGGGTGCAGATTGTGGTCGGCGGCGTGTCGATCAACCCGCAGATCCAGCGATTGTCCAAGGGGGCTGATATCCTTGTGGCGACCCCGGGGCGCTTGCTGGATCTGGTAGAACGCAAGGCGATCCACCTCGGGCATACGGGCTTTCTGGTTCTCGATGAAGCCGACCAGATGCTCGATCTCGGCTTTGTCCATGCGCTGCGCAAAATCGCAGCGTTGATGGGCGAGGACCGTCAGACGATGCTGTTTTCGGCCACAATGCCGAAACAGATGAACGAGATTGCGCAAACCTACCTGCGCAGTCCCGTCCGGGTCGAGGTATCACCGCCGGGCAAGGCGGCTGACAAAATCGAGCAGTCGGTGCATTTCATCGCAAAGGCCGAAAAAGCAGCGCTGCTGGCGGAGCTGTTGGACAAGCATCGCGAGAATCGCGCGCTGGTTTTCACGCGCACCAAACACGGAGCAGACCGGCTGTCGCGTGGACTGGAGCGCAAGGGTTTTGCCGTCGCGGCCATCCACGGCGACAAGCGGCAGGGGCAGCGGGACCGCGCGCTGGCCGCGTTCAAGGCCCGCGAGATTCGCGTGCTGGTGGCCACCGATGTGGCTGCGCGTGGCCTTGATATTCCGGATGTACGGTATGTCTACAACTACGAACTGCCCAACGTACCCGAGGCATACGTTCACCGCATCGGACGCACCGCGCGTGCGGGAAAGGACGGGCTGGCGGTGGCCCTGTGCGCACCGGACGAGATGGCGCAGCTGAAGGACATTCAGAAAATAATGAAGCTGCAAGTTCCCGTGGCGTCAGGCCGTCCGTGGGAAGCGTTGCCGGACCCCAATGAGGCGCCACAGGCGCGGCGCAGAGGTCCGGCGCGGGGCAAACCGGGGGGTAATCCCGGTGCGAAACCGGGCGGGCGCGCAGGCCAGCGGCGGCGCAGAAAGCCGAGACCCAAGGCAAGCTGAAAGCTGGGGCGCTGCCCCAGACCCCGAGGTATTTTCAGCCAGAAGAAGCACGGTGTTTTTCTTTGGCCTTGATGCCGTTCCAAAGGGTGTCCATCTCGTCAAGGGTGCTGTCTTCGGGACGTTTGCCCTCTTGCGCAAGTGCAGCCTCGATCCCTTGAAAGCGTCGGGTGAATTTGGCGTTGGTCTTGCGCAGCGCAGTTTCCGGGTCGACGCCCAGGTGCCGGGCAAGATTTGCCATCACAAATAGCAGGTCGCCCATTTCCTCGGTGATCTCGTCGTGGGTGAGGGTGTTCCGCGCCTCGACCAGTTCCGCCGCCTCCTCGCGCAGCTTGTCGAGCACTTGCGTTGTCTGTGGCCAGTCAAAGCCGACACGTGCCGCGCGGTTCTGCAGTTTCACTGCGCGCAGCAGCGCGGGCAGATTGCGGGCAACGCCATCAAGCGCACCTTTTTGCGCCTTGCGATCACGTTCGGCGGCCTTGATCGTTTCCCAATCGCGGGTTTGTTGCCGGGCGGATTTATCCCGGCTTTCATTGGCGAACACATGCGGGTGGCGCGCCACCATTTTGTCCGAAATGGCGCGCACCACCGACTGGAAGGAAAAGTGGCCGTTTTCCTCGCCGATTGCGGTGTGGTAAACCGTCTGCAACAGCAGATCGCCCAGTTCGCCCTCGAGCTCGGTCCAGTCGCTGCGCTCGATGGCGTCGGCCACTTCGTAGGCCTCTTCGATCGTGTATGGGGCGATTGTGGCAAAGGTCTGTTCGATGTCCCACGGGCATCCTGTCTCGGGATCGCGCAGGCGGCGCATGATGAGCAGCAGCCGGTCGATGCCCGCATCGGAGTCGTGGATCAATTCGTCACCCATTGCAGCCCTCGCTTGTTTACGCTTTGGTTGTCTTGTGACCCATCCCGGGCAAAGGAGTCCAGCCGTGGCCATCATCAACCGCATTGGCGATCTTGGGCCGCAGATGGCCGCTTGGCGTCAGCATTTGCACACCATTCCCGAGCTTGGCTTTGACTGCCCGAAGACCGCCGCTTACATCAGGGAACGGCTGGAAGAGATCGGGGTCGACGAGATCCATGATGGTATCGCGCAGACCGGGATTGTGGCGATTATCGAAGGGCAGACCCCTGGACCGACCATCGGCTTGCGCGCTGATTTTGATGGCTTGCCGATCGAAGAAGACACCGGCGTCGACTATGCCTCTGTACATCCGGGAAAGATGCACGCCTGCGGTCATGACGGTCATACGGTGATGCTGCTGGGGGCCGGTCAGTATCTGTCCGAGACGCGAAATTTCTCTGGTCGGGTGGCATTGATTTTCCAACCGGCAGAAGAGGCCGGCGGTGGCGGCGAGGTCATGGTGCAAGAAGGGATCATGGACCGTTTCGACATCGCAGAAATCTACGCGATCCACAATGCGCCGGGTCAGCCAGAGGGTGCCATTGCAACTGCCCCGGGCCCTGTCATGGCTGCTGCTGATGTGTTTCACATTCGGATCACGGGGAAGGGCGGCCATGGGGCCGAGCCGCAAAACACGGTGGATCCGGTGGTGGCGGCTTGCGGGATTGTGCAAGCGATCCAGAGCATCTCCAGCCGCAATCATGACACACGCAAGCAGCTGGTGATTTCAACCACGCAAATCCACACCGGAACGGTTGATAACGTGATCCCGGAAACCGCTTATATCAACGGCACGATCCGCACCTTTGACAAGGATGTACAGCAAATGGTGATCAGCCGGATGCAGGAGATCGTGGCGGGCCAAGCGACGAGCTATGGCTGCAGGGCTGAGTTGGAGATCGAGTATGGGTACCCCGCCACGGTAAACCATGCACGCCAGACCGCGTTCGCGGTATCGGTGGCGCGCGACGTGACCGAAGGCAACGCCCACGCGGACACTGCGCCCATCATGGCGTCAGAGGACTTTTCCTACATGCTCGAAGCGCGCCCCGGCGCTTATCTGTTGTTGGGGCAGGGCGACGGGCCGATGGTGCATCATCCGAAATATGACTTTAACGACGCGGTTGCGCCGGTGGGGGCGTCGTTCTTTGCACGCCTTGTGGAGACCGCGCAGCCGGTTGGCTGACCGGGTTTTGGGGGGCGCTGCCCCCGTCGCCGTTGGCGACTCCCCCGGGATTTTTTGAAACAGAGAAGGAACGGTTGTGGCGCTTGAAGATGCAAAGACGCAGATGGACATGGCGTTTACCCGCGACGATCCGCGCGGGCCGTCCTTTGAGCTGACCTTTGGCGGGGCGACGTCGTTTCTGCGGCGGCGGTACACCAAAGACCTGTCGGGCGTGGATATCGCCGTGACCGGGGTGCCGTTTGATCAGGCGGTGACCAACAGGCCCGGCACCCGGCTGGGTCCGCGGGCAATCCGAGAGGCGTCGAGCTTGCAAGCCCCGGACGCACCCTATGGTTGGCCGTTTGATGTCATGAGCGAGCGGGTGATCGTCGATTATGGCGATCTGGCTTTTGACTATGCCGACATTCCGTCCTTTCCGGCGGCGTTGCAGGACCACGCCGCGGGTATTCTGGCAGCAGGCGCCGCGCCGGTGGTTTTGGGCGGCGATCACTACATCAGTTTTCCAGTCTTGCGCGCGATGGCCGAAGTCCATGGCCCGATGTCGTTGATCCAGGTGGATGCGCACACGGACACCTGGGCCGATAACGACATGGCGCGCGTCGATCATGGGACCATGTTTTACAAGGCGGTGAAATCCGGTGTGGTCGACCCCGCAACCAGCGTGCAGATCGGCATTCGCACCACCAACGACGACACGCTGGGCGTGCATATCATTGACGCACCGGAGTTTCACCGGATTGGCCCCGAGGCCGTGGCCGCCCGGGCAAAAGAGATCGTGGGCGACCGGCCCTGCTACCTGAGTTTTGACATTGATGGGCTTGATCCAGCCTTTGCACCAGGCACGGGCACGCCGGTATGGGGTGGTCTGTCGAGCGCGCAAGCGGCATCGCTGTTGCGTGCGCTGGCCGGGATCAACATCTGCGGCGGCGACGTGGTCGAAGTATCACCGCCCTTTGATACAACCGGGGCGACTGCCGTGGCAGGCGCGCATGTTGCGGTAGAGATTTGCCAGTTGTTGGGCTGGAGGATGCGCAATGCCTAACCAGCCGGTCTCGGGCAACGATCTGGCGCGATTTTCCGGTCCGAACACGTTCATGCGTCTGCCGGCTGCGTCCGACCTGTCCAGGCTGGATGTGGCCGTGCTTGGCATTCCAATGGATATCGGCACGTCGTGGCGGTCGGGCACGCGTTTCGGCCCCAAACAGGTGCGCAGCGAATCTGCGATGATCCGGCCCTACAATATCCAGACCGGTGCCGCGCCGTTTGACAAGCTGAATGTCGGCGATATTGGTGATCTGGCGATCAACACCTTTTCGCTGGCGGATAGTTTGCGCATTATTGCAGAGAGTTACGCGCAGATTTTAATCCATGACCTTATCCCCGTGGCGATTGGTGGCGATCATTCGATCACCTTGCCGATCCTGCGCAGTATCGCGGCAAAGCATGGGCCTGTGGCACTTGTCCATGTCGACGCCCATGCGGACGTGAATGACGAAATGTTTGGCGAACGCGAAACGCATGGAACAGTTTTTCGCCGCGCATACGAAGAAGGCCTGATCGACCCCACGAAGACCTTTCAGATTGGGCTGCGTGGTACAGGTTACACGGCAGAGGATTTCACCGAAGCCGCAGGTTGGGGGTTCGAGCAATTCCTCGCAGCCGAGCTGTGGGGACGTGATCTTCGCCAGATCGGCGGCGAGATCCGGCGCAATATCGGGGAGACGCCGACCTATATTTCCTACGATATCGACAGTCTTGACCCTGCCTATGCGCCCGGAACCGGCACGCCTGAAATCGGCGGCCTGAGTACGGCACAAGCGATGCAGCTGATCCGCGCTTTGCGGGGGCTAAACGTGGTCGGGTGTGACATGGTCGAGGTATCCCCGCCTTATGACCCATCAGGCAACACCGCATTGGTCGCCGCCAATCTTCTTTATGAACTGATTTGCATTCTGCCCGGCGTCCCCTATCGTTAAGGCCGTCAATCACGCGGCGTGGCGTTTTCCCGACTTTCTTGGAGCATGAGGAGCGATGAAGTTCGTGACGTATATCATTGGTTTTGTTGCTCTGTTGGTGCTGGGTTTTGCGCTTTTTGTGCGGGTAGCACCTTCTGATCCTGCGCGGTGGCATCAGCCTGTACAGGCGACCTCGGATGTAGATCTGACAGGCGGCGCTATCCGCGTTCGCGCCGTCGAACCCGAAGCGCTCGCGCAGATTGACGCGAAGGCGCGCGATCTGCCACGCACCCGCGTCATTGCCGGGTCGGTTGAGGAAGGCCGGATCACTTACATCACCCGCTCTGCGCTTTGGGGGTTTCCGGATTACACGACCGTCGAATACTCGGACGGCATGCTGCGCGCCCATGCACGGTTGCGTTTTGGTCGATCAGATCTTGGGGTAAACGCCCGAAGACTGGACACTTTGCTGCGGGCTATTGAGTGATGAACTCAGGCAGCCCGGCTGCACCTCGCGCCACATCGGTGAATTGAGCGACATCTGGCACTGCGCCATAAACATGCGCCCATCCACCTGCAGGCAAATCGTTTCCCCAAGCTCGATCCGCGCGCCCGCTCGGTCGGTGCAATAACATTCGACCGTTTTGCCCGAAGGACCAGTGACATCGGCCAGCGCGGGGCTGGCAAAAAGACAGACCATCAAAACTGTACGTATCATGGATCGCACGATAGCATGGTGCCCGCCCTTGACCAAACCATTTGCGTAACGCACACCCATCGCATGATCCCCGAAGACCGCCTGCATCAGATCGCTCAACGCTACCAATATCTCGAGGCTGCGATGGCCGACGGGACCGGAGACATTGCGGTTTTGGCCAAGGAATACTCGGACTTAAGGCCGGTTGTGGAACAGATCGAAGCCTATACCAGGATCAAATCAGACATTGCCGAGGCCGAGGCGATGTTGAATGACCCTGAAATGGCGGAATTGGCGCAAGAGGAACTGCCCGAATTGAAAGCCGCGCTGCCCGATGCAGAGGCAGCTTTGCAACTTGCTTTGTTGCCCAGGGATGCCGCTGACGCGCGTCCTGCGATGCTTGAAATCAGGCCGGGGACGGGCGGCGACGAAGCGGCTCTTTTCGCCGGGGATTTGCTGCGCATGTATCAACGCTATGCGGAACGGCAGGGCTGGAAAGTCGATCTGGTCGAGGAACAGGCCACTGAACTGGGCGGGATCAAGGAAGTTGTCGTCCATATCACGGGCAAAAATGTCTTTGCCCGGTTGAAGTACGAATCCGGTGTGCACCGGGTGCAGCGGGTGCCGACGACGGAAAGCGGTGGGCGCATCCATACTTCGGCGGCGACCGTTGCCGTGCTGCCCGAGGCTGAAGACGTCGATATCGACATATCTGCGCAAGACATCCGCATCGATACGATGCGGTCTTCGGGGGCGGGTGGGCAGCACGTGAACACGACGGATTCCGCGGTGCGTATCACGCACCTGCCCACCGGGATTGTCGTGACAAGCAGTGAAAAATCGCAGCACCGCAACCGTGACAAGGCCATGCAGGTGCTGCGCGCACGGCTCTACGATCTGGAACGCAACCGGGTGGACAGCGCGCGTGCGTCGGATCGCGCGGCGCAGGTGGGATCGGGCGACCGGTCTGAACGTATCCGGACCTACAACTTCCCGCAGGGGCGCATGACCGATCACCGGATCAACCTGACGCTCTACAAGCTGGATCAAGTGATGCAAGGTGATCTGGACGAGGTAGTCGACGCGCTGACAGCGGATGCGCAGGCACGCCTGATGGCGGAGATGGACGGATGACTGCGGCCGAAGCGATGGCATCTGCAGCGGCGCGCCTGCGTGCAGCAGGGGTTCGCGACCCCGCCCGTGATGCGCGGGTCTTGCTGGCTCATGCCGCACAGATCGACGCTGCGCGCGTCACGCTCATCGCGCCCGAGGATATTTCGCTCGAGATCTCGGAACGGTATGACCATCTGGTATCGTTGCGCTGCATCCGTGTTCCGGTCAGCCACCTTACCGGCCGCCGCGCATTTTTCGGACGCGACTTTCAGGTCAGCAAATCCGTGCTGGACCCGCGCCCGGAAACAGAAACACTGATCGAAGCAGCGTTGGCCGCACCGTTTTCGCGGGTCTTGGACCTTGGCACCGGGTCGGGCTGCATTCTCGTGACCCTGCTCGCAGAACGTCCCAAAGCCACGGGCGTCGGTGTCGATCTGAGCGAATCCGCCTGTCTTGAAGCCAGCGCCAATGCCGTGGCGCACGGTGTCGCCGAACGCGTCGCGATCCAGACCAGTGATTGGTTTGACACGGTCGAGGGCCGGTTCGACCTGATCGTCGCCAACCCGCCTTACATCGCCGCCGACGAGATGCCGGGACTGGACCGCGAAGTGCGCGAACACGAACCACGCATGGCGCTGACCGACGAGGCCGATGGGCTGACCGCTTACCGAACCATCGCCGCCCATGCCGGCGAATACCTCGAAGCTGCAGGCCGCGTGCTTTGCGAGATCGGTGCTACTCAGGGCCGCGACGTGGCGCATATCTTTGATCGGCAGGGCTGGAGCAAGATTACGGTTCTGACCGACCTCGACGGTCGTGATCGTGTCGTTTGCGCGCAAAACCCCGCTTGATTGCGCGAAATTCAACGCTTTTGCCACCATAATCGGCATTAGGGGTTGTTCTGCAGTATTCGTTGTGTATGAAGCATAGCAGGTGCTGTGGTGCCGGGCTTTGCTCCGCCGCAACATTCCATCCCGCTGATCGCCAGTCTGCCAACCACGCGACCAAGCTCTGAGCCCCAGCGGTTCCTGTCACCACGTCAGAGAACAGATTTGAATTCATGAAATCTTCGAGATCAAGATCACGATCCAAGAACAACCGCAATAGAGGCGGCAACAGCGGCGGCAACGTCGTCAACCGCGTGTTCGACAGCTCCGGTCCGGAAGGCAAGGTACGCGGCACCCCGCAGCAGATCATTGACAAGTACAATCAGCTTGCGCGTGATGCCCAACTGTCCGGCGACCGCGTGGCCACCGAGAACTTTCAGCAGCATGCCGAGCACTATCTACGCATGCTGAGCGAAGCACAGAAAGAGATCGACGCGCGTCGCGAAGAGCAGGAACGCCAGAACCGCGAGCGTCAGGCCGAACGGGACCGCGAACGGGCCCAACGGCAGGAGAAAGAGGCCGCAAGCCCGTCTGATCCCGGCGCATCGCCGCAGCCTGATGTGGTTGACAGCGACGGCGACAGTGGTCTGGTCGAGACCCCGGAAAGCCAACCCAGACCCAAGCGCAGTCGTTCGCGAAAGCCCAAGCAGGACGACGCCGCAGCGACCAGCGAAAGCGAAACGCCGTCTAACGAGGGCAGCGCGCCCGAAGCGGCGGAATAGGCGCGACTTTCAGATGTTTGCAAGCCCCGGCTAGTGCGCCGGGGTTTTTTTGTTGCTACGGGGTGATGGTCCGCGCCAACGCACAGAACGCCTCGATGGGCACTTGTTCGGCCCGATCCGTCGGCGCGATGCCCGCGGTCAAAAGGCGATCTTCAATGTCGGGTGCCACGCCCTTGAGCGATGCACGCAGCATCTTGCGCCGTTGGTTGAACGCGGCGGCGACAACGCGGCTCAGCACGTGCGGTTCGGCTTCGAACCGCGGCGCGGGCAGGGCGGTCAGATGTACGACCGCGCTTGACACTTTGGGCGGTGGACTGAACGCGCCGGGTGGCAGGTGCATGACAATCCGCGTCTCCGCCCGCCATTGCGCCAGCACCGCAAGGCGGCCATAGGCCTTGCTGCCCGGCTGCGCCACGATGCGTTCGGCCACCTCGCGTTGGAACATCAGTGTCAAAGACTGCCAGAACGGTGGCCACGCGGGCGGCGTCAACCAGCGCACCAACAGTTCTGTCCCGACATTGTAGGGGAGGTTGGCGGCCACTTTGATCGGCGGTGTCAGGTGTTCGAGCGGATCAATGGCCAGCGCATCGCCTTCGATCACTGTCAGGCGGCCGGGATAGGCATCAGCGATCTGATGCAAGGCGGGCAGACATCGCGCATCTTTTTCGATGGCGAGCACGCGCCGCGCACCTTCGCTCAGCAAACCACGGGTCAACCCGCCTGGGCCCGGCCCGATCTCCAGCACATCGGCATCTGTCAGGTCGCCCGCTTGCCTTGCGATCTTGGCCGTCAGGTTGAGGTCCAGCAGGAAATTCTGACCCAACGCCTTCTTTGCGCGCAGATCGTGGGTCGCGATGACCTCGCGCAGCGGGGGAAGAGCGTCGATGCCGCTCACGCCTGTGCCATGCGCCATGCCAGCCGCATGGCGGCGATCATGCTGTCCGGATTGGCTTTGCCAGTGCCCGCAATGTTGAATGCGGTGCCGTGATCGGGTGAGGTTCTTACGATGGGCAATCCCAGCGTTACGTTCACGCCCCGGTCGAAATCCAGCGTCTTGATCGGGATCAGGGCCTGATCATGGTACATTGCAATCGCCACATCGTACCCGTTGCGCGCAGCCGCGTGAAACATCGTATCCGCCGAGGCCGGGCCGGTGATGTCGTACCCTTCCCGCCGCATTTCGTCGATCAGCGGCGCGATCCAGTTCAGCTCTTCGCGCCCCATGGCACCGCCTTCACCGGCATGTGGATTCAATCCCGCCACCGCGATGCGAGGGTGGGGTATCCCAAAGCGGTTGCGCAGGTCACGCGCGGTGATGTCGATCGTGTCGCGCAACAGGTGTGGTGTCAGCGCAGCCGGCACGTCCGCGAGCGCGATGTGGATCGTCGTCGGCACCACGCGCAATTCGGGCGAGGCCAGCATCATCACCGCCCGCGCGGCCCCGGTCAGCGCCTCGAGGTATTCGGTATGCCCCGGGTGTGGAAAATCCGCACCATCCAGCAGCACTTTCTTGTGGATGGGGGCCGTGCAGATGCCACCCGCCTCGCCCGCCTGAACAAGATCGACCGCGCGCGCAATGACCGCACACACAGCCCCGGCGTTCGCCAGGGACGGCGCGCCGGGCGTCACGGCATCCGGAAACGGATGTACCAGCACCGGAACGGAACCGGGCGGGACCAACAAAGCTTCTGCCGGGTTTGCAATCTCGCGCCAGTCGGTCCCCGTTGGCAAATGCCGCGGGTCGCCAATCCAGAACGCGGGCACTTCGCCTTGAAACAGGGCAAAGGCACGCGCCGCAATCTCCGGCCCGATGCCCGCAGGCTCGCCGCAGGTCACGGCAATCGGCGCAGTCATCGCAGGTAGTTGATCCGCGTGGTCGCGCGCAGCTCGGATTCGAGGTTGCGGGCAAAGGTCGCCAGACGCTGGTTGCGCAATTCGGCCTCGACCGCGCCGCGATCCACCGTTTGCTGTGCACTGCCCTCACCTTCGGCGCTACCCGCATCGGGCAGGTCCGGCAAAACCGGCGTGCGACCGCAAAGCATCAGGAAAACAAGCGTATTGCCATTGGCACGTGTCAGGTTGGTCGACACCTCACCGGGATCGAGTTTGGCAAGTTCGATGGCGATATCTTCGGGGATGTCCGATGGTGGCAGGCTGCCACGGTCGAGCACGTTGTCCGGCTTGCCCTTGGCAATGCCATAAAGGTCGTCGCAGCGGTCCACGCTGGCTTTTATGTCGGCTGCAATACGCAGGGCCTCGGGCGTGCGTCCGCCGTTGATGTAGTAGGCTGCGTATTCTACCGCACCCACCTCTGGCGCCCGCACGTCGGTTTCACGAATGTCGCGCAGTTGGAATAACGCGATTGCATCCGGGATTGGCAAAGGCGAGGTCACGTCGCCCGGTGACAAAGCCAGCAGGACGGGCCGCAAGGACGCGGGCAATTGGTTGATCGGCAGCCAATTCAATCGGCCCCCGTTGTCACGTGACGCGGTCGCGGAAAATTCGCGTGCAAAGGCCGAAAACTGCGCCTGACTTTCTGCCTGGCTGATCCGGTCGGCAATCTCGCGTACCCGTTCAACTTGGTCGGCAGGCGCGGGAATGATGATCTCGGACACCAGCACTTCGATGCCGGACGTGCTGTTGACCTGCTGCAAGGCGCGGTCAACTTCTTCGGACGAAATCGACACCCGCGACGCAAAGCGTGCACGGATGTACTCGCGCCATACGGTCTGTGCGGCGACAAAGTCGCGGAAGGTTTCGGGCGCGACCCCGGCCTCGCCAAGGGCGGAAATGAACTGCTCTGTGGTCAGGTTGGCGCGTTGGGCGAACGCCGCCAGCGCAGGCTCAAGGTCGGCATCGGTCAGCACGATGCCCTGGCGGCGCGCTTCGGCGACGCGCAGCCGGTCGTCAATCAACTCTTCGATCACCGCCGACCGGTTCGACCCGGGTGCGTTCAGCAATTGCAGAAACCGTGCGCGTTGGCGTACCTCGAACTCGGTGACCACGCCGTTGCCCACCTCGACGACCGGGGCAAACGGGTTCTGGGCGACTGTCGGGCCAGCCAGCCCGAATGCCAGTGCCCCTGCAGCCCCGATCCGGGCCAGCGCGCGCACCGCGTGACTGATCAAAATGCTTGGCTTGTGCATGATCTTACCTGTCGTTGTCCGCCTGATTGGGTGGCAAAGCCTCTGAGGCTTACTGTAAAGCCTAAGTTGGTCGAAGGCTCAACCGTTGTTGATGACGCAAAGTTGCGGGTGACGGTTGCTGCCACGCGAACGCATTCGTTGGAATAGACCAAACCGGCCTGCGCGGTAGCGGCGCGGCCCGCGGTCAGGTCGTACCGCCAGTCGAGGTTTGCGCTCCAGAACCGGTCAATCTGATAGGACCCGTCAAAGGTCAATTCGTTGATCGCATCGGGCCGGTTTTCGCCCAGGTCCTCATCAAGCCAGACATAGCTGCCCGCCAGTCCGAAGCGGTCATTGGCCCAGCTGCCGCGAAATTCGGATTTCGCCAGATCGAATTGGTCATTGAAGATCGAACGCCCGACCACGGCCACCCCGCTGGCGAGCTTGATCTGACCGGCAACAAGAAAATCCGAACTGGTGCCCGACAGCCCGGACGTTTCGGTGAAATCCGCCTGCGCGTCGCGCCGGATCACTTGGCCAATGGTCAGCTGTGCGCTGTTGCCATTCGGATGAAAGCGTGACCACGTGCCCCCGATGCTCGCGGCCCAGCCACGTTCGCGCCGGTCGGTGCCCGGAAAGCGCGACAACGCGATCAGGTTGCCTTCGTCAAATTCGACTTCGGTGCTTTCTTCGTTGGGCACGTCCAGCCCGTCGCCGCCGACCCACGCCAATTGCAGCACCGGTTCGATCAGCAACGCGGCGCCCGACGGGCCGGTCTTGGCCATTGGGTAACGCATGGTGAGGGCGGCCTGTGGCGTGACTTCGTTGTAGGACCCGCCAAAAGCGTTGTCTTGCGAGATATCGAAACTGTCAGCGGCAAAGCCCAGTTCGGTCGTCACCTGCATCGCACCGAGCAGCGCCGTGCGTCGCCAGCCCGCCTCTACCCCGAAACGCGTGACATCCCGGCCATCGGCAATGCCGTCGCCGTTGCTGTCGCCACCAAAGCTGGACTGCCGGGCGTGCGTGTGTGCGGTCACCGCGATCCGAACCTCTCCCCCCAGGAGAGGCGGAAACAGCCGACGCTCGTATTCGGCCTCGAGAATGTCGGTCGGCAGAAAATCGTCATTTTCGTCGTCGCGCAGCGATTTCACATTGATGTAGGACAGGCGCACATACTCGTCCCGCCGCGCACGGCTCAGCCTGATTTCGCTGTCCAGACGGTCTTTGCTGGAATAGCCATAATCGTTCAGATAGCTGTCGTCCGACACGATCTCGATATCGAATTGCAATCGAAAGTCCCGGCGCAGATCGAATTCCCCCACGCCGAAAAGGTATCCGCGGTTGGCCCCTGGCTGCAGATCGTCTCGACTGCCAGCCCCTTCGAATGCGATGCGCCCGCGGCGAAAGGCCTGCCGGTAGCGGAATTCCAGCGTGCGGGTCTGGTTCGAAAGGTACGGGGTCAATGTCAGGTCGCGATGATTGCCCAGCTTGATGAAATACGGGACCTTGATCCCGGTGCCGAGACGCGAATTTGACGTCACTTCGGGAAACAGGAAGCCGCTGGCGCGGTCCAGCGTCGGGTCGGGCATGCGCAGGCGCGGCAGGTAGAAAATCGGCGTGTTGCGCCACAGCAGCTGCGCCTCGTCAAAGTAAAGCTGCTGCGCCTCGCGGTCGTGTACGATGCGCTTGGCCCGGATCTGCCACAGTGGCGGGCGCGGGTCGTTTTCGCAGATCCGGCACGAGGTCACGGCGGTTTTGTAAAGCTGGGTATAGCGTCCACCCACCCGGTTCATCTGCACCGCGGCCAGTTGCAACTGGTCGTCCAGCACCAGCCGCGCGCCGGTCAGCAGCCCGTTCTGCAAGTCTCGGCTCAACTGGGCCTGATCGGCGAGGATCACAGCTCCATTGCCATCGTCGATGGTGATCGGGCCGGTGATCAGCAGCGTTTCGGTGTCCGGGTCATAGCTGATGCGCTGCGCGGTCATGCGCGTGGTGCCCTGAAATGCCTCGATGTTGCCGCTCGCGATCAGTTCGCGGTCGGCCGTGATCACGATCTCGTCGGCCACCAGGATCGCAGGCGGGGCGTCCTGGGCAATCGCTGCGATGGGCCAGACCAGGATCAACATGGCAAGCACAAACCGCACGGCGCTACCCATCTTCGACCTGCAAAAGCAATCCCAACGCCAGCAGGATCGCGGCCAGCGGCGGTGCCCAGGCGGCGATGATGACAGGCAACTGCCCGTTTTCCCCCAAGATCTGCGCAAAACTGCGGATGAAATACAATCCGAACCCCAGAAGCACTGCGGCCAGCACAGCGGTGCCGGTCCCCCCGGATCTCGTATGCCGCATCGTGAAAGCCGCGGCAACGAGAACCATGCCCATCAGGAACAGTGGCCGCGCCAGTTCGCTGTGAAACCACACGATGTGCCGCCTCGCCGAAAACCCGGCAAGCTCAAGCTGGTCGATGAATTCGGGCATGTCCCAGATCGACACGCCAGCGACGGTGCCCAGCGTTTCCCGGATGCGGTCCAGCGTGAGCGTGGAGGACAGCGCAAGCAGTTCATGTTCGACGGCGTTGGCTTCGGGATTGAGGCCGGTTGTCAGCGGCCAGACCTTGGCCTTGCGCAGCGCCCATTCTCCATCCTGGATTGATGCGCTGGCCGCCTCGATCCGGCGGACCGGTCCGCCGTCCGGGGCATAGGCCACAAAGGTCACGTCATAGAGCACCGAAGCATCCGCATTGGACCGCGCCGCCCGGATCACTGTCTGGCCCTGTGCGCCGCCCTGACGCAGCCACAGGCCTTCTTCGCTGACCGCAAGGGTCGACACCCCGCCCGAGCGATAGGATTCGGACAATGCGGCGGCCTGTTTCGATGTCGCCGCAACAATCGGCCCAAGCGTGGTGGTGGCAAAAACGCCAAGGGCAAGCGCAACGGTCACCGGCGCAATCAGCGCGCGCAGGGCCGACCGGCCCGCGGCGCGTGTCACGACCAGTTCGGAACTGCGTGCCAACGTCACGAACAGGGCAATGGTGGCCAGGATGATGATGAGCGGCAAAATCTCGTTCAGGGCCTGCGGCAGGTTCAGAAAGGTGAGCCCCAGTCGCTGGCCAAAGCTGACCTCGAACGCCGACAGCTTGCGGGTCTGGTCGATCAGTTCGACCATCGCCATCACGGCAATCAGAACCGTTGCCACCAGCGCGATGCTTTGCCCGAAACGGCGCGCGAAATAGAGGTGCAGGATCATGCCGTGCCCCGCATGCGCCGCCGGAACAGGGCAGGCCGTGCCGCCACCCACAACAGCACCGTGCTGATCAGCGCGCCTGTCGCGGCAGGCGCATAGAGGATCGGCCAAAGCTGCGGTGTGGCCAACACCGGAGCCGACAGGGTCGACCGCGCCCCGTCCAGCAGCAACAGCAGCACAAAGGCAATGACAATCTCGCGCCACACGCCAAACCGCGAATACCCGCCCACAAGCAGTGTGGAAAAGGCGATCAAGGCGGTGACAAAGCAAAATGCGGCACGGGCAAAACGGGTGTGGATTTCCTCGGCCAGCGCGCCGGGTGCCACGCCGTCAGCCACAAGCGATGACTGCAACGCAATCAGTTCCAATGTGCCGGTGCTGGCGATGGATTGGGTGACGTCGACATCGCCACGGACCAGCGACGTGATATCGAATGAAAAGTCCTGAAATTTTGCCGTCGACAGGCGCAGGTCCTCTGGCGTCAGACGCTGTGCCAGCCCATCCACCATGATCAGCGACGCGAGTTCCCCCTCGCGCACCAGATAGCTTTCGGCGGCGGTATAGATCATGCCCTGCGCGGGATCGCGCCGGTCCGCGACGAACACGTCGCGCAGGATGCCATCATCGCCAATCTCGCGGGTGTAGAAGGTGACACCCGGCACCGGGTTCAGGAACGTGCCGTCCTGCAGCAGCCGCGCCGTCACATTTTGCGAAATCTCGCGCTCGCGTTCCGCCAGCTGCGCCATCGACCGTGGCACAAGATCGTGCGCCAGCACGGACATCATCAGCGCCGAGATCAGCCCGAACAGCGCCACCGGCCGCGCCAGCCGCCACGGCGATGAGCCGGTGGCAGACATCACGGTCAATTCGCTTTCATTGTTGAGCCGGTTGATCACGTAGATGGTCGCGGCGAAGGTCGCGATGGGCAGCACTGTCACGATCAGCCGCGGCAGGCCGAGAATGGTAAATTCGAGAAATACCAGCGCCGACTGGCCGTCGCCAATCAGCCGATCGAACAATTGCACCGCGCGGTTGATCCAGAAAACGGCCACCAGCACCAGCGCGAAAAAGCCGAACAACCACAGCAGTTGCGACAGCAGATAGCGGTCGAACCTTGCCACATCATCCCCCTTGCGGTGCTTGTTCTGATTGAAACGCGGCAGCGTTGTTTGCGGCAGACTAACCCAAGCCTGCGAGCGCTGGAACAGCTAAAGCGCGGTTTGGTGGGGACGGGCTCTGGTCAGGGGCGGTGTCGCGGGTTACGTGTGTGCCAACCTCGGACCTGAAACGGAGCGCACGATGCCCACACGTCTTACCCCCGTCACCTTTGAAGCAACCGATCTAGATGCGCTGGCGGGGGCTGCGGGCCGCGTGGCAGTGGTTGTGGATTCCGACGGCCGCATGGGCCAGGCGGCGCGCCGGGTGAACCGCCTGACGCGTGGCGCGCTCAAGCGGTTGGTCGAGGCCGACAGCTTCGAGAAGGTGAAGCCGGGGCAGGTGACCACCCTTGCCTGGCCTGCGGGCATGGAAGCGCGCGCCGTGGATCTCTTGTGCCTGCCGCGCAGCCACACCGTCGAAGAGGCGCGCAAGGCGGGTGCCGCACTGGCCAAGCTGCGCGGGTCTGATGACCTGCTGTTGGCCGTCGACGGCCTGCGCCGCGTGGCGGAACTGGCGTTCGGACTGGTTGCGCGCGATTACGCCTACGACGAGATGAAGACCGATCCTGGCGCACGTGACGGCGCCGTTTCCGTTATGTGCTCGAAACCCGACGACGCGACTGCTGCGGCAGCCCCCTTGATGGCGCTGGCCGAAGGGATGTTCTTTACCCGTGACCTGGTCAACGCGCCCGCCAACGTGCTGACCACCACCGAATTTGCCGCCCAGCTTGAGGCGCTCAAGGACACCGGTCTGAAGGTCGAGGTGCTGGACGAGGACAAGCTGGCCGAACTGGGCATGCGCACGCTGTTGTCGGTGGGCCAGGGGTCGGACAGCCCGTCCAAGGTCGTGGTGATGGAATGGAATGGCGGCGGCGACGAGGCGCCGCTGGCGCTGGTGGGCAAGGGCGTCGTCTTTGACACCGGGGGGATCAGCCTCAAGCCCGCGGGTGGCATGGAAGACATGACGATGGACATGGGCGGTGCGGGTGTCGTTGCTGGCACCATGAAAGCCATCGCGCGGCGCAAGGCCAAAGCCAATGTCGTGGGCCTTGTCGGTTTGGTGGAAAACATGCCCTCGGGCAACGCCACCCGCCCCGGCGATGTGGTCACCTCGATGAAGGGCGACACGGTCGAGGTCATCAACACCGACGCCGAAGGGCGCCTCGTCCTGTGCGACGTCATGTGGTACGCCCAAGAGCGGTTCAACCCCGCGGGCATGGTCGATCTGGCCACGCTGACCGGCGCGATCATCATCGGGCTGGGCCACGAGAATGCCGGCGTCTTTTCCAACCACGATGATTTCTGCAACGCGTTCCTCAAGGCTGCAGGGAACGAGAACGAAGGCGCGTGGCGCATGCCGCTCGGGTCGGCCTATGACAAGCAGCTGAAATCGCGCATCGCCGACATGAAGAACGTCGGTGGCCGCGCGGCCGGATCAATCACCGCGGCACAGTTTCTTCAGCGTTTCGTCAAGGAAGAGACGCCCTGGATTCACCTTGATATCGCCGGAGTGGCATCGGTCAAATCGGACACAGACCTTGCGCCCAAGGGGGCAACGGGGTGGGGCGTGCTGGCGCTGAACCGGCTGATCGCGGACGGCTACGAGGGCTAAGGCCTTGGGGGCTGCGTATTTCTACCACCTGACACGCCGCCCGCTGGAGGAGACGCTGGCCATGCTTCTGGGAAAGGCGCGCGGGGCAGGGTGGCGCGTGGCGGTGCGCGGTCGTGACGCCGAACGGCTGTCGTGGCTGGATGAAAAGCTGTGGCTGGGCCCCGAAGAGGGGTTCTTGCCCCACGGGATCGCCGGGGGCGCGCAGGATGCGGATCAGCCGATCCTGCTGACCACCGGCGACGCGGGCAACGCACCGCAATGCCTGATGACCATCGACGGCGCGGATGTCAGTGCCGAAGAGGTCGCCGCCCATGACCGGGTTTGTGTTCTCTTTGACGGCAATGACGCGGATGCGTTGGCCGTGGCGCGCGGGCAGTGGAAGGCGCTGACCGATGCGGGGGCGTCCGCGCAATACTGGTCTGAGGAAAGCGGGCGCTGGGAGAAAAAGGCCGAGAAGTAGGCCCCATGTTTTGGCCCTAGCGCGACAGAGTCATCTCGCCGCCCGCAATTTCGATCCGGCCCCAGCGCTGCAGATAGCCCATACCCAGCAGGCTCTGATCCATCTCGCCCCCGTTCACCACGGCAAAGACATCGCGGTCGATAAACGGCCCGATCTCGACACTGTCGAGGCGCACGGGTGCGGTGTTGACCGTGCCGTTGGCCGTGTTGGCGCGACCAATGAAGTTGAGCGTATCGGGCGCAAGGCCCGCGGCCGCGGCATCGTCGGAGGTCAGCACAATCTCGGTCGCACCAGTATCCACGACGAAATCGGTGGCCACGCCGTTGATGTCGAGCGTCAGGTAATAGTGCCCGTCGCGCGCGCGCGGGATGGTCACCGCATCGGCGTCGACAAAGGTGCGCCCGGCGTTCAGATCGTCCTGGATATCGCCCCAGAGACCCACCGCCGCTATCACGCCGATAAAGATCAGCGCCCAAGTCGCTGCCATCTGCAACGTCTTGTTCAGGCTGAGTTTATTGGTCAGCAGGAAACCCCCGCCGATGACCAGCACGAAGGCCCCGAGATAGATCAGTTGTGCAATGCTGTCTGCGCTCATGAGCGTTATATAGGCACGCCTAGTCCGGAGCGAAACCGAAGGCTCGCAGCCCGTCGAGCACGAACTGCACCGACAGTGCGGCAAGCAGCATGCCCAAAAGGCGAGTGACCACGGTAATGCCCGTCTGACCCAGCGCGCGTTCAAGCAGCCCTGCGGCCATGAAGAAGATCAGGCACAAGAGCAGCACGAGAGCGGTGATCGCAAGCACCAGCGCCAGCCCCTCGACCCCCGGTTTCTGGCCGGTGAGCAGGATGACGGACGCGATGGCGCCGGGCCCTGCGATCAGAGGGATGGCGAGGGGGAAGACCGAGGGGTCATCGTCGTTGTGCGGCGCGTCGCTTTGATCGGCGCGGCGTTTTGTGCGGCGTTCAAACAGCATGTCGAGGGCGGTGATGAAGAGCAGGATGCCGCCTGCGACGCGGAAGGCGGGCATGGAGATGCCGATGAAGCCCAGCACAGCCTCGCCAAAAAGCGCAAAGAGCACGAGGATGATCATCGCGATGCCGCAGGCGCGGATGGCCACCGCGCGGCGGTGGCGGGCGTCGGCGCCTTGGGTCAGGGCGACAAAAAGCGGGGCAAGGCCCACGGGGTCGATCACCACGAACATGGTGACAAAGGCGGTGATAAAGAAGGCGGTGTCGATCATGCTGTCACATTGTGCGCTGCGCGCGTTCGATTTTGTTTTTTGAATGAGGGGCGCTGCCCCTCAAACTCCCCGAGGTATTTTTAGCCAGAAGAAGCGATACGTTCGGCGGATTCGAGTTTTTCCATGTCCTGCATCCAGAGGGTTTCGGCGCGGTCGAGCGCGTCCATCACCTCGGCGTATTTTCTTTGCCAGACCTCCATTTCAGAGGTCCGTTCGTCTTCGTAAAGGGTGGGATCGGCGAGTTTGTCGGCGAGCTTGTCCCTCATTTCATTGAGTTTTTCCAGCCTGTCTTCGGATTTGCGCAGGGCGCCGCGCAGGGATTGCAGCGCCTCGCGCGAGGGTTTTTTGGGCTTGGCAGTTTTGGGCTTTTCCGCCTTTGGTTTGCTGTCGCTGAGTAGGAAGCTGCGGTAGGTTTCGAGGTCGCCATCATAGGGGATGACGGTGCCGTCCGAGACGAGCCAGAGCCGGTCGGCGACCAGTTCGAGCAGGTGCATGTCGTGGCTGACAAGGATCACGGCGCCGGTGTAGTTGGTGAGCGCCTCGACCAGCGCCTCGCGCGACTCAATGTCGAGGTGGTTTGTCGGCTCGTCGAGGATGAGCATGTGAGGCGCGTCGAGGGTGGCCAGCAGCAGCGACAGGCGCGCCTTTTGACCGCCCGAGAGCTGGCCCACGACGGTATCAGCCTGATCGGCCATCAGGCCGAAGCCCGACAGGCGCGCGCGCCATTTGGCGGGGGTCTCGGCGGGGCGTTCGCGGCGCAGGTGGTCGAGCGGGGTTTCGTCCACATGCAGCTCATCGACCTGGTGCTGGGCAAAGTAGCCGATGCGCAGTTTGGCGGATTTGGTGATCTTGCCCGAGAGCTTGTCCAGCCGGTCCGAGAGCAGCTTCGACAAGGTCGATTTGCCCATGCCGTTTTTGCCCAGAAGGGCGATGCGGTCGTCTTGGTCGATCCTGAGGGACAGCTTGGACAGAACGGGTGTGCCGTTGTAACCCGTTGATGCGCCGTCCATATTCACGATGGGGGGCGACAGCTTTTCGGGGTTGGGGAAGTCCATGCGTTTGAGCCCGGCTTCTTGAGGCGTGGTAATGGGCTGCATTTTCGACAGCGCCTTGAGGCGGGATTGGGCCTGTTTGGCCTTGTCGGCCTTGTAGCGGAAGCGGTCCACGTAGGATTGCAGGTGGGCGCGGCGGGCCTCCTGTTTCTTGGCCTGGGCGGCGGCCAGGGCGAGCCGTTCGGTGCGTTGGCGGGCGAACTGGTCGTAGGGGCCTTGGTACAGCGTCAGCTTGCGGTCTTCGAGGTGGAGGATGCTGCCCACGGCGCGGTTCAGCAGCCCGCGGTCGTGGCTGATGATCAGCACCGTGTGCGGGTAGCGGGCGATGTAGTGTTCGAGCCAGAGCGCGCCTTCGAGATCGAGGTAGTTGGTGGGTTCGTCGAGCAGCAGCAGATCGGGCTGGGCAAAGAGCACGGCGGCGAGGGCCACGCGCATGCGCCAGCCGCCCGAGAAGTCGGCGCAGGGGCGCTGTTGGGCGGCCTCGTCAAAGCCGAGGCCCTTGAGGATCGTGGCGGCGCGCGCCTCGGCCGACCAGGCGTCGATGTCGGCGAGCCGGGTCTGGATTTCGGCGATGCGGGTCGGGTCGTCCGTCTCTTCGGCCAAGAGGCTTGCGCGTTCGGTGTCGGCGGCGAGCACGGTGTCGATCAGGCTGACATCGCTGGCGGGGGCCTCTTGGGACACGCCGCCGATGCGGGCCTTGGACGGCAGGGCGATGTCACCGCTTTCCAGCGCCAACTCCCCGTAAACAAGGCGAAAAAGCGTGGTCTTTCCGGTGCCGTTACGGCCGACGAGGCCGACCTTGTGGCCCTCGGGGATGACGGCGCTGGCCCCGTCAAAGAGGGGGCGACCGGCGATGGCATAGGTGATGTTGTCGAGGCGCAGCATGGGCGCGGTGTGACGCGGAATGAAGCAGGCGTCAATCGCCGCTTTTCACTGGGTCGGACCCGTGCTAGGTGCGCCGCGAACCATATGGGGCAGGGGCCCCGACGTGATCAAAGGAGTGGACCCATGGCGCTTGAGCGTACTTTTTCCATCATCAAACCCGACGCAACACGCCGCAACCTGACCGGTGCGATCAACGCCAAGTTCGAAGAGGCGGGGCTGCGGATCGTGGCGCAGAAGCGCATCCATCTGACCAAGGCGCAGGCCGGTGTTTTCTATGCGGTGCACGCCGAGCGTCCGTTCTATGATGAGCTGTGCGAGTTCATGGCGTCGGCGCCGATTGTGGCGCAGGTTCTGGAAGGCGAGAACGCGATTGCCAAGAACCGCGAAGTGATGGGTGCCACCAATCCGGCGGATGCGGCAGCTGGCACGATCCGGGCGGAATTTGCCGAGAGCGTGGGCGAAAACTCGGTTCACGGGTCGGACGCACCCGAGACGGCGGCGGTGGAAATCGCGTACTTCTTTTCGGGGCTGGAACTGGTCGGCTGAGGCCATTTCCATCTGAAGATTTTTGCCGCGTCCGGGGGATCGGGCGCGGTTTTTTTGTGGCCAGCGTACGGTGGGGTTAACGGGGCGTACGGTGGGCCTGCGCAGGCGTTTTGATGAATGGGGCCGCCGTTTTGTACAAAACGGGGGTTGCTCATCGGGGCCTTTTCGGCCCTCTTCGCGGGTTTTGATGAAAATGGCCCCTGTTTTGTACAAAACGGCCTGTGTGCGTGCGTTTACCCATCGGTAACACTTCGCCCGCGTTAACGTTTGCAGATCGTCGATAACTTTTGCTTAAGGTTCCACGCGTGTCGCCGCGCGCCGGTTCGCGCGCAGCAGCATCAGCCCGAGACCCGCGGTGATCGGCATCGACAGGGCGGCCAGCGCCTCCCATCCGATCCCGGCATAGAGCGCCCCGGACAGCAGCGAGGCCACCGATGCCGCGATGGCCAGCAGCGTGTCGTTGGCGCCCTGCAAGAGCGGCGCATCCTCGGCGCTGACGGAGGTCTGCAGCATGTAGGTGCCCGCGACAAAGCCGAAGTTCCAGCCGATGCCGACGAGTACGAGAGCGAGGTAGAAATTGCCCAGAGACAGCCCGGACCACGCCACCAGCCCCGCCAGCACAATCAGCGTGAGGCCGGCGGCCGCGACGCGGCCCGCGCCAAACCGTTTGATCAGGCTGCCGGTGAAAAAGCCGGGCGCGAACATCGCGACCACGTGCCAGCGGATCACGTCGGCGGCGGTGTCTTCGACATAGCCGCAGCCGACCATGGCCAGCGGCGTGGGCGTCATCAGCAGGACCATGATCGCCTGACTGAGGGCCGCGATGCCGATGGCCACGGCGATGCGCGGATCGGTGGTGATCAGGGTGCGCAGGCGGGACCATTGCGGGCCGGTTGGTGCGGGCGTGTCGACGCGCATCCTTGTGAGGCCCAGCACCGGAAGCGCGCCAAGCGCGCTGAGGGTAACGATGGCGCCGTAGGCCCCGGCCAGCGGCGTGGGGGCAAGGCTGTCGCGGGTCCATGTGAAGAGCTCCGGGCCGATGAGGGCGGCAACAAGGCCGGAGGCGAGTGTGAAGCTGATGGCTTGGGGGCGGAGCGCCTCGGCGACGGCCTCGGCGGCGGCAAAGCGGAAGTAGTTCACGCACACCAGCGCGCTGCCCATCACGACGTGGGCAAGGCACAAGAGCGCAAAGCTGCCCCAGATCAGCGCCATGGCCGCGAGCGTGCCGCCCGCCATCAGGGCGACGGCCCCCAGCAGGAAGCCTGCGCGGCGGCCATAGCGGCCCATGAAGAGCGACAGGGGCGAGGCGACGGCGATGCCTGCGATCAGGGACATCGAGGTGGGTGCTGTGGCGAGCCAGTCCGCCGGGGCCAGCCACGCACCGGCCAGCACGCCCAGTACGATGAGCATCGGCATCGCCGCACCGAGGGTCACGTTGCCCAAGAGGATCAGCAGGAAGTTGCGGGTGAGCATGGCGGGAACCGGGGCCTTGGGGTGGATCGTTACCAAGGAGAGGTAGCGTGGCGCCGCGACGCGGCAATTCCTGCGTTTGGCGCAGGGCGCTGGTTATCTGCGGCAGGCATGCTAGGCTATAAACCATTGTAGCATATGACGAATTTCTGTTCCGGCTTCTGGTGGCGGCGGTGGCCGGGCTGATCGTGGGCATCGACCGCGAGATCAAGCACAAGCCCTTGGGCGCGCGGGCCTATATCCTGACATCGGCAGCGTCGGCGGCGTGGATCATGATCACGCTGGATCTGGCCGTGATCATGGTCGAGGCGGGCGAGGACATCGCCGTTGATCCCACGCGGCTGGTGCAGGGGCTGGTGGGCGCGCTGGGGTTTCTGGGCGCGGGGGCGATCATTTCGACCACCTCGCAGGGCCGGTTGCGCGGTGTGGCCAGCGGCGCGGCGATCTGGGCCGTGGGGGCCATCGGGCTGGCCGCGGGCGCGGGCATGCACGCGCAGGCGCTGACACTGGCGGTGTTGGTGGCGCTGGTGCTGAATGCCTATGACGTGATTGTCGGGGATGAGGACGCAGACGGTTAGGCCCCGGGGTCCGGTTCCAGCACCTTGAGCGTGGCGGCGAGGCTGGCGCGGCCTTCGGCGGCGGAGACGGCGGGCGGTGTGCCTGCGATCACGTCGAGGAAATGGGTGAACTGGCGGGCGAAGGCGTCGGCGTGGGGGATGTCTTGGCGGGTGCCGGAGATCGGTTTCCACCAGCTGCGCGGGCCGTCATGGGTCCAGAGCGTGAGGTCGGGCAGGGACAGGCTGCCGTGCGTACCGCCGATGCGATAGCAGCTGTCCGGCACATGCGGGTAGATCGGGTTTTCGGCGGAGGTCATCTCCCAGCTCCAGGGGGCTGTGACAGTGTCGGAGATGCTGAAGCTGCCGAGCGCGCCATTTGCAAAGCGCAGGGTGATGGCGGCGGTGTCCTCGACGGCGAGGCCGCGGCGGGCGTGGCTGCGCATGGCCTGCAGGTCGGTGATGTCGCCCACGAGGTGCCGCATCAGGTCGATGTCGTGGATGCAGTTGATCATCGTCGGCCCGCCGCCCGGCTGCGTCCGCCATGTGGCGTCAAAATAGTCGTCGGGTTTGTAGAGCCAGAACTGGCCCGTGACGGCGGTGATGTCGCCGAGGGTGCCGGCGTCGATGATCGCCTTGGCGCGGGCGATGATCGGGTTGTGGCGGCGGTGGTGGCCGACGAGGACCGGGGTTTCGTGCTGTGCGCTGGCGTCGACGATGCGGGTGGCGTCGGCGACGGCGTCGGCGATGGGCTTTTCAATCAGGCAGGGGATGCGGCGGGCAAGGCAGGCGACCGCGTGGTCGGCGTGCAGCGCGTTGGGGGTGGCGATGACGGCTCCATCTGGGCTGTGCGCGTCGAGGTACGCGGCGGGGTCCGCGAACCATGGGACGTCGTGTTGGGCGGCGAGGTCGCGGGCGGCGGGCGCGGGGTCGACGATGGCGGCGAGGCGCGCCTGTGCGGCGGCCTGCGCCACGTGGCGCGCCCCGACGAGGCCCGCGCCAAAGACTGCGATGGCGGGCGTGGTCATGCAAAGAGCGCCTTGAACCGGTCGATATTCGCGCGAAAGCCCGCCTCGTAGTCGCCATTGCCGGGGTGGTAGACGCTTTCAAAGCTGATCACGCCGTCATATCGGTCGGCGCGCAGGGCGTCGGCGATGGGCTGGAACAGTGGACCCAGCTGCCCTTCGCCCATGCGGTTGACGGTGAGCGTGGCGCGGGGCGTGTCGACGGTGACATCCTTGATGTGGATGTGCCCGAGATAGCCGCCGCGCAGGGCGTCGTAGCCGTCGGGGTAGGCGGGTTCGTGGCACCAGCAGTTGTTGGCGGGATCCCAGAGCACCTGCAGCGTGCCGTGGGCACCCAGATCGTCGATCAGCTTGGCGGCGGTGTAGCTGGAATTGACCATGGTGCCGTTGCCGGTTTCCACGACCAGCGTGATGCCAGCGGCGCGGGCCACGTCGATAGCGGGGGCGATCAGCGCCAGCGTGGCGTCCCATGCGCCGTGGGCGACGTTCCATTTTTCGGCACCGCCTGCGCCCCAAAGGATCTGTTCCTTTTTGTTGGTCATGATGCGCACCAGCGGTGCGCCGGTGACGTGGGCCATGTCGATGACGCGGGCGAGCGCGTCCATGTGGGCGGTGTGAGCGGCGTCGCCGGGGCGGTTTTGGGTGGTCAGGCCCGCAAAGATGTGACGCGAGAGACAACTGACCGGTTTGCCGCGATCGCGCAGCATCAGGTCGATCTCGCGGATCTCGGCCGCACTGTGATCGCCGACCTCGGTGTCGCCGACGAATTGCAGTTCGGCATATTCGAGGTCAAATTCGTCCATCACGTCGAGCGTGTGGGCCAGATCGCGGCTGATGCCGTCGCAGATGACACCGAGTTTCATGTGTCGTCGCCGCGGGTTTTGCGGGCTGCGTCGCGGTGCAGTTCGGCGCCGACGATGTCTTCGATCACGCGGGTGGCGACCCAGTTGTCGCCCGCGGGGTGGCGGGTGCGCCCGGCGTGGAAGATCTGCATCGCGGCGGCGGCGGTGTGGAGCGGCACGCCAAGCTCTTCGCCCAAGGCCATGGAGATCGTGAGATCCTTGTGCATCGTGTTGATGTGGCTGCCGGTGCCTTCGAACTGGCGGTCGATGATCTTTTGCAGGGCGTTGTTGACGATGCCGCAGCCTGCCGAGGAGGTGGAGAACACATCCAGGATGACCTGACCCGGCACGCCCGCCTTGGCGGCGAGGGCTGCGGCCTCGAACGTCGCCGAGAACTGCGCGCCGATGAGCGATTGCAGGCACGCCTTGACCGTCTGGCCGTCGCCCGGTTCGGTGCCGACGCGGTGGATGTTGGCGCTGACGGCCTCCATCACCGGGGCGAAATGGTCGAGCACCCCCGCGGGGGCGGCGGCCATCATGGTGAGCGTGCCGCCCTGCGCGCCCGGATAGCCGCCCGAAACCGGCGTGTCGATCAGGGCGATGCCCGCGCGTTTTGTCATCGCGCCGATGCTGCGCGCCTCGGCGGGTTTGATCGTGGCCGACAGGAAGACGGCGCCGTCGGGTTGCATGGTGGTCATCAGGTCCGAGATCACGCTGCGCGCCTGATCGCCGTTCATGACCATCACGAACACCGCGTCGCTGGCGGCACCGACGTCGGCGGCGGATGCGCACGCCTCACCCCCCATGTCGGAAAAGGCCGACATGCGGACGGGATCAAGGTCGAAGCCGCTGGTGGTAAAGCCGTTCTGGATGAGGTTCAGGGCAATGCCGGACCCCATGTCGCCGAGGCCGATGACTCCGCATTTCATTGGCATTCCTTCCCTGTCACAAGATGATCGCGCCGGGGTGCTGGACGACGCGGGCGGCCAATCTGTGGCCTGCGGCCATGGCCGCATCGGTATCCTTGCCCGAGATCAGGGCCGCGAGAAAGCCCGCGTTGAAGCTGTCGCCTGCGGGGCTGCTGCCCCCCGTCCGCTCTCCGGGGCCGCCCCAGAGGCGCCCGAACCGGTGACCGTCCGCGACAGCACCGCCGCAGGC